>JAQGNS010000577.1 GCA_028291705.1 Nevskia sp.
CGCGCCGACATCCGCCTGCGGCTGGCGCAGCGCCTGTTCGAGGCGAGGCGCGCCGCCGGTTTCGCTGAAGTGGCCTTGCCGCTCGAAGCCGTGCTCAGTCCGGAAGCCTGGGAGCGCGTGCGCGCCATGGGGCATGAACTGCTGCCCTCCGATTTCCGCTTCCAGCCGCAGGCGGGAATCGCGCCGGCGCCGGAGCTGCTGTCGCTGCTGGATCAGAACGCGGCGGCACGGCAAGCGGCGGCGTCGCCGGCCGCCGAAGGCGGCACCATCGATTTCGACTTTCACGGCGAGATGGCGCGTGTCGACAAGGCGCGCAGCGACGTATTCGGCGGGAGCTGATCGCGGCTGACGCGCGAAGGTTGTCGGCTCAGGGGTGGGCGGACGGCTCTGGCAATTGCGTATACACGTCGTCGCCGAATCCCGCAGACGTCTTCGCCGCATATCCCAGGTAAGGCAGGCCGAAAATATCCTCGACACTGCGCAGCATTGAATAGTGGTTGTACGGTGTGGCGCTGATCGTGCCGGGCCGGATGAAGGGCGACAACAGTACTGCGCCGATGCGGCCGCCGCCGCGGCCGGTGAGCCCCGGAAACCGCGCGTTCGGTCCCGACGTTTCGCCGCAGCAGGCCGAAGAGTCGGTTTGCGGGCCGTTGGATTCGTCGAAGGTCACGATCAGCAGGCCATCCTGTTTGAAGGCCGCCGAGTCGAGGATCAGCGGCACCCACTGCCGCAGGAAGGCGTCGGCCGATACCAGGCCGCCGGGCTCGCCGTTGACGCAGGGTGAATCGTGGCCGTCGTGGCACAGGCTCGGGGTAATGAAGGCGAAGTTCGGCGTGGTGGCGGCGCTGGCCAGATCGGCGCCCAGCTGCTTCAGGTTCACCACGTGCCGGTCGCAGCGGTCGGGATCGTCGATGACGCGATGGAAGTAGACGAAGGGGTTGTGCTTGGTGGCGTACTGGTCGCCCGGCTCCGCTTTTCGCGCCGGGTCCTTCGCGCCGATCCGCGGCCGCCCGCAACTGGCGGCCTCGCGTTGCAGGTTGTTGCCCATGTCTTCCATGTAGCCGCGCCAGCTCAGGCCGGCCTGCTCCAGCTGGTCCGGCAGGCTGGGCACGTCGGCGGCATAGACGCAGCCGCGGCCGACCGCCTGCCCGTCGGCATCGGCTGACGCGGTGGCCTTGAACTCGACGTAGTCGTGGCAATCGGACTGCGTGTCCGGATTCGGTCCCTGCCCGCTGATCATGGCGATGTAGTTGCCCTGGCTGTAGTGGGCGGTGCCGTAGTAGTTGGACAACAACGCGCCTTGTGCCGGCAGCGTCTTCGCCAGATAGGCGGCGGGGGAAGTCGCGCCGAAGGAATTTTCGTAGTCCTCGTTCTCCAGCACCAGCAGGAAGACGTGGCCGATGCGCGGTGGTTTGGCCGGTGTTGGCGCAGCGGGTGATGCTGTCATGGCAACGCCGGCTTCGACGGAACGCGCGCCGCTGCCGCAGGCGACAAGCAGGCCGAGCAGCGTGCAGTTGCCGATGAAGGCGAGGTGGCGGCGAAAGCTCCGTGCGGATGTGCGCATATTCAAGGCAGAGGAACAGGGTGGAGGGAATGGAGCAGTGTAGGGCCTGACGGCGAGGCCGGGCCAATGCGGCGGCGCGCAACTTTTCGCAACGCTTGCGGAGGGCGACCGGCAAAACGTGCAAAATGGGATATGGCCGGCTCAGGGCCCATGCTTTCCTACCTCGATACGAGCGCATGTCCAAGTACAAACGTGCCGGCCTGGTCTTCGTCTTCCTCTGGTTCTTCGGCGGCGGCATCGGCCACTTCGTCGTCACGGATTTCTTTGTCGGCATCGTGCCGCCTTACATCCCCTGGCCGCTGGCGGCGGTCTACGTCAGCGGCGTGTTCGAATTGCTCGGGGCTTTCGGCCTGATCCCGCGGGCGACGCGGCCGTGGGCCGGCGCGGGTTTGTTGCTGCTGATCCTCTGCGTGTCGCCGGCCAATATCTACATGTGGCAGCACCCGGAGCTGTTCCCCAAGTTTCCACCCGCGCTGCTGGGTGTGCGTCTGGTGATCCAGGCGCTGCTGATCGTGGTGGTGTGGTGGAGCACGCGCGTGCCGCGCGGTCCGGCGCCGCTTGCCGCACGCCAGGTCTGAGCAAGACGCAAGCTGCCGGCGCTACTTGCGCAGGCCCAGTGTGCTGGTGGTGCCGGAGCGGCCGATGTCTTCCACCGCCGGCGCGGTACCGAAGAAACGGTCGCCGCTGCCCATCGATACACCCCACCAGAAGTTTTCGTTGCGGAAGTGGTGGTAGCGGTGTTCGCGCACGCGCCGCTGATAGTGGCCGATATCCGGGCACCAGGGAATGTGCGCGAGGTAGTGCACCCATTCGTAGTGCAGGCCGAGGAGCAGGTAAGTCACTTCACCGGTGAGCACCAGTTCCTTCCATGGCCACAGCGCCCATAGGAGCAGCGCCACAGTAGGCAGGGTGAGCACGTGGACATGGCGCGGGATGAACACCCACTTCAGATTCCAGGGATCGGCATGGTGGCGGCGATGCGTCACCGGCAGGTAGAAGTCGAAGGTACGGCCGAACAGCCGGCGTGGCCGGTAGTGCAGCAGGTAGACGTGGATCAGCCATTCGTTGAAGGGGAAGTAGGCGAGCACCGCCAGCGCCACCAGTGCGTCCTTCCAGCCGAACGGGGCGATCGCACCGCGCCAGGCACCGAAGCCGAGTGCGAAGGCGGCGATCAGCAGCGGGCTGGGGTGGGCCCAGAACAGCCTGAGTGCACTGCGCCGGTCGCGCGGCAGTGTATCCGGCGGACGCATGGGATTGCGCCGGGCGGTTTCCTCCGCGCCGATCATGACCTGGTCGTCGCTGCGATTGGCTGTCTGGTTCATCTCATGCCCCTTCGCCGGTGCTTGTATCAAGCGTGCGTTCCAGCGCCCGCCGGCCGATCTCCACGTGACGCCGGCCAGCCGTGCGTGCGGCCTCGGCATCGCCCGCCGCCACCGCCCGCACGATGCGGCCCAGGCCGGCGAGGTCGCGGAATTCCGCTTCCATGACCCGGGTCAGCAGCCCCCATACCTGGCGATAGGTTCTCTGCATCGAGTTGAACGCCAGGCGGAAGGCGATGTTGTCGCTCGCCGCGACCAAGGCCTTCCAGAATTCGAAGCAGTGGTTTTGCAGTGCGCCGACGTCGCTGTCCGCTGCGCGCATCTGTTTCAGCAGTGCCTGCAGTTCCGCGGCCAGTATGGCGCCGCCGTGTTCGGCCGCGGCGGCGGCGATGTCCGGCGCCAGCGCCGAGCGCATCGCCATGATCGAGCGCACCGCCGCGCCGCTGACGCGGCCGCGCTTGTCGAGCAACAGGCTCGGCAACAATTCCAGGCCGGCCTCGTCCAGGTAATCCAGCACGACATGGTTGCCGCCCTGGCGCACCGCGATCAGCCGCGACTGCTGCAGGCGCTTGATGGCCTCGCGCACGGCGCCGCGATTGACGCCGAGGGCTTCCGACAACTCGCGCTCCGAAGGCAGGCTGGCGCCGGCCGTGAGTTCGCGCCGGACGATGCGGTCCTTGAGCTGGAGGTATACGGATTCCGACAGCGATTGCCGGGAGACCGGACGGAATGGACTGGCGACGGACATGTGGTCATCTTATCATACCAGTTGGGGCGAGGGTCAGACGCAAGGAACGGACAGGACAAGCCGGTCGCGTACCGGCTGGTTGTTATTTCAGTACCGGGCCAATCGGTACGGTACATTCCAGAATCGCGCAGGCGGCGTCGGCTCAAAGAGCAAAACTGGTGCAAAAATGAACAATTGATGCAGTGCAAAAATCGCCGGATGCCCTGCGCGCGGGCATGTTGCATTGCGATTTATTGCGGCGTTGGCGTCTTTGGCGGCAATCGCTCTCAAACAGTGCAGGCGTGTACGCCGCGGCGTCGGTGCAATGGCTTGTAGACTTTATTATTCAAGCGGGCAAATAGCACTTCACAAGCGATGGTGCAATCGACTAAAGTCAGCCCACGATCAGGGACGATCTGCGCCGCACAGGCGCGCAAGCAAAATAAAAAAGGGAATCACGCAAACTTCCACCAAGTAGATCTTGGCAACCCACGGCAGGGCGACATTCGCGCTTCAGGTGTAGACGCCGAATATCGTTGCACTTGCGCCGTCCGTCTGCCCTGATTTCAGGTACCCGCCCGACGGCATTCGGTGGCGTATGGGCGGTGCGGTGGAGACGCGGGGTCTGTTGTGAAATGGGGCATTGAGAAAAAAGGCGTCGGACTTTTCCGCCGTCGATTCTGGGATACCTGGGAGGTAGCCTGTGAAAATTGTAAAGCCCGTCCGGAGACTCCACTTCGGGGATGCACTGGCACGAGAGGATTACGCTGAGCTGAGTCTGATCTGGCCCGATACGGTGAATCAGAATTTCACCGCGGACCTCGTCGATGTTGCCCGTACCCTGGTTTACCTGACGATTTCGGTGCCCTTGTACCTGCTGGCCAGCATCGCCTTGGCCGTTGCGCTGTATATCCGCTGCGCCGGCCTGTTGCTGCTGGCCGACTAGCGAGGGTATCGCTGCGACGGCGACCGCAGGCCGGTGCCGTCGCCAGCCGCGATGCCTGAATGGGAGGTCCCATCCGGCTTTCCCTCGAACATTGTAAAAATCCCGTGTCGGGAATGTTCGATTCCTGTAAATATCGCGTTGCATCCAAAATCTTTCCGGCGATGACGGTCCCGGCTTCAGCTTGGTGCACCCAAGGCTATCCACAGTCCCTGTCGATAACTTTTGTACAACTCCCGCCGGCCGGCGCCGGAATGCCCGTCGTTGCGCGCTTTTTACCGGTTGTGACGAAATTCTGACCAAGCCGTGAAGGCTGTGGATGAAGGGTTTTTCGCTGCACTGCAAAAACGCCTGTCGACCACGGCTTGTGCGCTGTAATAATTTTCTGGGGCACGCTGCGCCCGCTTTGGGCCCTGCTGTTTCAGCGTTCCAGTTCGTCGATGGTCTTGGGCCAGTTGCTCTTCAACAGCCGCGACAGGGCGCGATCCGCCAGCAGACGGCCTTCGGTCTGGCAGCGTGCGCAGTAGTTGGCTTCGTTGTCGGCGTAGACGATGCGCTGCACCGGCGCGCCGCACACCGGGCAGGGCTGCCTGTAGCGGCCATGTACCGCCATCTCCGGGCGGAACGCGGTGACTTTCTCCGGCCAGCCGGTGCCGGCTTCACGGCGCAGACGCTCGGTCCATTCGGCGAGCACGTTACGTGTTGCGTCGAACAGTCTTTGCTGTTCGGCGCCGCTGAGCGCGCGCGTCTGCTTGAAAGGAGAGAGTTGCGCGCGATGCAGGATCTCGTCGGAGTAGGCATTGCCGATGGCGCTGAGCACCCGGGGATCGGTCAGCGCGCGCTTCAGCGTGTGATTCTCGCGCGCCAGTGCGGCGACGAAGGCGTCGAGGCTTGCCTGCGCCACTTCCAGGCCGCCGCGGTCGAAGTCTTTCAGACTGTCCCGGCCGCTCAGCAGGTGCAGCGCCGCACGGCGCTTCTTGCCGTGTTCCACCAGCAGCAGCGTGCCGTGTTCGAAATCGAATGCGGCCAGGCCGGTGCCCTTGGGCAGCGGCGCATCCGGCTTCTTCCAGTGCAGCCGGCCCAGGATCATCAGGTGGATCACGGCGAAGTACTCGCCCTCGAATTCGAACACCAGCCGCTTGCCGATACGCGAGGCACCTTTCAATTTGCGCATTGCGAACGCCGCGGGCGGCGGTTCCACCGTGCGCAGCACGAAGGGATTGCCGATGCGCAGCCGCAGCAGCGGCGCATCCAGGGCGATGGCCTCGATGCGTTCCAGATAAACCGTCAGGTCCGGCAGTTCGGGCATGGCTGAGCCGAGTCGGTGACCGTTGCAGTGTAGCCCGGACCCGATTCAGAAAGCCGCATGGCGATGCGTCAGCGCATGCCGTTGGCGCGTCGAGTGCGCTCGATATCGAATTGCCAGGGCTGGCCGTAGCCGGGCGCGCTGTAGACCAGGAATTGCGGAAAGCGCGGATCGGCGTGCTCGCGGCTGGTGACGAGCACGTTGCGCTCGATATCGACGTGGCCGAAAGCATAGGGAGCATCCGGCAGGTTCAGGCCGAGGCTGCCGGTTGCACCGGTGTCGCGCCGTCGCAGGTAGTCGCGCAGGAAGAACGGGGCGGCGCCGAACGGCTGTGTCGTTACCCGGTACCAGTAGGGGCCTTGCCGCATGGGCCAGCGCTGGAAGACATAACACCCGAAGACGATCACGCAGCGTTCGCCGCTGCGCATCAGTTGCGGGCGGGCCATGGCGGCCGCCGCATCGCCCGCCGCAATCTCACCCATGGCCTCGCACGGTGCCGTCGCGTTGTGCTGGAAATACAGCCGATGCCGGGATTCCGGCCGGCCGCGCGCGTACTCGCGCCAGGCTTCGTCGATCAGCCATTCGCCGCCGGTGAAACGCAGGCAGACGCTGGTGCGCTGTATCGGCTCGTGAATCGGTATGGCGGTGGTCGCTGCGGGCGGCGTTGGCCGTGCGGTAATGGACTGCAAAGCTGGAGAGGATGACATGGCGCACTCGATGCGGCGGGCGGGATCGGCCCTGCATTGATGCTAGGGAGTGCAGATGCCGTCCCGGTGCGGGATTTGTGCAAAAAATGTGGAATCGTCAGCGACCAGCCAAGAAAGATTCCAGTGCCTGGTTGAAGGCCGGCGCATTCCACAGGTTCATCGCGTGCGAAGCGCTGGCGATGGTGGCTCGCTGTGCGCCGGGCAGGAGCGCGGCGAGCGCCTCCAGTACGGCGGGATAGGGCGCGGGACTTTGCGCGCCGCCGACCAGCAGCAGGGGCAGGCGCAGACCTGCCGCCGTGGCCGCGGTGACGGTTGCGTAGGTCTCCGCCACCTGGCCGAACAGGGTGTTGGCGTTGTCGCGCATCATGCGCTTGAGCCAGGGCACCATGCGCGCCCAGGTGCCGGCGCCGCTGACGGTGTCGATGAACAGCTCGAGCGCGCCATCCGCATTTCCGGCCTGGAGCAGCGCTAGCGAGCGGCGGCGGAAGCCGCTGCGGTCCAGGTCGGCCGCTTGGCCGCCTGATACCGTGCCGACGCCAAGGCCCGGTTCGGCGAGCACCAGGGAGCGCAACAGTTCCGGGTGCTGCCGCGCCAGCAGCCAGGCCACGGTGCCGCCGCGTGAGTGCCCCACCAGATCCACCGGCCCCGTTTCCAGGGCGTCGATGAAGGCGGCGAGATCGTCGGCATGCTGCTGCGGCGAAAAGCCGGCGCCGCTGCCGTCCCAGCTTTCGGGCCAGTAGTGGCGCAGGCTGACCGTGATGACGTGGCGCTGCGCCGACAGCGGTTCCATTTGTGGCCGCCAGAAACGGTAGTCGCAGAGACTCCCGTGCACCAGCAGCAGGGGCTTGCCGCTGCCGGCTTCGACATAAGTCATGTCGTAGCCGTTGACGCGGAGGGTGAGGGGAGCGGAGGTGGTCGGCACGGGATCGTGGGTTATGGGTATGGGCGGTGGATATTGTGCGGGCTTGCGGGCTCCCTATCCCCCTCTCCAGACCACCCGGCCGATCACCTTGAGGCGTTCCATCTGGTCGGCGGTGATGAGTTCCATCGCATACTGCGGCGCGGGATTGTCGCTGTGCATTTCCACGCTGCCGTCGGCTCTTTGCACCAGGCGCTTGACGCGCAGTTCGTCGCCGATGGTGAGGGCATAGACCTCGCCGTTCCTGATGGCCTGGTCGGTGATATGCACCAGCACCACGTCGCCGCTGCGCAGGAAGGGCGACATCGAGTCGCCCTCCACGCTGACGATGCGGCAGTCGTTCGCCGCCAGCCCCTTGCGCGCCAGCCAGTCGCGGCGGAAGGCGTGGGAGTGGCCGATTTCCTCATGTTCCCAGCTGACCAGCCCGCCGCCGGCGGAAAGCAGGGGGCCATGGACGCGGGTGACGAAGGTATAGCTGTCAGCCGGTTCATCCGCGGTGCTGCCGGCCGACGCGGCGGGAGCCGCCTGGCGTTCGCCCTTGCCGGAGTTGAGCCATCGGGGATTGAGGTTGAGCAGCTCCGCGAGTTGCAGCAGGTTGTCGTCGCGGAGGGATTCGATCTGCCCCGATTCCCACATGGTGACAGTGGCGCGGGTGACGCCAACGCGGCGCGCCAGTTCGGCCTTGCTGATATCGAGCTGCTTGCGGGCCTCGACGATGCGGTTGGCCAGGGTGTTCATGGTGCGACACTATACGAGTGTTAATTGTACTTAACAACCTCGGAGCGGCGACTGCACGATCCATGCTTGAATCCGGAATGCCGGTTCGCCGCATCCAATAGCCGACATCGAAGCGGCGCCATGGAGGCGCCGCCCTGTACCGGAGCCCCGAGCTTGCCATGAATCACATCAATGCCAGATTCCTGATCCTGTTGCTGGCCATATCGTTTTCCGCCTGCGCCCACGCCGCTTCCAATCACCACGGCTTCATGATTTTCGACAACGGTGCGATTTCGCTGAAGAACGGTTCCGTGGTGATCAAGGCCAAGGGCCACGATAAGGCGCGGGTCAATGGCGAAGGCAAGCTGAGCATTGGCGGCAACGAAGTGGCGGTGTCCCCGCAGGGGCAGGCGGCCCTGGCCAGGTACAACGCCAGCGCCCTGGTATTCACCGACAGGGCGAAGGACCTGGGCCTGGAGAGCGCGGACTTCGCGCTGCACACCCTCGGCCAGGTATTCAAGAGCGTATTCACCGGCACCACCGATCAGGCCAGTGAAGAAGCGGAGCAGGGCAGCAAGGTGATCGAGGCCAAGGCCAGGATGCTGTGCAAGCGCATGGACGACTGGCACCTGGCCCAGGATGCCGTGGTGCAGGCAGTGCCTGAGTTCAAGCCCTATGCGGTGATCGGCGCCGACGATGCCAAGGATTGTTTCGTCGACTCGAAGGACCCCGCGCCCGACATGCCGGATCCGAGCCCGCGAATCGCCAGCTGAAGCCGGGGCCACGATAGCTGATTGAACTGTCAGCGGGAGGCGTGGTCAATCTGGTGACGGGCGGGGAAATCCGCAGCAAGCTGGTGACCGTGTGTCGCCGTTCCGTCTGGCTGGATTTCCCAGCACCTGCGTAGGTTCCACTTCATGGAGGAAGGCAATGGACATGTTGAAAAACGTCGCGCTCGCCCTGGGTATCGTCGCTGTTGGCGCCGGCTTGGGTGCGTGCAACAAGAATGAAGCGCCGCCGGCGAATGCAGCGAGCAGCCCGGCTGCTCCGTCGACGGCCCCGGCGTACGGCGCCTCGTCTTCATCCAGCTCCTCGGGTGGTGCTGCGATGGGCAGTTCGTCGGGTTCCGGCAACTGAAGTCACACGCGGCAAATAGACTTGATTTGCCGAGGGCGAACCGCGAAAGCGGTTCGCCCTTTTTTGATGGCGCGCCAACTGCTGGAGGCCGAGCCTGAAATACACGCCTTGGCCGCCGCCTGATTCCTCTGCGGTGACAGTGGTCAGACACCCTGACGCACGATCTCCGATGAATCGAGGATCGGCAGCTGGATGGTGCCGGACAGATCCACCGCCGGCACGAACACGTCGCGCGACCAGGTAATCGGATATTGCGTGTGGTAGGCGTACACCAGTAGCCCCAACTGGTCGCCCTGCTTGAGGCGGATGCCGATGCCGTTCATGTCGGCGGCGTGGTCGCCGAAGCTGCGGATCGGGGTCAGTTGGGCGTCGACCAGCTTCCAGTCCTGCGAGCCCTTGGCCAGGTAGCCGACGCCGACGAACAGGATCGGATCGCAGCCGCCGATGTTGAGCGGGTTGCTGCAGTCGGTGGGGCTGGAGCCGACCGCGTTCTTCATGTTCATCGACAGGGTCGGGATGCCGGCCACCAGCACATTGTCGGTCGCCGCGGTGTAGAGCGGCTGCACCGACAGCAAGGCCTTGCGCACATCGCCGCCGAGCAGCGAGCCGACCACGCCGAGCAGGCTGTTGAGCTGCGGCGTGGTGGCCTTGAGCTGGAATTCCTGGCCGCCGTGCTTGATATCGTGCACCTGGATGGCGTCGCCGTCGGCGATGCTCATGCAGAAATCGGTGCCGGTGGTCAGCACCTTGTCGAGCGCGCCGCCGACACCCTGCAGCTTTTCCTGGAACCAGGCGAAATCGGCGTCGCTGACCTTGATGCTGCCGCAGGCCGAAGCGCCGCTCGGGCCCTGGAACTCGGGCGGATTGATCACGGCGTAGAACGGGTCCAGCGCATCCTGCAGGTTGCTGCCCGGCGGCAGCGGCACGCTGGCCAGCGACACCGGCAGGATGTGGCCGGACTGGTGCGAGATCAGGCGCACGTCGCCGCCGCCCTTCTTCAGGCATTGCCAGTTGGCGTAGCCGTTGTTGAAGTTGAACAGCGTGTCCGGCATGCCTTGCGACAACAACACATCGGCCTTGGGAAACGGCGTCGGCTGCACCAGGAAGGTGTCCGGCACCGAAATCGGCAGCAGGAATTTCTGCGGCCCGGCCTGCTCGCCGTCACAGAAGTAGGCCACGCTGTGATACTTGAAGTAGTTCAGCCCGGTCTGGCTGAATTCGTTGGTCAGGCCGGCGGTGATCAGGGTTTCGTAGACGGTCGGGTCCTGCCGCGTCGGCAGTTCGCCCGAGGCCAGCCGCGTCAGCAACTCCGGCAGCACCAGCGCCGGCGTGCCGGCAAGTTCACCGGCTTCACCGCCGGCGACCAGCGCCAGGCCCCAGCCGGACTTGACCACATTGCCCTCGTTGAGCGCGAAGGTCAGGTCATGCGGCGTGATGTCCGGCGCCAGTACGTGCAGGCGGTGCCTGGGGTCGGCGCCCATCAGCAGGAACTGGTACATGCCGCCATAGGAACCGCCGTAGCTGCCCACCACCATGCTGCCATCGCCGTGGCGGCGCAGGCCTTCCAGCTGCTCGGCCCAGTCGAGCACCGCCACCAGGTCCTGGCCCTCGTAGTCCGGATCCATCACGCGCACGGTGCCGCTGGACTGGCCGTCGCCGCGTTCGTCGATGGAGATGACGTAGTAACCGTTGTCCATTAGCTGCTGGATGAAAGCATCCGGCTTGGTGGCGCGCGTGCCGCCGTAGCCATGGCTGTTCAGCACCAGCGGATAGGTCTGTCCGGCCTTGAGATGGGTCGGTTCGAATACCTGGAACCAGACCGTGTCGCCGATCGGCGAGAGGATCTTCTGGGCGTAGATGGTGCCGTCGCGGTCCTGCGCGACCGGCGTGATGGTGCTGCCTTCACCGCCGCTGACAGGCGAGCTGTTGCCGCCGCAAGCCTGCAACAACAGCAACAGGAACAGCGGAAACAGCCGTTTGAACTGGCGCATGGTACTCCCCCTGGGCCGCCATATTTGCGGCGTTTATTTATTTGAAGTTACGGGCCGCTTGATGGCGGCTGCGTACTTTTTCAAATTGTATACCCATGTACGGCGAGTGGATTAGCCCTGGGGCCGCGGTCGCTGTCCGCAAAGCCAGCCCCCGACGCCTTACACTTGCCCGGCGAGAAAACTGGAGAAGACATGAACTACAACACCCTCGACTGGTCGATTGCCGACCGCGTTCTCACCCTGACCCTGAACCGTCCCGAGCAGCTCAACTCCTTCACCGTGGAGATGGCCAACGAACTGGTGCACGCCTTCGGCCACGCCAGCGAGGACGACGCGGTGGGCGCGGTGGTGGTCACCGGCGCCGGCCGCGCCTTCTGTGCCGGCATGGACCTGACCAAGGCCGGCAACGTCTTCGGCCTGGACGAGTCGCTGGCGCCGAGCCTGCGCGACATGAACGAGCGCCTCGACGATCCGGAGATCTTCAAGGGCCTGCGCGACACCGGCGGCCGCGTCACCCTGTCGATTTTCGACTGCAAGAAGCCGGTGATCGCCGCCATCAACGGCCCGGCGGTGGGCATCGGCGCCACCATGACGCTGGCAATGGACGTGCGGCTGGCTTCCGAGAAGGCGCGCATCGGCTTCGTCTTCGGCAAGATCGGCATCGTGCCGGAGGCCTGCTCCACCTGGTTCCTGCCGCGCATCGTCGGCATCGCCCAGGCGCTGGAGTGGACCTACAGCGCCGACATCATCGACGGCGAGGAAGCCAAACGCGGCGGCCTGGTCAAAGCGGTGTACCCGCCGGACCAACTGCTGGCCGAAGCCTACAAGCTGGCCCACCGCATCATCGACAACCGCTCGCCCGTGGCCATCGCCCTGACGCGCCAGATGATGTACCGCAACGCCGCGCAGCCGCACCCGCTGGAAGCGCACAAGGTGGATTCGCTGGCGGTGTACTACACCAGCCTGCAGGACGGCAAGGAAGGCGTGCAGTCGTTTCTGGAGAAGCGTGCGCCGGAGTTCAAGGGCAAGGCGTCGGAAATGCCGCCGTTTTATCCTTGGTGGGGTGAGCAGAAAAAACGATGACTCAATGTCATCGTTTTTTCTGCGAACGCCCGGCCATGGATGGCCGGGCCGGGGGTAGCGTGCAGCGGTGAAGTCCCGCCAGGGATGGCCAGAATGATGTTTGTTGCGGAAGCCGCTTTGAGCTTTCCGCTCGATTGAAAATAACGCATCGCTTCCCTGAGCGTTGCGCCCCTCACCCCAACCCTCTCCCCACGTTCGTGGGGTGAGGGGGATACAGGGTTTGTAGGGAGAGGGAGTTGCTTCAGGTGATGCTTCAAATCCCTGCGAAGTAGCCCTTCACCGCTTTCACCACGATTGCCACGTCGGCTTCCGCAATATCCAGGTGCGTCACCAGGCGCGTGCCGTACAGCGCCTGCAGCAGGATGCCGTGCTGCCGCAGGTGGTGTTCCAGCGGCGCGCAGTGCTCCTGCGGAATCTGCAGGAACACCATATTGGTCGCCTGTCCCGTCACGCGGATCTGCGCGATCTGCCCCAGTCCCTGCGCCAGCGCGGCGGCATTGGCGTGGTCCTGCGCCAGGCCTTCGACGTTGTGTTCGAGCGCATACAGGCAAGCGGCGGCAAGCACGCCGGACTGGCGCATGCCGCCGCCCAGCACCTTGCGCCAGCGATGCGCGTCGGCGAGCAGGGCCTTGTCGCCCACCAGCACCGAGCCCACCGGCGCGCCGAGGCCCTTGGAGAAGCAGATGGAAACGGAATCGAACGGCGCGCAGATCTCCTGCACGCTGCGGCCCGAGGCCACCGCCGCATTGACGGCGCGGGCGCCGTCGAGATGCGTGGCCAGGCCCTTGCTGCGGGCCAGCCGCGCTGCCTCTTCGACGTAGGCGGCCGGCAGCACCATGCCGTGGATGGTGTTCTCCAGCGCCAGCAGGCGGGTGCGGGCGAAGTGGGCGTCGAGCGGCTTGATCGCGGCGGCGATCTTCTCCAGCGGCAGCGTGCCGTCGGCGGCGTTCTCGATCGGCTGCGGCTGGATGCTGCCCAGCACCGCCGCGCCGCCGCCTTCGTGGCGATAGGTGTGCGCCAGCTGGCCGACGATGTATTCGTCGCCGCGCTGGCAATGCGCCATCAGGGCGGCGAGATTGCTCTGCGTGCCGCTGGGGAAGAACAGGCCCGCCTCCTTGCCGGCGTGCTCCGCCACGGCGGCTTGCAGCCGGGCGACAGTGGGGTCGTCGCCCCAGACGTCGTCGCCGACTTCGGCGGCGCCCATGGCTTTGAGCATCCCGGGCGAGGGGCGGGTAACGGTATCGCTGCGCAGGTCGATCATCGATGTAATCCACCGCCGGTGGGGGCGGCGGCGGGTCTCCGCATAAGGGTGTGGATGCGGACTTTAAGCGATCCGGCGGGGTCGAGTCTGCCTCGATCCGTGACAGCGGCGCGTGTTGCTCGGGGCAGGTGAACCGTTCGTCATGAAAGCGCCGCCTCCGGGCCGTGCGCGCCGTTCAGGGACCGTAAAGCGGAGGAGTCTTGTAATCGGAACACCACAGCCGCTACACCAAGGGGGCGCGTCATGAATACAGGCATCCGCATCGTCATCGCCGCAAGCGCTCTGCTGCTGTACCTCAGCCTGCGACTGCTGTCCGTGTTCAAGCTCGATCGGGCCCTGCTGTTGCGCATCGCCGGCGGTTCGCACCTCGCCGCCGTACCGGTGCGGGCGCAGCGGGTGGAGCGGCCGTAGAGCCTGCACGGCGAATCTGATCGGGGCAGTCGAATCCCGTTATGCTTCGCGGCATAACAGGGGGAGAGCGGCGATGCGCTTCGATCATGTTCCGCCGGGGACGGTGCGGTTCTGGGCCTGGGTGGATTCCAGCACGACCCTGACCCTGGCGATTCCGCCGGTGGCGGTTGGCTTCCTGCATCTCCTCTACCGGGTCAACGGCTGGCTCGGCGGACAGGCCGTATTGCCGGAATTCGCGCCGATCCAGCTGTTCTTCGTCTGCCTCAGCGGCGTCCTGATCAGCCTGTGGGTGCTGGTGCGGCTGCTGCATCCGGTCGGCGTGCTGGCCTTCGCCGACGCCATCGGCCGTGCAGTGGTGGCTTTGCTGATCGTCTATTTCCTGGTCTGCACCGATGCGCCGGGTGTTCTCGGCCTGTTCGTTTTTACGGAATTGGCTGGCAGTCTTGCGCAATTCCGGGCGGTGCTGCGCCAGCCGGCGCATCCGCAGCCCGGTGCGGCACGTATCGATTGACCAGCTGCCGCATTTACGGAATGGTGGCGCCACATCCCGTTTCTCACAGGAATCCTTCGCCGCCATGATCACGGTCCACCATCTCAACAATTCCCGCTCGCAGCGCGTGCTCTGGCTGCTGGAAGAGCTGGGCCTGCCGTACGAGATCAAGCATTACCAGCGCGACAAGCAGACCATGCTGGCGCCGCCGGAGCTGCGGGCGATCCATCCGCTCGGCAAGTCGCCGGTGCTCACCGACGCGGGCAATACCATCGCCGAGTCCGGCGCCATCGTGGAGTACCTGGTCGGCCGCTACGGCAGCGGCCGCCTGATCCCGGCGGAAGGCACGCCGGAGCGGCTGCGCTACACCTACTGGCTGCACTACGCCGAAGGCTCGGCCATGCTGCCGCTGCTGCTCAAGCTGATCTTCGGCCGCATCGCCACCGCACCGATGCCGTTCTTCATCAAGCCCATCGCGCGCGGCATCGTCAAGAACGTGCGCAACGCCTTCATCGATCCGCAGCTCAAGCTGCACCTGGAATTCATGGAGAGCGAGCTGGGCAAGAGCACCTGGTTCGCCGGCGAGGAATTCACCGCCGCCGATATCCAGATGAGCTTTCCGCTGGAAGCGGCCGCCGCCCGCGGCGGCCCGGATGCCGGCGCGGCGAAGCTGCAGGCCTTCCTGCAGCGCATCCACGCCCGGCCGGCCTACAAAACCGCCCTGGAGAAGGGCGGGGTTTACGAACTACTGAGCTGAGGCTTCGGCCCTGCGTGGCGCAGCCGCGGTCGGTCCGATCGCGGTCTCGTCCTCGGCGTCGAGGTGCAGCAGTTCCCAGCTGTCGAGGTAGGGCTGCCAGGTGGCGTACCAGCGGCGATGCCGGTCGAGCTGCACCACCACGTAGGCCTCGTCCAGCAGGGCGGTGACGGCGTGGACGCCGGGGGCCTCGTGCAAGTGCCGCAGGCCCTGCTCGGCCACGATGGCGCCGGCCGGCAGCGGCAGCGAACGGTTCCGGTATGGTCCGTCCGCCTGGGCGGAATCCGGATACAGCCACGAGCGCAACTTCTTCAACATGGTTCGATCTAGGTCGGCCGCGAGCGGCCCGTGCGCTATAAGGCGGCAAAAACGGACCCTGATTCGCACGGGCGCGATGGACGGCGTCCCGCACCCGACAAGGCCGTCAGTTCCGCTCCCCATTTTTGGAACGGCGGCTTCCACCCAGCATAATCCACTCATCCATCTCCAGCGGAGCCGCCATGCAAGCCCTCGATCCGGACTACGCCAGTCGCGTGCGCGACAGCTTTGCGCGGCAAGGTGCGATGGCCCTTCTCGGCGCCTTCCTGCACGAAATCCAGCCCGGCCGGGTGGAGATCGATCTGCCGTACCGCCCGGAACTGAGCCAGCAGCACGGCTACTTCCACGCCGGCATGGTCGCCACCGTGGCCGATTCGGCCGGCGGTTACGCGGCCTACACCCTATTCCCCGCCGAGAGCTCGGTGCTGACCGTGGAGTTCAAGGTCAACCTGATCGCTCCCGCCGACGGCGAGCGCGTGCGCGCTGTAGGCCAGGTGATCCGCAGCGGACGCACCCTGACCATCTGCGAACTGAAGGCCTATGTGCTCAAGGCTGGTAAGGAAACACAATGCCTGCACGGCATGGCCACGCTGATGTGCCTGGCTGGGCGCAGCGATGCGCCGTCTCAGCCGCCGAAGTAGCGGGCTTCCAGGTAGGCAAGGTAGTCCGCCTCCACCGGCGGCACGGATTGCCGCAGGCGCGCAAACAGCTCCTGGTAGCTGAGCGCCTGGAAGCCCAGTTCCGCGCCGACGCGGCCGGCGAAGCGTTCGATTTCCCGCCGGTGTTCCCGCGCCGACGGCCCGCTTCCGTCGTAGTAGAGATAGTAGATGCCGATGCCGCCGCTGCATTGCGTGGCCATGCCCAGGGCATGCTTCAGCAATTGGGTCGCGTAGAAAAAGCGGTAGCGGGTGCGGCCGTCCTGGAGTTCCTCGGCCAGAACCTGGCAGCCGGGCAGGCCGCGGCTGGTCCAGAGCTTCGCCCCGTCCGGAAAGTACTTGTCCTTGAAGCGGATATTGGCCGGGCGCCGCGGCACATGCCATTCGGTGAACTTGCTTTCGATGCCGATGCTGCGGCCGTCGGCCAGCGCGATGCAGACGTCGACGTTGGGCGGCGTGCCGTCCGGGCTGATCGGAAAGCGCGCTTCGAAGTCGATGCGCTGGGCGCTGCCGGTGATGCCCAGGGCGCTCAATAGCGGCCCGGCATCGCGTCCAACCCAGTGCTCGAACACATTGACCACCAGCGCCGCCGAGGAAAACAGCGCGCGGAGCTTGGCCGGGTAACGCGGAAAATCCTTCAACTCCGCCGCTTCCTCGGCCTGGAATGCGGCGAGTGTGCGCGGCGCCATCGGCCGGCGCAGGTTGGCTTCCACGCTCTCCAGGTACCCGGGCGCGATCACCCGCAGGCCGGCGCCGAGTGCCCACGCCTTCTGCTGCTCGACAATGCGCGAACGCGACGACACCGGACCGGCCTCAGACCGGCCGCGGTGGTTTGAGGAAGGGCAGCGCCAGTGCGCGATAAATCTGTTCCTTGCATACCAGGCGCGATACGGCGAGGGCGAGGAAAGAGGTCGCGAGCATCGGCAAGATCAGCGCGTGGTCATCGACCATTTCCATCACGATCACCGCCCCGGTGAGCGGCGACTGCGTCACCCCGGTGAAATACCCGGCCATGCCCAGCACCACCATGGTTTCGAGCGGTGCCTGCGGTACCAGCGGCGCCAGGTCGGCACCGATGCCGGCGCCGGTGGCGAGCGAAGGCGAGAAAATGCCGCCCGGGGTACCGGTCAGGTAAGAGGCCAGTGTGGCCAGCCACTTGTAGACGGGAAACAGCAGGCCGGGATTGGCCTGCCCGGTGAGCAGGCCGCGGGCCTGGTCATAGCCGGTGCCGTAGGTGCTGCCCTGCGACAGCAGGCCGAGCATGGCCACCAGCAGTCCCAGCGCGAAGGCCAGCGCGATGGGCCGTTGTGCCGCCAGCGCGGCGAGGCGCCGGCCGCTGGCGATCAGCGCGGTGGCGAACAGCCCTCCGCCAAGACCACCGACGCAGCCGCAGAGCAACACCCCGAGCCAGGCTCCCGCGGTCGGCAGGTGCGCGTTGGACACGCCGAAATAGGTGTAGTTGCCGAGCAGGGCGGTGCTGACCACGCCGGCCAGGATCACCGCCGTGAGCAGGGTGCCGGTGGTGCGCTCCTCCATCGACCGCGCCATTTCCTCCACCGCGAAGACGATGCCGGCGATCGGGGTATTGAACGCGGCGGCGAGCCCCGCTGCGCCGCCGGCCAGCACCAGGGCGCGGCGCAGGTAATCGTAGGGAAAGCGCGCGAAGCGGCCGAGGGCATCCATGATCGAAGCGCCGACGTGCACCGTCGGGCCTTCGCGCCCGACCGAGGCGCCGCCGAGCAGGGCCAGCACGGTGAGCGCGATCTTGCCCAGGGCAATGCGCAGGGACAGCAATCGTGAACGGTCGTCCGTCTCCGGCAGGTCGAGCGCGGCGATGGCCTGCGGAATGCCGCTGCCGCGGGCGCCAGGGACGAAACGCTGGGTGGCCCATACCACCAGCACGAAGCTCAGCGGGGTCAGCAGGGGCGCCGCCAGCGGCCAGCGGGTGATGAAGCGGGCGTGGATATGGATGGCCCAGTCGCAGGCCTCGGCAAAGCCCACCGCCACCAGTCCCACGCTGATGGCGCCGCACCAGAACACCGCGCGGGTGCGCCAGTTGCGCAGCAGGGCCGAACGGCTCGGGCGCGTGGTCCAGTTCAGTTGCGGGAATGCCATCGCGCCCATGTTAACGCCTGCAGCCGCGGCTTCTGCTGCAGACCCAAAAAAAACGCCCCGTGCCGTTGGGCACGGGGCGTGGTCAACGGCTCCGGTCGCGGTGCGGACGCTAGGGAGCCGGTTGCGGCTGTCCGCAGGGTGCGTGGCTGGGATAGAGAATCTCGATCGGGAACACCACGCCGTCCGGCAGGGCGCGCAAGGTGCAGCCGATGATGCCGTGGATCGGAATGGAGATGCCGATGCCCTTGCCGCCCGCGGTGACCAGCCCGGCGAAGACGTTGGTCTCTCCCAGGTAGGTCGAGTACATCAGGGTTTGCCCGTTGGGGCTGAACTTGGAGACGAAGCCGTCGCCGTGGCCGAAGCTTGCACCCTGTACCGGCTTGGTGGCGGGGAAGTTCTTCGAGTTGGTGTTGCCGGCAATGTAGGCATTGCCCTGGCTATCGATGGCGACGGCGCTGGCGGTGTCGTTGCCGGATGATCCCAGGTAGGTGCCGTAGATCAGGCCGCCGCTGCCGTGCGGCCTGATCTTGATCAGGAAGGCGTCGCCGCTGCCCGAGTTCGCCGGCTGGTAGGGCAGGCGCGTATGGAAGGTGGTGGAACCGGTGTAGCCGGTGACGTGGATGTCACCAGCCGCGTCCAATGCTACGCCAGTGGCGAAGCCATCCAGGTAGCTTGAGAACACCAGGGCATTGCCGGCCGAACTCAATTCGGTGACGAAGCCGGGGCCGGACGTGGTCTGCAGCGGCGCCTGCTGCGGGAAGTTATTGGCGGTGCTGTAGCTGTAGTAATTGGAGGTATTGCCTGCCAGGTAGGCGTTGCCCAGCGCATCCACGGCGATGGCGTTGACCGAATCGTCGAAGGTGCCGCCGAGGTAGGTCGAATACACCAGCGCGCTGCCGGCCGGATTGATCTTGGCGGCGAAGGCATCGTAGAACTGGTTCAAGTACGTCGGCTGTACGAAGGGCGGCGACAGCGCGGACTGGAAGGCGTTGCGCACCGGAAAGTCCGCGGAGATCGTGGTGCCGCCGACATAGGCGTTGCCGCCGGCGTCGATGGCGATGGCGTTGACCGAATCCGAATTGCTGCCGCCGATCAGCGTGGCGTAGATCAGCGTGTTGCCGGCGGGGCTGAGCTTGGCGACGAAACCGTCGTAGTTGCCGCCGGCGTAGCTGGTCTGTAGCGCGCCGCTGGTGGTGGGGAAGAACAGCGAGGCGGTGTAGCCGCCGATATAGGCATTGCCGGCGGCATCGACCGCGATCGCCTCGCCGACGTCGTTGGCGGTGCCGCCGAGGAAGGTGGAGTACACCATGCCCTTGCCGTCCGGCCTGAGCTTGACCACGAAAGCGTCGTCGTAGCCCTGCTTGCTGCCCTGAGCGGGATTGAGAGTCGGGAAATCGTTCGAGGTAGTGTAGCCGGTGACGTAGGCGCTGCCCGCAGCATCCACCGCGATGGCCTTCGCCTCGTCGTCGCTGCTGCCGCCGAAATAGGTCAGGTAGACCAGGGCGTTGCCGGCCGGATTCAGCTTGGCGACGAAGGCGTCGTAGTGGATCAGCGTGCCGACCAGCGGCAAGTTGCGCAGCCAGCTCATCGGCGTGGAGTAGCCGGCGATGTAGGCGCTGCCCGCGCTGTCCACCGCCACCGCGTTCTCCACCTCGGTATTGACGCCCGGCACGTACAGGTTCAGCGCCAGGATCGGATCGATCACCAGTGTGCGGCCGGTGTCGTAAGCGGCCACCTGGAACGCGACCTTGTCGCGGCCGACCAGCCGGTAGGCGGCCGCCACCGCGGTGCGCTGCCCGTCCGCATCGTCCTGGTACACCTGCGGACGCTGCTGCACCACATCGCCCGCGGCGGTGGTGATGAGCAGGTTGCCGTCGGCATCCAGGCGCAGTTTCCGGGCGCCGTCGAACTGCAGCAGGATGTTGCGCGGATCGGCGCCGGGGGCCACGTTGAAGTCGTATTCGAGGCGGTTCTGGTTGCCGTAATAGACCAGGTCCACACCGGGATAGACGCCGGCCTGCCGTACCCTGGCGTACTGCGCGATGCCGGTATGCCATTGCCGCGCGTCGTTGCCATCGAGATAGTTGCTGCTGCCGGGCAGCGCTGCCTCGCCGCTCAACATGGCCGCGCTGTTGCCGCCGACCAGGTGTTCATGCAGCACGGCGCCGAGCGCCTGCCGCCGGCCGTGGGCATCGGCTGGGGCCGTCACCGGCAGGCTTAATACCGCGCCCCTGGCGCCGAGGCCGATGCCATAACCGGCGCCCCGCGCCAGGAATTGCATCGAAGGGTCCGCCTGACCTTGATTGACCTCGAAGGCCAACGGCAGGTTGCCATATTGCGCCGCGACCGTCGTTTTACGTGCGACGTCCGGGGTGCTGGAATAGGCGGGAAAGACGAGAAACGCGCAGCCACAAAGCAGCGAGGTCGCTGCCAGACTCTTACGGTCCATGAGATCTCCTCCCTGTGCGACACCTGAATCCTAAATCATATTTTCCGCGCACTCCCGGTAAATCAGGCGATTGCCGCAGGTTTCCGCTGCAGCGCCATGAAGGCGCAGCAAATTTTCCGAATTGGGAGGCACTGCGGGGAAGAACAGGCGCAAGGAGCGGGCGGACCCGAACTTGTACCGTTCGGGCCCGTACTGCTTCAGGCTCGCACTTCTCCAGGATGGATAAGGGGCTGCGCCGTCGCGGTCGAAGGACGCCGGGGGCAAGAAACGCGCCCCGCACATAGAGTCATGGACGGGGCGCGGGTTGCCGGCTCTGGCGGTCGTGCGGAACACTCAGGTACCGGGAGTGGTTGCCCACAGTTGCCCGATCAGAATAATGGATTTGGATGCCAAAAGCAGTTCCGGTACGTAAAGTAAGTTGTCGCTTTCCGGATACGGATTGCGGCCCTTTCGCGAAACACCGCATGGGCCTCGCCAAGGTCCGGCATCTTCCAGGCCGGTCGGGGCCGACGGCTGTGGTAGTGTCATCCGCCAGCCATTCGAATCACCAGACCGGCCCATGATGGATTTTTCAGTGAACGATGAGCAGGAGCTTGAGCGGGAGCCTGGGACTGCGACGCGACTTGCCGGCGGCTGGCGGGGGATGCTGGGCCACACCGCGCTGAAATTCGCCGGCGTCGGCGTGATCAACACGCTGCTCTGTGTTGCCGTCATCTTCGGCTTGAAGTCGATGGCCGGCTTTGCCGATGTGCCGGCCAACATCGCCGGCTATGCGGTGGGCCTGGCCTGCAGCTTCCTGCTCAACCGGCGCTGGACTTTCGCGCATGATGATCGCCTGTTGCCGGCGCTATTGCGCTTCATGCTGGTCTTCGTGGTGTCCTACCTGCTCAATATCGCGGCGGTCCTCGGCGCGCTTCATCTCGGCTGCAACGACTACCTGGCGCACCTCGTCGGCATGCCGCTGTACTCGGTCGCCTTCTATTTCGGCTGCCGCTACTTCGTCTTTCCCCAGTCCGGTCCGCGCAAGGTCGATACGGCGGCCGGGGCGCCCTGAAGGCATTCGTGGCGGGAGCCGGCGGCGCGAACCGGCGGCTCATTACCGGCTGGCTGGCGCATGCCGCGCCAATCGGCAATCCTATGCCCCTCCATGCAAACCCCATCGTCCATTTCCGCCGTCCCGGAGCGGCCAGCCGGGCCGCTGCCCGGCGGCGGCGCGGAACCGCGCAGCGTCCATGTGCTGCGCTGGATTTTCGGTACCGCCCTGCTGCTGCGGCTGTTGTTCCCCTTTTACAACTCACCGCTCAGCCACCTCTTTTCCGATCCCGGGCGGCACTGGGAGAACGGCATGCGCCTGTTCAATCCCACCTTCATGGGCAGCGGCGATCCGCTGCTGTACCAGGTCTGGCTCTACCTGCTGATCCAGATCAAGGGCAACGTCGGGGCGGTGGTCTCCACCGGCACCGGTTTCCTCTGCGCCGCCATGCCCTATGGCTGGTATCGCGCGCTGAAGGAACTGCTGCCGAAAAACTGGGCGCGCAGCGGCGCCCTGGTGATCGCGGCGGTGCCGGCCTTCATCGGCGTCTACGCCTACTTCATGAACGAAACCCTGCTGCTGAGCCTGACCGGCTTCGCCTTCTGGGCCACGTTCCGGGCGCAGCGCAAGCGCACCGTGGCGGCGTTCACCCTGGCCTGCGCCTTGTGGCTGCTTGCCGGCTTCACCCGCAGCGTGGCCTTGCCGCTGGCGCTGCTATGCCTGCTGTGCATCTGGCTGCCGCAGCCGCGGCGCGTGGCCAAGGCGCTGATCGGCGTGGTGTTGCTGCTCCTGGTGGCGGTTCCGGCCGGCCTGCATGGCCGCGTCAACCTCCATTATTTCGCGCCGTTCGGCAACGGCTACCTGAATCCGATCTACCAGGCCAGCGGCAACAAGAACATCAATATCGAACTGGGTCCGGCGGGGCGTTACCAGTTCGGCTCGCCGAGTTTCTACAACCCGACCTTCTATCCTTTCTCGGACTGGCTCACCGACCGCAGCGACACCGTGTTCATTGCCGTCGATCTGAGCCAGGGTCGTGCCGGCTGGATCACCGAACTCAAGCGCGTGGGGCAACAGCCCAGTCTTTCCACCCTGCGCAGCTATTGGGAGAATTTTCTCTACCTGTCGTTCGCGCAGTCCTGGCCGGACAACGATCGCGCCGCCGTCACCGGCTGGCTCACGGTGTGGACGCGCTGGATCTGGCTGCCCCTGGTGCTGGCGGTCGCCGTCGGCGCGGTGCGCGGCCGCTTCCGCGGACGCGAGTGGCTGCTGCCGCTGTGCGGCCTGGGCATGTTCCTGTACTTCATGGTGCAGCAGGAAGCGGTGATGGAAGGCCGCTACCGCAAGCCGCTCGATCCGATCTTCATCGCCGCCGCGGTGGTGATGACGTACCGCAGCACCCGGCGCAGCAAACCGCAGATGTCCGCGCTTGCAACGCCGCCGGTGGAAGCCGCCGTGGCCGAGGCGCCGATCGCCGGGATTCCGCTCGCCGAAGCGCCACCTGCGGAAGCGGCGGCCGATGAAGCGCCGGCGCAGCCGCCCGCATGAGCGCCCCGTTCCGCTACTACCTGCGCGTGCGCTACGCCGAATGCGACGCGCAGAAGGTCGTGTTCAACGCCCGTTACGGCGCCTTCGTCGATCTGGGCTTTACCGAATTCCTCCGCGCCCTGGGCTATGGCGAGGCGCTGGCCGATGGCGGCATCGATTTCCAGCTGGTGCGGCAGACGTTCGAATGGAAAGCATCCGCGCGCTATGACCAGGTGATCGAGTTGTCGCCGCGCTTGACGCAGCTCGGCAATACTTCGTTCACCCTGTATACCGAATTCCGCATTGCCGGCGAGGAACGCGTCTTTGCCACCGCGGAGACGGTGTATGTGCACGTCGATGCATCGACTCTGGGCAAGCAGTCCTTGCCGGTGCACCTTCGCACCGCGCTGGAGCGCGGCGCACCGGATGTGGTGATCGATCATGCGGCTTATTTGAAATAGGCAGCCTGGTTGCCGGGCCATCGGCGCCCATGACTGGCCTGATCCCGCTGCGGCGGATTCCGTCTGAACTCCGGCGCTCCCCGGGTTGTCAGTAGTCCTGTACGTTCAGGGATGGACGACTGCCGCCGCATTCCGGCGGCCCTGACGGGCTGTAGAAAACATGTTCAAGCAAATTTCCCTGGCATTGCCGGGGGCCTTGTTGCTGTCGATTGCCGGCTGCGCCACCTATCGACAGACCGATCCACCAAGAACTGCCACTGAAGAACTGCTGGTTTCCACCGCCGTCGACCACGCGGTGGACCAGATCAAGCTGCCGCTGCCGGCCGACAGCAAGGTCTTCGTCGACACGCAGTATTACGATACCGATGGCGTGGTGCTGCCCAAGTACACCATCGCCGCCGTGCATGACCAGTTGCTGCGGCAGGGCGCCCATCTGATGAGCGACCGCAAGGACGCCGACGTGGTAGTGGAATTGCGTTCCGGAGCGCAGTCGATCGACTACAGCACCTTCCTCATCGGCATCCCGAGCTTCCCCCTGCCGATTCCCTTCGCCGGAACCCTGACCTTCCCGGAAATCGCCTTCTTCAAGATCACCAGGCAGATCGGTGTGTCCAAGCTGGCCCTGACCGGCTTCACCCAGAAGGAAGGCGGCCTGGTGGCGTCGAGCGGACCGGAGTACGGCCAGTCGCAGCGCAAGACCGTGATGGCCTTGTTCGTATCCTGGACCGACAGCAACCTGCTGCCGCCGGAAAAGCACGACGAAGCCGCATCAAAGTGATGTCCGTTAGGCCCTAGTGCGATTCCTGCGAATGCAGGTGCTGCAGCATGGTGCCGCGCAGCTCGTCGATCTTGCGGTGCAGCTGCTGCACCGCGATCTCAGCCTTGACGTTGATCTGGAATTCCTGATCGGCCTGCAGCCGGTCCTTAATGTTCTGCCGGTTCTGGCTCATCATGATCACCGGCGCCTGCAGCGCCGCGACGCAGGACAGGATCAGGTTGAGGAAGATGTAGGGAAACGGGTCCGGCGGCGAGCTCATCAGGTAGGCGGTATTGGCCAGCATCCACAGCAGCAGGAACGACATGAAGCTGATGATGAATGTCCAGGAGCCGCCGAAACGCGCCACTTTGTCGGCGACGCGGTCGCCGATGCTCATGCGCCCGTCGGCGATCTCGTTCACGTTCTGCACCTGCAGCCGCGACAGCAGGTCGTCGGCGCTGCGCAGGCGCAGGGCCAGGGCGCTGATGAACTGGCGCGCCGCCGGCGCGTGGTTCTCCACCAGTTCGGCCATCGCCTGCAGGGGAATGCAGATCAGGCAGGTTTCGGCCGCTGCGCGCGCGCCGGCGCTGCGCGGCTGCCGGTCGAATACCGCCAGCTCGCCGAAGAAGGATCCCGCCTCGAAGCTGGCGACCACGATCTCGCCGGCCTGCGCCGGCACCGCCACGTCTACCGCGCCGCTCTCCACCACGTAGAAGAAGTCCGGCGCCTCGCCATGACGGAAGATCGGCTCGCCCGCGGCGAAGCTGCGCTTTACCGCCGCCGCCTGCAGCGGCCGCAGCAATTCGGCCGGGAGATTGCGGAACAGCACCAGGTCATGCAGCAGGTCTACCCCTTCCATCACCAGATCTCCCCGAGTTCTTGGCCCAATCCGCCATGGACCTGCCCGACACCCTACGTCCTGCGCCGCTCGCGGCGCAAGCCGCGTTTCAGGGGGCTCCAGGGCGGCGGACCTCGTTCATGCCGCCTCGGCAGCCGTGTCCGGGAACGGCGGGTATCGCCTGTACCGCGGCGGGGCCTGCCAGCACCTCTTCATAGTCGTCAGCCCGGTCCGAAAGCCGCCAGATGATTGCCGCCCGGCGTCACCGTCCGGGGCAAGGGCCACCGGGCTGTCAAGGCCACCCCGCTGATATCCAGTGCGGCCACATCCGGTTATGCTCAGCGCAGGACCTCCTGATCGGCGCCCAACTGGCGGATTTCGGGAGCATTTTGACCGGGCGGCGGCGCGACAGGACATGCAAGGCTCACAATTCAGCGTCCGTTTCAGGCTGCTCGGCTTGTGCCTGGCGCTGCTGACGATCTTCGGCGGTTCCAGCCTGCTGCTCGGCTATCTGATCCAGCGTAACCAGACCGAGCAACAGGCGCAGCAGGAGCAGTACCGCAGATTCGAGATCATCCAGGCGACCCAGCAAGCCATCAACCTGTTGCGGCACAACGGTGGCCAGCTCAACTCGGCCATCCTGCTTAAAGATGCGCAACTGGAAAGCCAGATGCGCCAAGCGCTGGACCAATCGCGCCGGGATGTCGATGTCCAACTGGTCCGCCTCGGTTCGTTCGACCCGGCCAGCACGCGGGTGATCGAGTCGGCCTTGAATGAAATGCCGCAATACGTGCAGACCGCGATCGCCGCGATCGCCGCCGGCAAGCAGGCGGAAGCGGCGCCGGTCCTGGCCGAATTGCAGCGGCGCCTGAACCTGATCGAGGGTACGCTGGCCGCGGCCAGTCAACGCGAGCACCTGCTGGCCGAGCGGATCCAGCGCGAGGCGCGCGAGCGCGGCGTGCTGGCCATGCGCATCGCCATATCGATGATCGTCGCCGGCGGCATCGTCGGCGTGCTGCTGGTGCTGATCGTGCTGCGTTCGATCATCCGGCCGCTGCAGATCACCACCGACGCTTTGCGGCAGGTGAATGCCGGGCAGCTCGACATCGACCTGCCGCCGTTCCGCGATGACGAATTCGGCCAGATGGCACTGGCCCTGCGGCAGTTCCGCGACGGTGCGGAAAAGCTGCGGCGCCTGGCCTACCAGGACCCGCTTACCGGGCTTGGCAATCGTGCCAGGCTGGAGGAAAGCCTGCAGGCCTCGCTGGCACTGCAGCGGCAGCCCGACGAGCGGCTGGCCTTGTTCTACTTCGACCTCGACAACTTCCGCTCGGTCAACGATCGCCTGGGACACAAGGCTGGAGACCTCTATCTGTGCGAGGCCGCGGCGCGGCTGCGCCGCCTGCTTCCGCCGGGGACGGAATTGCTGCGTTACGGTGGCGACAAGTTCATCGCCCTGATCGAGGACGGTACGGCCCTCGACGACGCGCCCGATCTGCGGCTACGCCTGATCGCGGATCGCGTGCTGCTCGGCATGGTCGAACCCTACCGGACCGGCAGCGAGTTGCTGCACATGTCGGTTTCGATCGGCATTGCCGCGAGCCCCGGCGACGGCACCAGCGCCGAGCATCTGATCAACAGCGCCGAGGCGGCGGGACATGCGGCCAAGCGCAGCGGGCGCAACAATGCGCGCTTTGCCGGCGGACAGCTGACCGGCCAGTTGCGCCGGCAACTGGCCTTGGCCGGAGAAATCGGACGCGGGCTGGAGCTGGACGAGTTCGAGCTGTTTTACCAGCCGATCATCGACGTGGAGCTGCATCGGGTGATCGGGGCCGAAGCCCTGGTGCGCTGGCGCCACCCGGAGCGCGGCCTGCTGCTGCCGGGCGAATTCATCCAGGTGGCCGAAGACGAAGGCCTGATCAAGGCGCTGGGCGAACGTTGCCTGCGCCTGGCCCACGCGCAACTGCGCAGCTGGCGCGAACAGGGCCTCGAGTTCCGGATGGCCGTGAACCTGTCGGCCCGCCAGCTGCAGGACGGCAAGCTGCTGCAGCAGCTCGACGCGCTGCGCCGGGAGGATGCCGCGGCGGCGGCCATGATCGAGCTGGAACTGACCGAGAGCGTGCTGTTCGACAGCACCGAGAACACGCGCAAGATGCTGGAGGAGATCAAGCGGCTGGGCTACCGGCTGGGCATGGACGACTTCGGCACCGGCTATTCCTCCTTCGCCTACCTGCAGCGCCTGCCGATCGACAAGATCAAGATCGACCGCCAGTTCGTCGTCAACCTGGGGATCTCGCGCCAGGCGGAGGCGATCGTCTCCGCCATGCTGGCGCTGTCGCAAAAGCTGGATCTGGCGATCGTCGCCGAAGGCGTGGAAACAACGCAGCAGATGCGCATCCTGAGCGAGCAGGGCTGCCGCCTGCAGCAGGGCTTCCTGTTTTCGCCGGCCTTGCCGGTCGCGGAATTCATGCGCTGGGCCGAGGCTTACCGACAGACGCAGCTTCCTGCCCCGGCCTGACGGGTTGTGGTTATGCCGGCTTAGCTCCCGGCTTCGGCAAGTCGTTTGCGGGCTGCCTGCACCACCAGCCGTTCAGGGTCCTTGCAGGCGGATTCCCAGATTTGCCCGGCCTGCGCCGGATCGAGTTGCGCCAGCGCCTGGTAAGCGGCCAGCCGCGTGCGCCGGCACGGATGCTGGCGTGACAGATCGTCGAGCAGTTGCCGGGTGTCGCCGTTGCCGACCTGGGCCGCCATTTTCAGCACCGAGATGCGGCGCGAGCTGTCCAGTTCGGCGGGGTAGTCGAGCAGGGTCCGGCTTTCCAGGTCGAAGAAAAACTGGTCGCGCACGCGTACTTCGGGCGTGGATACCATGAAATTGAGCGTGACGCTGAGCTGTTCCGGCGGGTACTGGATATGCACGTCCTTGCCGGCCCGGTACATCATCACCATGCCGGTGGTGAAGTGGATGCGCTCGAGAAAGCGGAAGTCGATCGTTTCGCCGGGACGGCCTTCGAGCTGGTCGTAATCGTACTCGTAGATCTCGGTGCTGTACCCGGGGCCGTGGTAGCCCACCGTCATGAAATTGTAGTTGTGGTCGTGGGCCAGGTTGTAGGAGAACTGGTCCTGGTAGACCCGGCCGCTGGCGATATCGGCGTCGGAGGGCCAGACATTGGCGCGGATATAGAAATCCCTGCCTTCGCCGAGAAAGATCACCTGTGCCGAGGCCACACTCTGGCTTCTGAACTGGTGTTTGACCTGGCGGTTGAGCTGGCGCACCACCAGTTCACTATCGTTGGCCAGCCCCCGGAACATCGGCGCGGCTGCGGCGACGCTGTCCATGTCATGCAGGTCCACATTGGCGCGGACATGATCGATGAACTGCTCAAGGCTGACGGTATCGGCGTTGTCGCAGGCAATGGTGAGGGCCACGGCTTCTATTCCGGAGTTTGTTGCCGGACCTGATTCAGGGTCCTGGCCGCGGCCTGGCGCACATGCGGATGAACGTCGTCGAGCGCGCTTTCGAGCTTGTCGAGTGCCGCGCCGCGGCTGAGGCGGCCGAGGTTCTGGATCGCCGCCCAGCGCACGGCATGGTGCGGGTGGGTGCTCAGCAGTTCGAGCGGTTCCAGGGAAGTTTGCTGCGCCAGCCGGCCCAGGATATAGGCGGCGACGCGCAGCTGCGTCCAGTTCAACTCGCTATCGTTGGCTTGCCGGGCCTGCAACTGGTCTTTGTCGAACAGCCATTCCAGGTTCTGGAAGGCGGCCGTGGTGAATTTCACCACGGCGACAGGGCGTTCGATCTTGAAGTCGTAGGTGTAACGGTCCGCTTGCAGGCGCAGGACTTCGCCGGGCTCGCAAGTTCCGGAGCCGGCCGATTCAAGCCTGAGCGCTGCATCGAACACATCGTTGCGGTAGTCCGCTGGCAGCCGGTAGAGGTCGTAACGCAGGCTTTCCGTTCCGATCGGCACATACATGCCGAAAAACGGCGTGGTATGGATGTATTCGCGAGCCTGATCGAACAGCCCGATCGAAAGCGCGAAGCCGCGGCCGCGATGCAGTACCAGTTGCTTGGGACGCCAGTCCCCCATGTAGCTGGGGTTGGCCGTCAGCTTTTCGAGTTCGCGATTGAGCAATTCGCCAAGACAGCCGCTGTCGATGAACCGGCGGAATTCCGCTTCGAGATCCCAGAACGATTCCAGCGCATCCCGGCGGAAACCCCGGTCAACCTGCTCGACGAAGCGGCTCAGTTGCGCGTCTGCGCAAGCCGCTTCCGCCTGGAGGGGCATGGAAACGGATGGAGGGGGCTGCATGGATGTTCCGCTCGATCCGGTGGCGCGACTACGCTGACCGCGCACACCTGCGGAACTTCGCGTGGAATGCGCCGGTGCGGATATCGATAAGGCGAGGCGGGTGGAGAGCCGTCTTCAGGCACTCCGTCCGGATGCGAACCCGATCAGCCGTTTTCGGGGAGGCGGTAATAAACCAGGAAGAAAGCGGCCTGATTTTCCTCGGAAGCGGAAGGTTCGGTCGAACCGACACTGGCTACGTCATATTCCAGATCGCAGATTTCGAAGGCGTCGGCAGGCTGATTTTGGCGGGTCATGGCGGTTCACTTTAGTGTCGCGCCCCGAATCCATGGGGCCAAACCACGATAGTGCAAAACGCGCCAATAAAACAGGGGGTGCAACCAAATATTATCTCAGATGTAAGTTCGATAAACGAGGGAATAGGTAAAAAGAGCTACATCGCCGGTTCACAGCGCACTAGTCGGCATCTTCCGGGGACTATCTATGACTTTGCCGCCCAAACCTGACGGAATGCGGAATTCGTGATTCCGCCGCAGCGGGGATCTACGCCGCGCAACGCGGCGGCTGTTCGAAACCCGAATCCGGCAGCGCGGACGCCGTCGTGGCGGCTACTTCGTTCCGACCGGCGAATAGACCACGGGCGTGAAGCCGGTTACCGGGATGCTCGCTTCGGCATCCACCAGTTCGATGCCGTGGCTGCTCATGGCATCCGCCAGGGCCGCACTGGTCTTGTGTGGGCTCGACGGGATGGCTGCGTGGTGATGGGGTGGGGCGGCTGTCACCAGCAGCGCCATTGCGGTACAGCCGAGTAATGCCAGGGCGATTTTCATGAGTTCTCCGCTCGCCGCATCGTCATTGATGGGCGTTCCCCGGGTTTGTTACAGCAAAAATCCCGCCAAATCGGCCCCGGATATGACCGTCGCCGGCAAAAAAGCCCTCCCGTGGAAGGAAGACGGAAAGGCTACTTGCGCCGTGCGGCGGCCTTGCGTCGGAGCTTCGTCGGCGGCGGACCAAAGCCGGCGCCCGCGGTGAACAGCCAGTCGGCGAGGATCTGCACAGCCGGCAAGCGCGCCTTGGCTGCCGTGGTGACAAAGTAGTAGGCGCGGTGATGGTGCACCGCCCAATCCGCCGCGCAGACCACGCGGCCCGCCTGCACGTCTCCCGCCGCCAGCGACCAGCGGGCCATGGCCACGCCGTGGCCGCGCTCGGCGGCGATGATCGCGGAGGCGGAGTCGTCCAGCTCGGAGCGTACCGGCACCTCGTGCCGCCGGCCGAAGACGGGCTTGACCCAGTCGTTCCAGGGTTCGGTATTGGCGTGCAGCAGGGGGTAGCGGGACAGGTCGGCAAAGGCGGTGATCGGTCCCAGGCGGCGCAGCAATTCGGGATTGCAGACCGGCACCAGCCAGTCGTCCAGCAGGCGCCGCGACTGCAGGCCGGGCCAGCGGCCGGCGCCGAAGCGGATCGCGGCGTGGAAATCGCTATCGCCGAGGTCAACTACCTGGGTGCTGGCGCTGAGTCGCAAGTCGATGTCGGGATGCGCGGCCTGGAATTCCGGCAGGCGCGGCAACAGCCAGCGCTGCAGGAAGGAAGCGAGCAGGCTGACGTTGATCTGCCGGGTATCCTGCGACTGCAAGGCTTCTTCCATTGCCCGGCGCAGTTCGTCGAAGCCGCGCCTCACGCGCGGCAACAGCCGCGCACCTTCAGCGGTGAGCCGGATCGATGCGCCCAGCCGCTCGAACAGGGGATAGCCGAGGCTGCTTTCCAGCGCGCGGATCTGCTGGCTGATGGCGGCCGGGCTGACGTACAAGGCCGCCGCCGCGGTGGTGAAGCTCATGTGCGAGGCTGCCGCTTCAAAGGCGCGCAAGGCGGTAAGAGGGAGGCGGTTCACGCGAGATTAAGAAAAACTTAACATGATTTCAAAACATATCGTTTGATCGGGGCCGTGTCCACAAGGAAAATGCGAGCACTGGCCAGACGCAGGGCGGAGCCGGCAGAGCAACATCTGCTTGCCAGGTGTGGCTGGCGTTTGATGTCGCAGCGGCGGCTGCGGTCCTGTTCCTTGCACTATTCCCGACGGAGCGCTTCATGCAATTGATCGGCATGCTCGATTCACCCTACGTCCGCCGTGTCGCGATTTCCCTCAAGCTGTTCGGCTTGCCGTTCGAGCACCGTCCGGTTTCGGTATTCCGCCATTTCGATCAGTTCCGGCAGATCAATCCCCTGGTCAAGGCGCCGACCCTGGTCTGCGACGACGGCGAAGTGCTGATGGATTCGACCCTGATCCTCGACTACCTGGAAGCGCTGGCTCCCGGTAGCCGGCGCCTGATGCCGTCCGAGGGCGCGCCGCGGCGGCAGGTGCTGCAACTGCTGGGCATCGCCCTGACCGCCTGCGACAAGACCGTGCAGGCGGTGTACGAGCGGCAACAGCGGCCGCCTGAGAAATTGCACCAGCCCTGGCTCGACCGCATCCAGTTGCAGATCGATGCGGCTTATGTGGAGCTTGAGCGCGCCGTTCAGCGGGCAAGTCCCTGGCTGCTCGGCGGCCAGTTGACCCAGGCCGATGTCAGC
>JAQGNS010000585.1 GCA_028291705.1 Nevskia sp.
CGCCCTTGTGCAGATTGGTCAGCACGGCGAAGAAGTTGTTGTCCGAACGCTTCAGCGTGACGAAGCTGTTGCCCACCCACCAGTCGGCCTGCACGTTGACGCGCGGCGTGGTCAGCGACATCTGCCAGTGGCCCGGCTGCGTCAGCGACTTGTCGCCCCAGGCGACGCCATGGGCCGGTTCCTCGCGCGAGCGCAGGTTGGGATGGTCGAACTTCAGCTCACCCTGCAGCCAGTCCAGCATCGCCTTGGCGTTTTCCGGCGCGGGCTGCGGCAGGGGCAATTGCAACGTGCTCTCCTGCGCCTGCGCCGCCGGGATTTTCATCACCGCGCGATGATTGAGCAAGATGCCGCTGCTGCCGAATAGCAGGCCCAGCGTGGCGCCCCACAGGCCGATCCAGCCGTGTGCCTTGCGCAGCCAGCGGATGGCGTTGACGCGGGTCCAACTACTGCCGCTTAAGGCAATGGGCTTGCCGCTGATGACTTCTGTGGTCGACATATCAGTACTGAAAAGAAAGCCCCCAGGCCCAAGAGCCTGTAACACCATGAATCGCGCCTGCGACGGCGGTCATTTTTGCGCAGCGCAAGTCGGACGGGGCGCAGCATGGTGATTCCATGCAAGCTCCGGCCGGCGTAGCGATGCGCAAAAATGGCCCCGTCCCGGAGGGTGGCGCCCAAAATCGCGCCAGGCTGCGTTGTCAGCCCCGGCCATGGAATCACCATGGCCGGGGCCTCCGCCTTGCCTGACGCGATTTTGGACTGCAACGCAGGTGCGATTCATGGTGTTACAGGCTCTGGGGAGAGAGGGGATGGGCCAGGGGTAAAAGGGGGCGAATGGAGCGCCTTCACGTCTCGCTCCACATGCGTAACAGGTTGTGATAGCTGCCGGTCAGTTGCAGCAGCGCCTGGGCATCGGCACCAGTGGCGCCGAGCTTCTGCACGGCCTGGTCCAGGTCCAGCAGCAGGCGCCGCTGGCCATCGTCGCGCACCAGGCTCTGCACCCAGAAGAAGCAGGCCAGGCGCGCGCCGCGCGTCACCGGGGTGACGCGATGGCGGCTGGTGGCGGGGTAGACCGCGAGGTCGCCCGCGTTCAGCTTGAGCAGGTGTTCGCCGTAGGTGTCTTCCACCAGCAGTTCGCCGCCGTCGTAGTTTTCCGGCGGTTCCAGGAACAGCGTGGCCGAGATATCCGTGCGCAGCTTGAGGCCGCTGCCCGGAATCAGCCGCACCGCGCCGTCGACGTGGTTGCCGAAATGCATGCCGCCTTCGTAGCGGTTGAACATCGGCGGATAGACCCGGTTCGGCAGCGCCGCGCTGATGAACAGGGGGTTGCGCTCCAGCGCGCCCAGGATGAGGTCGCCGAGTTCCAGCGCGGTGCGCGAGTTCTCGTCGATCTGCTGGTTGCGCTTGACCGGGGCCCCCTGGTAGCCCGCGGTGACGCGGCCGTCGACCCAGGGCGCGTCGGCCGCCAGCAGCCGCGCGCGGACGACGCGCAGCTGTTCGGCGTTCAACACACCCGGGATCTTCAGCAGCATGGCGGGGGCTTTCCGGTTCAGAGACGGTAGATGAAGCTGACCAGGGCGCTGCGCGTGACGCCCGGTACCGAACGGCCGCCGTCGGACTGGATCACCGAATCGTAGTAGCGCTTGTTGGTCAGGTTGAACAGGTTCAGGCGTACGTCGTACTGCTTCTGGTGATAGGCCACCGTCGCATCCCAGCGCACGTAGCCGTCCACCGATACCGCGTTGTTGGCGGTGACGTAGCGCGAGGAGGTGTAGACCAGGCCGGTGCCGCCTTCCCAGTCGTGCGTCGGCAGGTAGGTGGTCCACAGCGTGGCGTTGTTGCGCGGCACGTTGGTCGGCGTCCGGCCAGCGGTGCCGTCGATGCCGGAGGCGTCCAGCACCTTGGCGTCGAGCCAGGTGTAGCCGCCGAACACCTGCCACTTCTTGGTCAGGCGGCCGGCCGCGTTGAGCGCGGCACCGTTGACGCGGACCTTGCCGTCCAGTTCGTACACGCCGGACTCGACCTGCGAACGGGCGTTGGTCTTCTGCACCTGGAACAGGGCCGAGGTCAACGACAGATTGCTGTCCAACAGATCCCACTTGCTGCCGACTTCGTAGGAGCGATTCTTCTCCGGTGGCAGGTTCTGCTGGCCGACGGTGACGGTGAGCTGTTCCAGCGAAGGGTTGAAGGAGGTGCCGTAGGAGGCGTAGTAGGTCTGCGTATCGGTCGGCTGGTACAGCACGCCGCCGCGCACGCTGTCGTAGTACACCGTCTGCTCCACATGCGGCAGGGCGCGCGTCGAAGTCACGGTGTTGTCGAGCTCGGCGTCGTAGCGGTCCCAGCGCACACCGCCGACCACCTTCCAGTGACGGCCGATCGACACCGTATCGTTGGCGTAGGCCGCCTCGGTGATGGCGCTGCTCGAAGCCAGGTTGCCGGGCGTGGAAGTGACGCCGGCGGAGGCGCCCGATTGGTACACCGGGTTGACCAGCGTCAGGACCGGCAGGTTGTTGAAGGTGATGCTCTGGTTGCTGTAGGTGTCGCGGCCAACTTCGGCGCCGGCGACCAGCTCGTGCTTGAGCGGCCCGGTCTCGATGTTCCACAGGATGTCGGTCTGGTTGAAGGCCGAGGTGTCCTTGATGTCGCGCGCGTGGCTGCCGAGCTGGATGTACAACTGGTTCAGCGGCAGATCGGTGGTATTGCCGGTGGTCTTGGTCGGCAGCACCACGAAGCCGGCGTTGGTGCAGGGGTTGGTGGTGCAGGTGCCGACCGAGTTCGCCGCGGTTTCGTGGGCGTTGATGCGGTAGCGGCTGTACTGCAACTGATTGCGCAGGGTCAGCTCGGGCAGGATCTCGTATTTCAGGCGCGCCCCGGCGACCTGCACATCCTGGGTGGTGAAGTCGTCGGTGATGCCGTAGAAATTCCGGCGCGGCACGTGGGCGGGCTCGCCGTTGATTGGTGGCAGGCCGTAGTCCGGCATGTCGTGGTTGTGCTCGGCCAGGCCGGTGAGGGTCAGTTCGGCCTTCGGGCTCAGCTTGAGGGTGAGCGAGGGCGCCAGGCCGTAGTCCTGGTTGTGCATCACGTCGCGGGTCGAGTGCAGGGTCTGCGCCATCGCCGC
>JAQGNS010000605.1 GCA_028291705.1 Nevskia sp.
CCGCACCGGGCGCTGGCAATCGACACCGTGCTGCGCATCAGCGGCCCGGCGCCGGACCAGGGCCGCATGGTGCCGCTGTATATCGAGCTGATTGGCAAGCGGCCGCCGGCCGGGGCAGCCTGATGGAAGCGTTGAGCTGGGCGGCCGATCCGAATCCGCTGAGCGCACTTTTCCGCGAGGCGTATGGCCGTTTTTGCGCGCTCGCGGGGCCAACCCGGGCCAGCCAAACGGCCCCGCGCGCGGTCAGCCCGGCAGTGGCGCGGATGGCGGCGGACAGCATGGCGACCGCGCTGGGCGACCTGTGCAACCAGCTACGGCGCGATGCCGGCCAAAACCTGCGCCAGTCGGCCCCGGACCAGGCCGACGCCCTGCTGTACGCTTTTTGCGCGGTAGTCGACGAACGCCTGCTCAACAGCCAGTGGGCCGGCCTGTCGGTCTGGGGCGAGCACCTGCTGGAGCGGGCCGAGTTCACGACCCAACTGGCCGGTGCCCGCCTGTTTGACCGGATCGGCGCCGCCACCCGCGCCCCGCGCAGCCGCCAGGGGCTCGAGATCGCCGGGCTCTACCTGGATTGCCTGAACCTGGGCTTCCAGGGCCGGTACCGCGAGCAAGACCATGGCCTGGCCGAGCTGCAGGCGCTGCGCGAAGACCTGTTCTCCTTCGTCTACGCGCGCAAGGCGCAGCTCGACCGGCCTGGCTTTGCATTGGCCGAGCCGGTCGACCTGCATCTGCTGACCACCGAACCGGCACAGCTCAGCCTGGGCGAGCAATACCGCTGGTACGTGGTGCCGCTGGGCGCGCTGCTACTGCCGTTACTGGTATCGAGCGGCCTGTGGCTGTGGCTGCGCTACCAGCCGCACAACGTGATCAGCCAGATCCTGCCGCCATGAAAGCCGCCGCCATGCCCGCCTGGCTGATCGTGCTGCTGGTGGTGCTGCTGCTGGCGCTCGTGCTGCTGGCCGGCTGGCTGCTGTGGCGGCGCCACGCCGCCGCCAAGGCCGACGCCCCCGCGCCCATCCCCGTCCCCGAGCTCGACCCCGCCTCGTTCGCCACTGCCCTCAAGTCCTTGTACCCCGCGGCGGCCAGGCTGAGCCGCTATGACCTGCCTTGCATCCTGGTCTGCGGCGACGCCGGCGCCGACCAGGCGGCGCTGCTGGCTGCGGCCGGCCTGGCGCCGGTGGCCGGCAACGGCGAGTATCCCAGCGGCTGGTGGAAGAACCAGGACGGCGCCGCCTTCGCGCTGCCAGCCGCTGCCTGGAATGCCGATGCCGGCCCGTGGAACGATTTCCTGGACTTGCTCGATACTAACCGGCCGCGCCGTCCGCTTGACGCCCTGCTGTGGGTAGTGCCGCTGGCCTTGCTGGGCACGAACGAAGAAGTCAGGGCTGCCGCCGCCGCGCGCCTGAGCAGCAAACTGGTGGACCTGCAAGTTCGGCTCGGCCTGCAATTGCCGGTGTACGTCGTGGTCAGCGATTGCGACAGCACAACCGGTTTCGCGCAACTGGCGGCGGCGCTGCCCGCGAAAGTGCGCGAGCAAAGCCTGGGCAGCGCCAATCCGTTCGCGCTGGGGAGTGCCCTGCGCGTCAAGTGGGTCGAGCAAGGCATGGCCGACATCATCGGCCGGCTGCGCGAACTGGTCGCCGAGGTCGGCGTGCACGGCGCGGCCGGCGACGCCTTCGACCTGCTGTACCAGTTGCCCGAAAACCTTGCCGGCGCGCTGGCGCCGCTGCCCGACCTGCTGAACCAGGCGCTGCGCCGCAACGCCACGCTGCGCTCGGCCGACCTGCGCGGCTTCTACCTGAGCGGCAAACTGCCGTCGCCGGCGCGCGCGGCGACCGACGACGACGAGCTGGCCAGCTTTCGCCCGCAGCAACGGATTGCCGAGACGCCGGAACAGGCGGCGTTCTGTTCGCAGCTGTTCGCGCGCCGCATCTTTGCCGAATTCGGCCTGGCCAGGGTAGCGCCGCGCGCGCTGCTCAACGAGCGCGGTCCGCGCCGTGTGGTGATGGCGGCCAGCCTCGCGCTGTCGCTGCTGTGGCTGGCCATGCTGTACCCGGCCACGCGCGACGTCGACCGGCGCGCCAAGGCCCTGCTGGCGCCCCTGGCCCACCTGCGCGACGCCATCGCCACCCACGGCAGCGCGTTGGCCGCCACCGATGCCGGCCACGACGACCGCAACTACAACGAAAAAGCCACCGCCACCATTCTGGCCGAGATCGCGGCGCTTCCGGACTGGACGCTGAGCTCGTGGGCGATGCCGCTCTCATGGACCTGGCCGCTGGGACTGGACGCGCCGCTGATGCAGGTGCTGCAAACTTATTACGACGATGTGGTGATGGCCGACATCAGCACCGTGCTCAAGGCGCGCCGGCACGAGCTTCCCGAGAAGAACGACGCCGCCGATACGGCTGACGCGGCAGGCGCGCGCGCGCCGGCCCGCTTCGACGCGCTGCGCAGCTTTGTCGACGACACGCTCGAATACGAAGAGAACGAGCGCAAATTCGAATTGCTGGCGCGCGAAGGCCTGGGCGAATGGGCCGACGCCGCCA
>JAQGNS010000004.1 GCA_028291705.1 Nevskia sp.
GCTTGTAGCCGAACAGCAGTTCCTGCCCGGCCTGCGGTTTTTCCACCGGATTCCAGAAGGCGACGACGTTGTCGTTGGTCTCGTCGTCGGTGGGCAGTTCCACCAGCATCACCGCGCCCTTGCCCCAGCCGGTGCCGCCGGGACCGACGCGCGGCTCCACCCACCGGCTCGGGCGCGTGTCGAAGAACACGCCGTCGTCCTGGTAGTGGTCGAAGTTGCGGTCGCGCTGCAGCAGGCCGAAGCCGCGCGGGTTGTCGTCGTAGAAGGAATTGGTATGCACGCCGGTCGGATTGGCCAGGGGGCGCCAGATCCATTCGCCGCTGCCGGTCCACAGCTGCAAGCCGTCGGCGTCGTGGATTTCCGGACGCCAATCGTCGCCGCGGCGCTTATCGTTCTCGCCGAACTGATACATGCTGGTCAGCGGCGCGATGCCGACGCGCTCGATGGTCCTGCGCGGATACAGGGCTGCGTCGACGTCCATCACCAGGGTATCGCCCAGTGACACCAGGAAGCGGTAGGCACCGGTGACGCTCTTCGAATCGAGCAGGCCGTAGACGTAGAAACTGTCCGAGCCCGGCGCCGGCCGTTCCAGCCACCAGCTGGTGAAGGTGGGGAACTCCTCCGGGTCGAGGCCGGAGTCCACGGCCAGGCCGCGCGCCGACTGGCCGTATTGCATGTCGCCGTCCACCGCGCGGAAATAGCTGGCGCCCTGGAAGGCGGCGACGTCGCGCACCCAGTCGGTATGGAACAACACGCGGAAGCCGGCGAAGCCGAGGTCGGGCGGCAGCGCGCTGCCGTGGATGCCGCTCTTGCCGTAGTCGAACATGGCCGGGTCGTAGGCCAGTTCCTGCGCCTGGCCATCCGCCACTTCGTAGATCAGCACCGGCGTGATCATGTGCCAGCCGAGATGGAAGAAGCGCACCTGCGCGTGCAGGCCCTGCTCGCGCCACAGCGAATGCTCGTCCCTGAACTGGATTGCCTGCCACTGGTCCCAGGTCATCTGCCCCAGCTTGTCCGGCACCTGCCCCGCCTTGGGCTGGAACGGCTGTTTGCCCAGCGCGCGCGCCTGGCCCTTGAGCCAGGCGTAGTCGAAAGGCTGCGGCTGGCCGAGCTTGCGCAGGTCGGCTTCGGCAGGGAGGCTGAGTAGCAGGGACGGCGCAGTGAGACCGAGGGCGGCAAAGGCCGCGGCGGACTGTAGGACTTCGCGTCTCTGCATAAAGGTGTCGGTATTGGTCTGTGTGGACCATGAGCAGACATAATACGCGCATGAAGAGTTCACCCCGGCCTTCCTCTCCAAGTGGTTCGATACTGGGCCTCTACGCCGGGCAGATTCGTCCGATGCCGGGTGACGGCCGGCCTACCGCCATCTTCAAGCAACCGGTGGCGGAGCGCGTGCGCATCGCCTGGGACGGCATGGAGATCGATGTGCAGGCAGACCGCCGCCACCATGGCGGCACCGAGAAAGCGCTGCATCATTTCCCGTTGGACAATCACCGGCGGCTGGCGCGGCAGTTCCCCGAGCTGGCGGAGCAGTTCGTCGCCGGTGCCATCGGCGAAAACATTTCCACCGAGGGTTTCGACGAAGCTTCGATCTGCCTCGGCGATGTCTACGCCTGCGGCAGCGCCCGCATCCAGGTCAGCCAGCCGCGCACGCCGTGCTGGAAGATCGACAGCAAGTTCGGCCGCGAGGGCATCAGCGCTTACGTCGCGGAACAGGGCATTTCCGGCTGGTATTACCGCGTGCTGGCGCCAGGCGAGGCGCAGGCCGGCGATGCGTTTACCCTGCTTGAGCGCAACGAGGATGCGGTGTCGCTGGCGCAGTTCTGGGAGGCTTCGCGGACGCGACGCCCGGCGCTGGAAGACTTGCAGCGCATTGCCGATACGCCCGGATTGACCGAAGCCTGGCGGCAGAAGCTTTTGCAGCGCGTTGATTGGCTGCGCCGCAACAGCGGCACTTGAGCCCATGAGAAAGGCTTTACCCGAGCTGCCCGTCGCGGAGGTCCTGCCGGCGCTGCGCGCCGCACTGGCCGCTTCCGGCCAGGCGGTGCTGGCCGCGCCGCCGGGCTCGGGCAAGACCACGCTGGTGCCGCTGGCCCTGCTGGAGGAGGCCTGGCTGGCCGGCAAGCGCATCTTGATGCTGGAGCCGCGGCGCATCGCCGCCCGCGCCAGCGCGGCGCGCATGGCCTGGCTGCTGGGTGAGAAGGTCGGCGAAACCGTCGGCTACCAGATCCGCTTCGAGAAGAAGATATCGGCCGCGACCCGCATCGAGGTGATCACCGAAGGCCTGCTGACGCGGCGCCTGCAGGCGGACCCGGAGTTGCCCGGCGTGGGCCTGGTGATCTTCGACGAATTCCACGAACGCAGTCTGGATGCCGACCTGGCATTGGCGCTGACCCTGGATGCGCGGGCCAATCTCAATCCGGCGTTGCGCCTGCTGGTGATGTCGGCGACGCTGGATACGCAGCGGGTGTCGGCGCTGCTGAACAATGCGGAAATCATCGAGAGCGGGGGAAAATTATTTCCGGTCGATGTGCGCTACGTCCCGACGCGTGCGAGCACCGATCTCGACGTTGCAGTGGCGGAAGGCGCGCTCAAGGCCTTGTCCGAAACCGAGGGCGACATCCTCGCTTTCCTGCCTGGCGGCCGCGAGATTCGCGGCGCGCAACGTGCGCTGGAGGCGCGGCTGGCGGGAAAGGTGCTCCTGTTTCCGCTGTTCGGCGATCTTTCCAGCGCCGAGCAGGATGCCGCATTGCAGCCTTCCACCGACGGCCGTCGCAAGATCATCCTCGCCACCAACATCGCGCAGACCAGCCTCACGGTGGAAGGCGTGCGTACGGTGGTGGACGGCGGCTATGTGCGCGTGGCGCGCTTCGACCTTGGCGCCGGCGCCAACCGCCTGGAGACGCAACGCATCTCCCGCGCCAGCGCCGATCAGCGCGCTGGCCGCGCCGGCCGTCTCGGCCCGGGCGTGGCCTATCGCCTGTGGAGCCGCGACCAGCAGGCGCAGATGCCGGCGCACGATACGCCGGAAATCCTCGCCGCCGACCTGTCGCGTTTCGCGCTGGAAGTGGCGGCCTGGGGTGCGGACGTGGCGCAACTGGCGCTGCTCGATCCGCCGGCGGCCTCGTCCTGGAGTTATGCCCGCGAGTTGCTGCTGGCGCTGGGAGCGGTGGAGCCGGATGGCCGCATCAGCGCGCATGGCCGCGAGCTGGGCCGTCTTCCCACGGCGCCGCGCCTGGGTCACATGCTGCTGGCGGCGAAAGCGTTGCGGCTCGCAGGTCCGGCCGCGTGGCTGGCGGCGGTGCTGGACGAGCGGGAAACCAGCACCGACCTGGAGCAGGCGGTGAAGATGTTTCACGGCGGCCGCGCCGAGCCCGGCGCACAGCGGCGGGTGCGTGAGGCGGTGCGGCAGTTCCTGCGCATCGCCGGCATCGACGAGGAGCGCGCCGAAGGCGCGGACGCAGCGGTGGGGCGGCTGGTGGCGCTGGCTTTTCCCGAGCGCATCGCCCGCCGTCGCGCCGAGCAGAATCCGGCGCTGCGCGGTGGACGCGACGTCATCTTCCTCTGCGCCGACGGCGGCGAGGCGCGGTTGCCGCAGCACGATGCATTGGCCCAGGCCGAGTGGCTGGCGGTGGCGCACTGGGACCCGGGCGTGCCGCGCCGCATCCGCCTTGCCGCCTCACTGAGCGAGGCTGAGGTGCAGCGCGATCTGCAGCCGCGCATCGTCGCCCACAATGAAGTCCGTTGGGATGCGCAGAGCGAGACCGTGGTGGCCGAGCGGCAGCGCCGGCTCGGCGCCATCGTGCTGGAGCGCAAGCCCC
>JAQGNS010000062.1 GCA_028291705.1 Nevskia sp.
CCCGCGCCGCGTGCTGCTGGTCGACGACAACCGCGACGCCGTCGAAGCCCTGGCCATGCTGCTCGAATCGCTGGGCCACGAAGTCCACGTCGCCTACAACGGCCCCGACGGCCTGGCCCTGGCCGAAGCCCTGCGTCCCGAAGTCGTCCTGCTCGATATCGGCATGCCCGGCATGAGCGGCTACGACGTCGCCGGCGCCCTGCGCCTGCAACCCTGGGGCAAATCCCTGCGCCTCATCGCCCTCACCGGCTGGGGCCAAAGCTCCGACCGCGTCCGCACCGCCGAAGCCGGATTCGACCACCACTTGGTCAAACCCATCGACTTCGACTCGCTAGAACAACTGCTGACCGCGCCGGCACAACAAACCGTTCATTGATCCAAGCCTCATCCTTCACCCTCGTCATTCCTATACGATGTGGCCTCGTGACTTGATGAAGGGGTTGCAGCAAAGCCAGGTTTCTCATTGAGGTAGCGTCATGAAATTATCAAGACTTCTATCTTGGTTCGCACTTTCTGGCGCCGTCTCTGCTATTGTGCTACGTGTAATTTGGGGCTGGGTTAACACCCATGCTTGGTTGAGTACAAGTGCAAAAATCGCCCTGCAGAAAGTTACAGTGATCGTTTGGCCAAGCTCTGTCTTCATGTTGGCCGCAACTAACGACCAAGCCATGGCAATCAAATTGTTTGGCATTTCCCTCCTTGTAAACGTGGCGCTTTACATGCTGATCGGAGCGTTGGCTTGGTTAGGGCTTAACAAGCACATCAGCTTTCTTGCAGTGCTGGTGCTAAGCCTTACGGCGATTTGGTTCCGCTTACTAACCATGTGATCGTTCCCAATGTCTATGCCTATGTCGGCGGGAATCCGATTAGCTTTGTAGACCCCCTCGGTTTGCGCTGGCAGCCAGAGTAGGATGTGCTGAGCGTAGCGAAGCGCATCAGTCGCGGTTTTACCCTTCACTCTGAAACTTCGCTGTACGCGCTTGCACGCGGGTCATTGACCGCGCTTGATGAAACCCCGGTCCCGCCCTGAAGGCGGGTTACTTTTCTTGCGTCAAGAAAAGTAACCCGCCGCTGGCGAAAACTCCGCCCGGTCGGTGAGGAAGATCCCGCACGCGCGCACGCGCACACAGCAACTCTTCAGAGCGAAAGCGCGAACAAGCCCAAGCGCACCCACCAATCCCCACTTACAATGAAACATCCCCCTTCGAGCGCAATCCAACCATGCAACCTCAACCAGTTCTAACAAACACCAACTCCAAACCCAACCTTTACGCCGACCTAACCCAAAGCGCCACCGCCCTCTTCGAAGGCGAACCCAACGCCATCGCCAACGCCGCCAACCTCGCCGCCCTGATCTGGCACACCCTGCCCAACCTGAACTGGGCCGGCTTCTACCTGTGGAGCGGCAAGGACTTGGTGCTTGGCCCCTTCCAGGGCAAGGTCGCCTGCGTCCGCATCGAACTCGGCAAAGGCGTCTGCGGCACCGCCGCCGCCGAACGCAAGACGCAAGTCGTCGCCGACGTGCACGCCTTCCCCGGCCACATCGCCTGCGACCCGGACTCACGCTCGGAAATCGTCGTCCCGTTATATCTGGGCGACCGCCTACTCGGTGTCCTCGATCTGGACAGCCCCAATCCCGGCCGCTTCGACGCCGAAGATGCAAAAGGCCTCGAAGCCCTGGCCCAACTCTGGATCAAGGCCAGCGACCACGTTTGACCCGCAAGCATCCGGACTCAACCAGCTCCGGATACAAATGCGCTAGCCAAAGGTAAAGGCAAACGCCTCCACACCGGGATCGAGAAACTCGATCTCGAACGTGCGATCGCTGATCCTCCCGCTCTGCCGGATCAGCTGATACAGCCGCTGCCCCGTCACCGTGCCATTCCCCTGCGCATCGGTATCGACGCCATGATTGCCTCCCGGCGCCACGCCATCGAGCAACACCCGGAACCGCACCGGCTTGCCATCCGCCGCGCCCAGCACCAGATGCAGATCACGCGCATGGAAGCGGTAGACGATGCGCGCGGACGCCGCGCCGGACACCGCCTTCTCGTCATGCACCGTCCAGTTGCCGCCCAGGCTCCAGCGATTCAGGCCCAGCGTCTTCGGCGGCGGCACATAGTCATGCGCCTCGTCATGGATCTCACCGCGCAGCCCCGCGAAGTTCTCCGCGCGGCTGTAGCCCACATAGGTCTCCGGCGACTGCACATCCGCCTCGTCCGCCGCCTGGCCCACGCCGGCGCCGTCCACTTCCACCATGCCGCTCGCGGCAGGCGCTTTGCCCGCCTCGGCCAGCAGTTGCCGGATCACCATCTCGCTGCGGTCGTACTCGCCCTCACCAAAGTGATGAAAGCGCACCCGCCCCTGCGCATCGATGAAGTAATGCGCCGGCCAGTACTGGTTGCCGAAGGCGCGCCAGATCGCATAGTTGTTGTCGATGGCGACGGGATACGTCACCTTCAGGTCCTGCACCGCATGCCGCACGTTATCGAGGTTCTTCTCGAAGGCGAACTCCGGCGCATGCACGCCGATCACCACCAGCCCCTGATCGCGGTACTTCTCCGCCCAGGCGCGCACATAGGGCAGCGAGCGCAGGCAGTTGATGCAGGAGTAGGTCCAGAAATCGACCAGCACCACCTTGCCGCGCAAGCCCTCCGCCGTCAGCGGCGGCGAATTCAGCCACTCCACCGCGCCGTCCAGTGAAGGCAGCGTTCCCTCCACCGGCAACGCGCTCGCCGCCTGCGGCCCGGTCTTCGCCGCCATCATCATGCCCGGCCCGCCGCTCATCACCGCATCTGAAGCAGGCGCCGCATCGGCAGCAGAGGTCTGTGACTGCGTCTGCGGATGCAGCCGATCAAGAAAACCCTGCTCCAGGCTCGACGTCCGCGCCAGCGACAGCCGCGTCAGCAGCCCGGTATCCAGCCCCAGCGCAATCGCCGCCACACCAATCAGCACCAGCACACCCAAGCCGCGCCGGATCCACTCACCCACGCCGAGCGAACGCTTCAGCGCGGCGAACACGCGCCCGCCGATCAGCAGCGCCGCCGCCAGCGAAGTCGCCGCGCCCAGCCCATAGGCCAACAGCAGCAAGGAGGTATGCCCGCTCGCGCCCTGCAAGGCCGCGCCGGTCAGCAACAGCCCGAGGATCGGCCCGGCACAGGGCGACCACAGCAAGCCCGTCGCCACGCCCAGCAGGAACGAAGGCACCACCGAAGACTTGCCCTCGCCGCCCGCAGCGGACTGCGACAGCCGCGCGCCCACCGCCACCAACGGCCGGGTCAGCCGGTCCGCCAGCTCCGGAAACACCAGCGTCAGCCCGAAGAAGCCCAGCAGCACGATCGCCGCATAGCGCCCATATTGATTGGCATGCACCGCCCAGCCGCCGCCCACCGCCGCCAGCGTCGCCACCAGCGCGAAGGTGATCGCCATGCCCAGCAGCAGCGGCAAGCCGCTGCGCACGAAAGGCTGCCCCGAGCGCGCGAACACGAACGGCAGCACCGGCAGGATGCAGGGGCTGAGGATGGTCAGCACCCCGCCCAGGTAGGACAGCAGCAGTAGCAACATGGAACACCGCCACGAACGCCAGGCGTTCAGGTCATGAATGAGGGGAGCAGCTTAGCGCCCGCCCGCCACGGCGACAGTGCCGAACGTACGAACAATATGTGCGGGAATCCCGAACGGCGCCGCCCGGCCCGGCAAGCGCCTGAAACCGCCTCAAGCCGCCGAGCGCTCCGCCACGATCCGGCACATGAGGAAATCCTCGTGCAGGTCCGTCCCGACCGGAAACCGCTGCTCCCCCACCACCCGGAAGCCCAGCTTGCGGTAGAAGGCGATGCCGCGCGCATTGTGCCGCGACACGCCCAACCACAGTGCATCGTGGCCGCCCGCCCGCGCCTGCTCCAGCGCCACGCCGAGCAAGGCCTGGCCAACGCCGCTGCCGTGGAAGCGGCTCAACACATACAGCCGGCTCACCTGCAGCGGCCGCAACGCCTGCACCGCGGGCGGACCAGCCTCCCGGTCGAGCATCAGGTAACCGACCACCGCATCCCCCACCTCCGCCGCGAACAGCGACTTGTCGGGTGAAGCCAGGTGCTCGCGGAACCGCTCCGCCCCCAACTCCGCGCCGATATAGGCGTCCAGATCGGCCTTGGGCGTATCCGGCGGACAGGCCAGGGCGAAGGTCTCCTCGCCGATGGCTGCAAAGGAATCGGCGTCGCTGGGCTGTGCTGGGCGGGTGTGGAAAAACATGCGGAATCGTCGTCAACTCAAGAATGCATTTCAATTGGAAAATCGCCGCCGCCGCACCATTCCCGCCGCGGCGCCGGAATGTCATCCGGTGCCTGCCGGGACTTCGACCCCAGAGACGCGAGTAGGCGAAGGGGAAAAGCCGGCCGTCGACGGTGGAACAGAAGCGATATGTTTTCAGGAATATAACGTGTCGAACTCCGCTGCGCACCCGTCAGCCTGCGGCCGACCCGCGCCAACGCAGGTCAAAAGCAGTCGAAACAGCCGAGTCCTACCTTGGTCGAGGCGGCGGCAACGCTTCCATCCACCCTTCGCGGTGGGTATGCCCGATCAGCGCCTGGCCCAGCTCCTGCAACCAGGCCGGCCATAGCGGCTGCAGACCCATCACCACCACGCCCAACCCCAGCACAACGATGTAGAGGGTGAAGAAGGTGTTCCAGCGGTGATAGCTCCGCGCCCTCCAATCCCATTTCTCGGGCTTGCCTGGCAGGTAGGTGACCACCCACGTAGTGCCTTCCTTCAGCATGCCGTAGCGCGGCGCCAGGCATCTGTTGAACAAGTGAACCTGCCCCGATTGATCCGCAAAACGGATGTCGGCCATCTTCGGGCCATAAGTCTTCAAGATCTCCGCGCGCGCCTCGATGCCGTGCCGCCAGTACAAAGCATACGAACGCATCAACAGCGCACCCATCAGCATCATCGCGCCACCGAGCGCCAGCAGCATGCCGCTGCCGCCCACCGACAGTCTGTCCACCAGCGAACTCCACCAATGTTGCATTCCAGACTCCAGGGCAGCCGGATACTGGCTGCGCGATCCCGCGGGACTTCGTATATCCCCCTCTATCGGGATTTCCGCCCGACTCCCGTCATCGTCCCGCGCCCCACTTTTGCCCGTAAGCTCGGCGTAATGCACGCATGCGCCGGCAATTGTCTGATTCAATTGCATAAAGCACCCGTCCAGTCGCCACCGCACAGCCTCGTTATGGTATTTTCCGCGCCCGATCCGGATTCTCTACCCGGCTGGCGCGAACTTCGCCGCCCGATGCCAATCTAACGCGGGTCACCCCGTTCATTTGAAACCCGAAGTCACCCCATGGTCCTGCGCCACCGTTTCCTGCTGCTGGCATTGATCCTCCTGACAGGAACGGCCCAGGCCGTCGGCACTCCGGCGCCGTTCGACCTCACCGGCCCCACGCTGGAGGTGAAAGTCAGCCGCGACGGCAAGGACCTGCCCGCTTCCCAGGTGCCCAATCTCGCCGCCGGCGACAAGCTGTGGATCAAGGCCGACCTGCCGCCGACGCAGTCCGCCCACTACCTGCTGGTCGCCGCCTTCCTCAGCGGCGCCACCAACCCGCCGCCGGAAAGCTGGTTCTATCCCTGCAAGACCTGGAAGGCCAAGTGCGGCAGCGAGGGCCTCAGCGTCACCGTGCCAGCCGACGCGCAGCAGGTGCTGCTGTTCCTCGCCCCTGAAACCAGCGGCGACTTCCGCACCCTGGTCAGCGCCGTGCGCGGTCGCCCCGGCGCCTTTGTCCGCGCCACCCAGGACCTCAACCAGGCCGCGCTCGACCGCTCGCGCCTGGAGCGCTACCTCAGCACCATCCGCGTGGTCGACCAGAACACGCCCTCGGAACTGAAGGACATCGCCCCGGTGCTGGCGCGCAGCCTGGCGATCAAGGTCGACGAGAAGTGCCTCGACCGCATTCCCGAACTGCAGGCGCCCTGCCTGATGCAGGGCCAGGAATCGCTGATCCTCAACGACGGCCACAGCACCTCCATCGTCGAAGCCCTTACCTCCGGCCCCGGCACCGACCTGCTGATGGAAGCCAGCACCACGCCGCAGCTCGGCTACGGCTACTACAGCCCCTACATCGCCTCGGTCGTCGACATCGCCCGCATCCTCGACTCGTTCCGCACCGCGCAGTACCAGTACATTCCCGCCCTGGCCTCGCAGCGCGGCGACAAGCTGGCCCTGACGCTGAACGCCCCGCCCTCCTTCAACGATCCGAAGTCGGTGCTGGTGATCGCCTTGCCGGCGGTGGAGCAGCCGCAGTTGCCGCCACTGCACGCGGTCGATCCCAAGGAGGTCTACTGCTCCAGCCGCACCTCGATGGTGCTGCCGGTCGAAGGCGCGCCCCTGGTGTTCTCCACCGGTTACGCCCACGACATCACCCTCACCCTCAGCGGCACCGACGGCAAGACCATCGCCCTGCCGGCCAAGGCAGACGCGCTCCAAGGCGGCTACGTCGTCGACACCTCCGGCTTGCGCGGCGCCAGCCTGGGCGAGAGCGTGCACGCCTCGCTGCAGGGCTACTGGGGCTTCGAGCCCTACCAGGGCCCAGGCTTCCAGTTGCGCAACGCCCACGCTACTTCCTGGGCGCTGGCCGACGGCGACCAGCAGGCGCTGATCGTCGGCCGCCAGGACACCGTCCACCTGCGCGCCGACAGCGTCAGCTGCGTCGACGGCGTCATGCTCAAAGACCCCGCCGGCAAGGAACTGAAGGCCGACTGGAAGCGCATCAGTGCCAATGAAGTCGAAGTGAAGCTGCCGCTGCAGGATGCCCAGCCCGGCGCCATGACCCTGATGGTCACGCAGTACGGCCTCGCCACGCCGCTGCCGATTCCGATCCAGGGCTTTGCCGACGCCGGCCATCTCGACGGCTTCGCCATCCATGCCGGCGATACGCAAGGCATCCTCAAGGGCAGCCGCCTCGACGAAGTCACCGGCCTCAACATCGGCAACGTCGCCTTCGTTCCCGGCGCGCTGACCAGCAAGAAGGGCAACGACGAACTGGTGATGCAGGCGCAGGACCCGCAGGCCGCCGCCGCGCTCAAGCCCGACTCCAGCGTCACCGCCAAGGTCCGTGTCAAGGACGGCCGCAGCTTCCGTCTCGACGCCTCGATCGATGCGCCGCGTCCGCGCGTCGCCCTCATCACCAAGAGCATCCAGCCCTCGCGCTCCAGCGGCGACAGCAACATCCAGCTCGCCAACCAGGACGAACTGCCGCAGGACGCGCGCCTCACCTTCTCGGTGCGCGCGCAAATCCCGGCCAGCTTCGGCCGCGACCAGAGCATCGAAGTCGCCACCGCCGACGAATCCTTCTCCGCCACCCTCGGTCTCGCCAACGGCGGCATCCGCCTCGCCGACGCCAAGGTCGCCGTGGCCACGCTCGATCCGGTCAAGGCCTTCGGCCCCTCCGCCTTCGGTCCCTTGCAGTTCCGCGTGGTGGCCAACGGCGTCCCCGGCGACTGGCAGCCCCTGGCCAACCTGGTGCGCCTGCCGGCCCTGAAGGAACTCAAGTGCCCCGCCTCGCCCGAGCTGGGCTGCAAGCTCTCCGGCGCCGACCTGTTCCTGCTCGACTCCGTCTCCTCCAATCCGCAGTTCGACCACCCGGTGGAAGTACCTGACGGCTTCACCGGCTACAGCCTGCCGGTGCCGCGCCCCGCCGACGGCCATCTCTATCTCAAGCTGCGCGACAACCCCGCCACCATCAACGTCGCCGCACTCGAAACCAAGATCCTGCCGCCTGCGCCCGACGATCACGCTGTGAGCAAACAGGACCCCGCGCATCCCGAGCCTGCCCCCGTTCCGGCTTCCGCCCCAGCGCCGTCGGCAACTCCGCCGGCGCCCGTGCCGGTCAGCGCTCCAGCCAACGCCGCGCCGCATACCAGCGAAGCCGCACCGGCCGGTGATACGGCAACACCGGCCGAGGCCGCGCACGCCAGCTGAATCCCGCCAGCTGAATTCAGGTAGCTGGCGGATGTTTTCCGCTGCGCCGGATTTCTTGAACTTACTCCTATGAGTGATGCCTGAAACATAAGGCGTCGCCGAATACGCGCAGCGCATTGCACCTTCTTTCCGCCGCGAGGCGGAACGCGGATTGCGCTTACATCGCCTGTGATGCTGAACGCTCCCGTAATGTCAGCACCGCAAAGAAACTCACCACCGCCGCAGCAGTGATATAAAGCCCGACCCACGAAAGTCCACCGCGCGCCAGCAACAGCTGCGCCGCAAA
>JAQGNS010000087.1 GCA_028291705.1 Nevskia sp.
TGGAGGAGCGTGACAACCTCCGCGAGCGGATCGACCATAACTGGACTCCTGCTAATGAAACATGGACTCCTGATTGTAGTACGTCCTGTTTCGGCGGGCTATAGTTTCGATACACCAAACCACTTGCAGGAGTCCCCTTCATGAAAACCGTCCTCATCACCGGATGCTCATCCGGTTTCGGCCTCGAAACCGCTCGATACTTCCTCGCGCGCGATTGGCAGGTCGTCGCCACCATGCGCACCCCGCGCGAGGACCTTCTGCCGCGCTCCGAGCATTTACGCGTGATCGCCCTCGACGTCACCGATCCGGACAGCATCCGCCAGGCCGTGGAGGCTGCCGAGCCGATCGATGTCCTGGTCAATAACGCCGGGATCGGCATGCTGGGTGCCCTCGAAGGCACGTCGATGGAAACTGCGCGTGACGTCTTCGAGACCAATACCCTTGGCACGATGGCGATGATCCAGGCGGTGCTGCCGCAGTTCAGGCAGCGCAAGGCCGGCGTCATCGTCAACGTCACCTCAAGCGTGACATTGAAGCCGCTCCCCCTGCTTTCCGTGTACACCGCAAGCAAGGCGGCGGTCAACGCGTTCACCGAGTCGCTGGCGCTGGAACTGCAGCAATTCAATGTGCGGGTGAACCTGGTGCTGCCGGGCCGGGCGCCAGAGACCCGCTTCGGTGAAAACGCCAAGCCCCGGATACAGAGTGGCATCCCCGAGGCGTACGCCGATTTGGCAAAGAGCGTGTTCGCGGGATGGGGGCAGTCGTCTGCGGTGACGCGGGCGCAGGATGTGGCGGAAGCGGTGTGGCGCGCGGCGAATGATCCGTCGAGCCCGGTTCGTATTGCTGCTGGGGCTGATGCTGTGGCGTTGGCCGAGTCGTGCTGAGTCCAGAGTTCGCGCCTTAACCGGGGCGCGGCGGACTATGACACCGCCGCGAGCGCCCTCCGCTGTGACCGGCTCTCTTGAAGACTACGACTCCGGCCGATCACGGGCGACCAGACTCAAGTACTCGTCCAGGCCTGACGCACATAGCGGTTTGACGAACACCCGAATCGTGTGGCTCAGGTTCCCCGATTGCACACCGGTACGACGCCGGACCTCCCTGTATCCGGCCTTCTCCCAGAAACGTTCTGCCTTCACGTTGCCGGCCACGGCGCCCAGGCGCAGCCAGGATGCCCCTTCTTTTTTGACCCACTCCTCAAGCCGTTCGTACAGGCGCCCGGCGGTGCCGGTTCCGTGAAGCGAAGTAGTGACGATGAACGTGCCGATGTGCCAAACGTGCGGAGCGAAGAGATTTGAAAGCACCGTCGCCATGCCCACGAAGTGACCTGCTCTGTCCACGAAGCCAATCAGATATACCTCATCAAAGGACATGTCAGGAGGCGGTCGGTCATCGAACTCCTGTTTGGCCTCATCAGGCCGAGGCAACATGCCGTTGACGGCCAGGAAGTACTCGGGATTGGCAACGAAGAAGTCCTGCAGGGCGGGAAGATCGTCTTCGGTCAGCCTTCGGGCTTCAAAGTCTGCGGTATCGAAGAGCCGCTGCAATGACGGACGTGGTGGGATCATGCGCAATAACGTGATGTAAAGTTTGTTTCGAAAAATTGGACGGCGAATGCCTGAACTCTGGAAAACCTTGCGGGCCAGATTAAATCGGTTATATCACTAAAAACTGGAGATAGCTAAATCGACCAGATGTGCACCGATCATATTTTATGAGCGACCAGGGATCATTTGCAACGCGTCGCTGGCGGCCGTTTCATCCTGAGACCTTGAAGCAAGCGGCCGCCGGCATCAAAGCCGCGGCACACTCCGCAGGCGATCACACCGGTGACGACAAGCATCGCCGCCGTGTGAACACCCACTGCCGCCAGCGCCATCATCAGCGAACCAGATGCGGTGATCTCGCGGGCCGACGCGTCTCCCATGCACAGCGGAATGAACGCCGGCACCAGCATCAATCCGGCGCCGTGCGCGGTGGACATAATGAAAGACCAGAGCGCCAGCCCGGCATGCCCTGCCGGCGCTCGCGCCCTCTTGGTTTTGCGGCCCGCCAGGTGATACGCCACGATGGCGGCGAGCAGCACACCCGCCTGGGTTTGCAGCACGACACGATCCATGGCAAGGCCAAGCACCACCGCGGCGGCCACCAGCGCGACCGATGCGGCATGCCCGGCCGCAATCGGCGCCAGGGCCCGCAGCGCCTGCGCCCGGTCGCGCGACTGCACACCCCAGGCGGCGGCAAACATCCAGCCGGTGGCAGGGTTGAGCCCGTGCAGGGCGCCGACTCCTGCCACCGCCAGCCATGGCCAAAGGGTTGACATGATGCGCTCGGATAGCTTGCGCTTCAGGTATGCGCGCAGCAAGAAGAACCGGCGGCCGGCCCAGGCTCGTAGCGGTCATGGTGGCGCACCCATTCCATCTTGTGCGGCACGTCCCGCTCGCCGCGGCCCTCGGGCGTGAGATCCATCATGTTGTACGCGCCCATCATCACCTCCACGCCGCGGCCGTAGGTCGAATAGGTGTGGAAGGTGTCGCCCGCGTCGTCCTTATAGAATACGCTGACGCCCGGTGCTTCCTCGTGCGGGAACTGCTGCATGGCGTAGTTATAGTAGATCTCACCCGTGGCCCGTTCTTCGGGCGTAAAGCTGACGTTGAAGTCGTAGTTGAAATCGCTGCCATGCGAGGACACCCACCGGAACCGCCAGCCCATGCGCTGGCGGAAGGGTTCGATCTCGGCCAGCGGCGCGCGCGAAATGGCCACCAGCGTGATGTCGCGCTGCGCCAGGTGCACGTTCATGCCGTCTGTGTGGTCGGCCATGAAAGAACAGCTCGGACAACCCTGCTCCCATCCCGGGCCGAGCATGAAGTGCTGCACCAGCAGCTGGCGACGGCCGTCGAACAGTTCGGACAGCGTGCGCCGGCCTTCGGCGGTGTCGAACGCGTAGTCCTTTTCGACGCGCTCCCACGGCAGCGCGCGGCGCTCGCGGGCAACCTGGTCGTGCAGGCGCATCAGTTCCTTTTCATGCGCCAGCAGCGTCTTGCGCTCGCTCAGCCA
>JAQGNS010000002.1 GCA_028291705.1 Nevskia sp.
AGCGCTTCACCCGCGCCACCTACCGCCTGCACCTGGTAGCCGAAGGCTTCGAGGCCGACGGCGGCCGCGGCGTCGCCGCCGAAACCGCGCAGCTGGTCTCGAACCTGCCTTACCTGGTGGGCTGGAAGGCCGACGGCGACCTCGGCTACGTCGCGCACGACAGCGCGCGCAAGGTCGATCTCCTCGCCATCAATCCACAAGCGAAGAAGACCGAGGTCAAGGATCTCAAGCTGCTGCGCATCGAGCGCCGCTATGTCTCTATCCTGACCAAGCTCGACAGCGGCACCTACAAGTACGTCTCCAAGCTCAAGGAAGTCACCCTCGGCGAAGACCCGTACAGCATCGCCGCCGCCGGCACCCAGCTGGCGCTGGACACCCATACCCCCGGCAGCTTCAGCTACGTCGTGCAGGACGCCGCGGGCCAGCAGTACGCCCGCATCGACTACAGCGTCGCCGGCGCCGCCAACCTCGCCGGCCGCCTCGACAAGAACGCCGAACTGCAGCTGACCCTGGACCGCAAGGACTACGCCCCTGGCGACGACATCTCGATGCAGGTGCAGGCGCCGTACACCGGCGCCGGCCTCATCACCATCGAGCGCGACAAGGTCTACAGCTACAAGTGGTTCAAGGCCGACACCACCAGCTCGGTGCAGCACATCAAGCTGCCCGACGGCATCGACGGCAATGCCTACGTCAGCGTCAGCTTCATCCGCGATCCGGGCTCGGACGAGATCTACACCAGCCCCCTGTCCTACGGCGTGCAGCCGTTCTCGGTAGCGCTGGACCATCGCACCGCCCACGTCACCCTGCAGCAAGCCGAGCTGGTCAAGCCCGGCCAGCGCCTGGCCATCCACTACAGCACCGACCGCCCGGCGCGCATTGTCATCTTCGCCATCGACGAGGGCATCCTCCAGGTGGCGCGCTACAAGACGCCCAATCCCCTGGCCTGGTTCTTCCAGAAACGCTCGCTCGACGTGCGCACCCTGCAGACCCTCGACCAGATCCTGCCCGAGTTCCTCCACGACGCCGCCATGGCCGCTCCCGGCGGCGACGCCGAAGGCGCCCTCGGCCGGCATCTCAACCCGTTCAAGCGCAAGACCGACAAGCCGGTCGCGTACTGGTCCGGCATCATCGACGCCGACCAGACCCCGCGCGAGGTGGATTACGAGGTGCCGGACTACTTCAACGGCAGCCTGCGCGTGATGGCGGTGGCGGTGGCCGATGACGCCATCGGCACCGCCGAGGGCAAGACCACCGTGCGCGGTGACTTCGTGCTTTCGCCCAACGCGCCGACCACGGTCTCGCCGGGTGATACGTTCGACGTCAGCGTCGGTGTCGCCAACAACGTCAAGGGCAGCGGTGCTGAAGCCCCCATCGTGGTCAGCGTCGATCCCTCGAGCCAGCTCGAAGTGGTCGGCGACAAGCAGCAGACCCTCAACATCACCGAGATGCATGAGTCCTCCGCCCACTTCCGCGTCAAGGCCCGCGACCAGCTCGGCTCGGCCGCGCTGCAGTTCCACGCCGCGTTCAAGGACAAGACCGCCCAGATCGCCGCCACCATGTCCGTCCGCCCGGTCACGCCGTATCAAACGCGGCTCAGCGCCGGCAGCTTCACCCGCAGCAGCCAGGACGTGCCGGTGACGCGCAGCCTCTACCCGGAATACCGCAAAGCCGAAGCCGGCGTCTCGGTGTTGCCCCTGGGCCTGAGCCACGGCCTGGTCAGCTACCTCGGCAACTATCCCTACGACTGCACCGAGCAGCTGGCCAGCATGGCCATGCCCGCCATCGTCCTGGGCAATCGTCCCGAGTTCGGCTACGTCAAGGCACTCCAGGGCGCGGACCTGCCCGGCCTCATCGCCGAGTTGCGCGCGCGCCAGACCGAGGACGGCTCCTACCGCTACTGGCCCGGCGGCAATTCCAGCGTGGTCGAGTTCGTCTCGCTCTACGCCCAGCAGGTGCTGCTGGAAGCCGGCGAGCGCGGCCAGTCCGTGCCGCAGGACCTGGTAAACCACGGCAACGACTACCTGCGCCAGCTCGCCGCCCGCGACGGCGACAACCTCGACGAGGAGCGCGACAGCGCCTATGCCATCTACCTGCTGACCCGGCAGGGCAATGTCATGGCCAATGAAGCCGCTGCGCTTCAGGGCCGCCTCGACGAGCGCTACAAGGACTGGCCGCAGGACATCACCGCCGGCTACCTGGCTTCGGCCTACCAGCTGATGAAGCAGAAGCGCCTGGCCGACAAGACCATCGCCAAGGTCAAGCTGGGCGTGATGCGGTCTTATGACGATCTGCATTCACCGATGGCGGTGGACGCCGAGCTGCTCTACCTGCTGGCGCGCCACTTCCCGGACCGCGCCAAGGCCCTGCCGGCGGATTTCCTCGACACCCTGGTGCAGCGCATCGGCCACGGCGACTACCAGACCCTGTCCTCGGCCGAAACCATCCTGGCCCTGGACCAGTACGCCGCCACCGTCGGCACTGCCGCCGCCGGCAAGCTGTCCATCGCCGAAGTCCTCAAGGACGGCAGCGCCAAACCGCTGCCCCTGCCGGACGGCGTCCTGCCCAAGGCGCCCTTCGACGCCCTAGCCACCAAGCTGCGCTTCGGCAACGACGCCGATGTCCGCGCCTACTACGAGGTGGACGAGTCCGGCTTCGACCGCGCGCCGCCGCAGAAGGCGATCAGCAACGGCTTCGAGATCCTGCGCGAGTACACCGACGCCGACGGCAAGCCGCTGAGCACCGTCAAGCTGGGCCAGGAACTGGTGGTGCACGTCAAGTTCCGCGCCACCAACA
>JAQGNS010000125.1 GCA_028291705.1 Nevskia sp.
CCAGCTTCAACACGCCGATTACCTATTTCCCGTTCACGCTGTCCTACAACGCCCTGCTGCGCGGTGAAACCTATTCACTGCAGCAGGAATGGAGCATGGTTTTCGCCGCGCCGGAAATTGGCAGCTCGTCGACGACCTACGGCAATGACCGTTTTCGCGCGCGCGGCCAGCAGTTCTCGCTGCACAGCAACCTGGTCTTCACCAAGGACTGGTCCGATGGCCTCGAAGGGGTGCTGCGCCTTACCTCCCAGCTCACCGACCAGCCTCTGATATCCAACGAGCAGTTCGCCGCCGGCGGCGTAGACAGCGTGCGCGGGTATCTGGAGGCCGAGGCGCTGGGCGACTACGGCTTCACCGGCAGCGGCGAGTTGCGCAGCCCTTCCTTCGGTGATGCGATCCATTTCAGCCCGGGCCGGCCGCTGTTCGACGAACTGCGCGTGTTCGTCTTCACCGACGGCGGCCGCGCAGTTCTGCACGACTGGCTGCTCGGCGACCAGAAGCGGCAGTACACCCTGGCCAGCGTCGGCGCCGGCCTGACCTTGCGGATGTTCACGTACCTGAACGGCACCCTGGACTGGGCCGACCCGGTGATCAACGGGCCTTCGACCCGGGCCTGGTCCGGCAGCCGTGTGCTGTTCAGGGTTTGGAGCACTTTTTAGATATGGGGAGAATTGCGATGGGCGGTGCCTGGATGAATTCGCCGCGGTCCGTGAAGCGCCGCCGCGGTGGGCGCGGAGCGGCCTTGTTGCTGCTGCTGGGAACGCTGCTGTTTCCCGCGGTGGCTTCCGCCGACTGGTGGAATCACGACTGGTCCTACCGCAAGCAGATTCTGGTGGACGCCAGCGCCAAGGGTGGCGACCTGAAGTCGGATCTCAACGACATGCCGGTGCTGGTGCGCCTGCATGAAGGCGTATTCAAGTTCACCGACGCCAATCCGGACGGTTCCGACCTGCGCTTCGTGGCCGAGGACGACAAGACGCCGCTGAAATACCACGTCGAGAAGTTCGACTCGGTGTTCAACCTCGCCTTTGTCTGGGTCAGCGTGCCCAAGATCAAGGCCGGGGAGACGACCAAGATCTGGATGTACTACGGCAATCCCAAGGCGGCCAATGGTGGTGACGCCCGGGTGACTTACGATCCGGACCAAGTGCTGGTCTACCACTTCTCCGAGCGCGGCGTCCCGGCGGCGGATTCCACCGGCTATGCCAACAACTCCGCTACCATCGGCCAAGTCGACGAATCGGGCCTGATCGGCACCGCCACCAAATTCGACGGCAAGGAAACCACGCAACTACCGGCTTCATCTTCACTGGCGCTGGCGTCGGGCGGCAGCTGGACCTGGTCGGTGTGGTTGAAGCCCGCGGCTGCCGACGAGGATGGGATCATCTATGCGCGGCACGATGGGGTGAAGACCCTGCTGATCGGCTTGTCGCGCGGCGCGCCCTATGTGAGCCTCAGCGACGACAGCGGCGCGGTACAGCAGACCGCCGCGGTGCAGCCGCTCGGGGGCAAGGGCTGGCATAACGTCGCCGTCACCATGGGACAGCATCTGACGCTGTACATCGACGGCAAGCCGGGACCGGGCATTCCGTTGCCCACGCCGGCCATGAATTCGGTATCCGCGCTCGGCGGCGACGCCGCCGCTCCGGGGCAGGTACTGGTCAATGCCTACGCCGGCGAAATGGATGAGCTGCAGATTTCACGGGTGGCGCGCGACCCGGCTTACCTCGACCTGGCGGCCCTGAACCAGGGGCCGGGTGACAAGCTGGTGGAGTTCGGCGCGGACGAGCAGCTGTCTTCCTGGAGCTCGGGCTACATCGGCATCATCCTGCACTCGGTGACCCTGGACGGCTGGGTAGTCATCACCCTGCTGCTGATCATGGCCGTGATCAGCTGGGGCGTGATGGCGCAGAAGACCGGCCAGATCAATCGCGTGTCGCGCGGCAACAAGGCCTTCCTCAGCCTGTATCGTTCGGCCAGCGGCGACTTCGGCGCACTCAACCACCTGGTTACCGGTAATGGAGCCGGGGCGGCCGAATTGTCGGACGAGAAGCGCCTGCTGGTGCGCCGCGCGCCGCTGTTCCACATGTTCTCGGCCGGCGTGGAGGAATTGCGCCAACGCCTGGCCGGCGACAACAGTGCCCAGGCGCGCGGCGCCTATCTGACACCGCAATCGATCGAGGCGATCCGCGCCAGCCTGGATTCCAGTCTGGTGCAGGAAAGCCAGTCGCTCAACAAGGCGATGGTGCTGCTGACCATCGCCATCAGCGGCGGCCCCTTCATCGGCCTGCTCGGCACAGTGATGGGCGTGATGATCACCTTCGCCGCCATTGCCGCTTCCGGCGACGTCAACATCAACTCCATCGCGCCGGGCATCGCCGCCGCCCTGGTCGCCACCGTGGCGGGGCTGATCGTCGCCATCCCGGCGCTGTTCGGCTACAACTACCTGATCACCCGGGTCAAGGACGCCACCGCTGAAATGCAGGTGTTCCTTGATGCGTTCGTCACGCGCATGGCGGAGAACTACAACGAGCCGCGTGCGCTGCGGCAGATGGTCGCGGGGGAATAAGCATGCAATTGCAGAGCGACAGCAAGCCGTACGACGACATCAACATCACGCCGATGCTGGATCTGGCTTATGTGCTGCTGGTGATCTTCATCATCATGACCACCGCCTCGGTGCAGGGCATCAAGGTCAACCTGCCCAAGGCCAGCGACACGCCGAGTCTGTCCAAGCCGCAGACGGTGGCCATCACCATCACCAACGACGGCAAGATTTTCCTTGATGCCGTGCCGGTGACGCTGGATGAGCTGGCCAGCCAGCTGCGGCAGAAGAAAGCGCTCAAGCCGGACCTGCCGGTGGTAGTGCGCGGCGACGGCGCCACCCAGTACAAGAACGTGGTCGATGTGCTGGCGCTACTCGGCCAGCTCAACATCACGCAGCTTGGCCTGGTGACCCAGCGCCTGGTGCAGTAATCGATAAGCCCGCCCGTGTCCGACGAAGAAAAAGGCATTCCGTGGCGCCGTGTCGCCACCGCGGCCGTGATCCTGCTGGTAGTGGGCGGGATCGGCTTCGTGATTTTCCGTCTGGTCACCAGCGAATCCG
>JAQGNS010000139.1 GCA_028291705.1 Nevskia sp.
CGAATACCGCTCCGTGTTTTCCATGTTCGACCTCACTGATGCCGTGCAGCCACGCCGACTTCGCGCGTGACCCACATACTGAGGGCTTCCGGCGCCAATCAGAATATCCACGGCGGACAAGGCAATATTCCGCAGTCAGGAATAAACCCGTCGCCGGAACGCCGTGGTGCCGTCCCCGCACCAGGTCCATGGCCTCCTCGGCGAGGTGCCGGCCGGGCTCCGAGAGCCGGGCCGGGCGGCCAAGTCCTGGGATCTGCCCGCCCAGCCTTGTTTCCGGCCCGATTCTCACGCAAGCGGCAGCCGCTTCCGCGCAGATATTAAGAAGAGTAAAGCCCAGCAGGGACAAGGCCAAACCGCGGTTTCGTTCAGAATCCGTACAGAGCCGTTTGCTAGTCTCTTCGCGTGCCTACTAGAGAGGGAAAGGCCATGAAGAAACTACTTATTTGCACGGTGCTGGCTGCCACCGCCCTGGTCCCCATCGCCGCGGACGCCCATGGTTTTCACGGCCATGGCGGTCATGGCCATATCGGTCCGGTCGGCCTGCTGCTGGCGCCGCTGGCCGTGGTTGCCGCGCTGGCCACCGTTGCCGTAGGCGCCACCGCCGCCACCGTTTCGGCGATCACGCCGCCCTATGACGTTCCCGTCCAGCAGGCTTACTACGCGCCGCCGGCTTATTATGCGCAGCCGCAGCAGTACGCCCAGCCCCAATACGCCCAGCCCCAGTACGCGCAGCCGCAGTATGCCCCCCAGGCCTACGCCCAGCCGCAGCAATACGCGCAGCCGTATTACGCGCCGGCCCCGGTGGTCTACGCCGCGCCCGCGCCGGCCTACTACGGCCCCGCCGTGGTCTACCGCGGCTACTACGGCCCGGCTTACTACAGCCGGCCGCAATACCGGGGCTACTACCGCTGAACCCGCGCAGGCCGGCGGCGTAACCACGCTTCCGGCCTGCCGCGTTATGCTGGCGGCCACAGCCGCCATGCCACATGAAACCGGATACATGAGCTCGGGCGGCCGCAAGAACTTCGTTGCGGATCGAACCGGGGGACTTCATGGCAAGCGTGCCGATTTCCGTGTGGCTCTATCTCGCCAATGCGGCGATTCTCCTCACCCACCAGATCGACGCCTCGTTCTGGCATGAGTGGGACCTGTTCCACATCCCCGGCGGCAGCCAGGTCAACCTGCTGCTGAACATCCCGCTGATCGTGCTGGTGCTCTACGGCCTCGTCGCTCTGGCGCAGGGCCGTTCGTCCGGCCGCTTCCTGTATGGGTTGTTGGCGGCCACCGGCCTGTTCACCGCCGGCATCCACTCCTACTTCCTGCTCCACGGCAGCGCCGATTTCCGCTTGCCGGTTTCCCTGGGCCTGCTGGCCGCAACCCTGCTGCTGTCCCTGGCGCAGATCGCCGCGCGTCCGCGAGCTTCCACCCATGCCTGACGCCCCGCCTCCATCAGGCGGCGGCAAGGCGCTGGCCTGGCTGGTTCTGGCCGCGCTGCTGATCCTGGCCCTGGTGGGCAAGGAACTGCGCCTCTGGTAAGCCGTTCGCCGCGCGGTGATGGCAAGATGTGCGCATCTGCTGCATCCGAACGGCCGTGATCGCGGCGCGAATCCGCGCTACGCCTTCATGCGGTGCCAAGCCGTACCAACCTACACAATTCCCGGAGAGAGCCATGGACGTATCGGTAACGGTGGAAGCGGACAGGAAGCCCAAAGCCCCGTCCTATAGCGTCAAGCTCCAGTCCGAAGTGTTCGAAGTGAACATCCGCATCCCCGCCGAGGAAGTCGAAGAGCTGAAACTGGTGGCCAGCACCACCTGGGAAGACGGCTCGATGCAGATCGGCGAAGCCTCCGGCGCCCCGGTGTTCTGGTCCACCGAGGACGGCGTGGTGGCCTTGCTCATCGGCGAGGACGACGAGAACTGGGACATCGCCCTGTCCGTCCCGGTGGCGGTGATGGACGAGATCATCGAAGGCATCGCCAAGGCCTGAAGCCTCCCGCCGCGCAGCGGCGTCATCCCGCCGCCGGCTGCCGCGCCGGCAGCGTCCCGGCGATGAGCCAGGCGCCACCGCACAGCGCGGTGGCGATCAGCAGGCTGCTCCATTCGTTCGGATCCTCCAGGCGCAGCGCCACCCGCGGAATGTGCAGGATCAGCACCCAGCTGCCGAACATCACGCCCAGCAGCATCGCCGCCAGGCGTGCGCGGATGCCGCTGACGATGGCCAGGCCCGCGGCGATGTGCGCGGCGCCGGTGAAGTAGCCCCAGAACACAGGTTCCGGAATCCAGCCCGGAATCACGCTGGCCACATAATCGATGTAGATGAAATGCAGCACGCCGAACAACGGCAGGCACAGCCCGAAGCCGAGCCGGCCGCCGCGCGCCGCGCGGTCGAGCAGATGATCCGCGCGATGACGCACCGACTGCCCGCTGCCCAGCACACCCGCCAGTACCCAGGCGCTGCCACTGAGCGCCAGGGTTTCGCAGGCGCCGGTCCATTCGCCGCCGCTTCCCGGCCGGGCGACCAGCGCGGGCAGATGCAACACCACCACCCATAGCAGCAACAACAGTCCCAGCACGATCGCCGCCTGTCGCGCTTTCCAGCCGAGCAGCAGCGCCGCGCCCGCGGCGATCAGCACCACGCCGCCTAGCCAGGCAAGCACCAGCAGCGGCACTCCATGTGGCAGCCAGGGCGGCGCCGGCTCCAGCGCCGGCACGACGGCGGAGCGAAGCAGCGCCTGCATGCCAAGCGCTCCCATGCCGGTGGCGTACAGCACGCGTCCCAACCGGATCGAATAGTCCATGGTCTCTCCCGAAGGTCTCTCTCGAATGGGTGCGGACATCCCCCGACAATCCGCCTGCCAATCAGGCTAGTCCCTGATCGTGCTGACCGACGCGGCTTTGTGGCGGCGCATGCAAACCCCGGGATGAGCCGTGCCTCAGGCGGGATGCACCGTGCCCCTCCGTGGTGCGCGATCCGTGGAAGGCAGCCGGGCAGGGTGCGGCGGCATTTTCGGCAGAATCCATGAAGTGACAAATGAATCATATTTTCAACCGCTTGGCGGTGCATCGCTACCGTTCAGGTTGTCTTATTGTGCGTCGCACAAACGATTTGCCACTATTGAATCGTTGTTCAACGGGCTGCCAGGGCAGCCATGATTGCTGGCGTCCCGCGCACCGTATCGGTGTCGATGGCGGACTCCCGCCTGAGCATTGGGGACAGGGATAGTGGGCGTTCATCCAGACAGCTCGACGGCAAGCGTCGCGGGCTTGGGAAAACAAGGCGGCAGCACAGGCAAGCGGAATCCGCTCCATGCGTCCGACGCCTGGATCACCCCTCCCCAGCGTAACTCCCTTCATGAGAATTCCTTCGCGCCGGCCGGCTCACGGCCGGCCGCGTCCGCGCCTGTCCCGCCCGCGTCCGATGCGCCGCAGCGGTGCTCCTTGCGGGAGGCGCCGAACAGAAACAGATAAGCCGATGCTGCTGAGCCGCTTTCCCATTCGCGAAACAACTCAAAAAAGAAGCAAGAACAGGAGCGTACCGATGCGACCCAACATAGTTTCGACCCTCGCCACCGCGGGGTTGCTGATCTGCGGATCGGCCCTGGCCCAGGAACCAGCCGCCGCCACTTCAGTTCCATCCGAAGCAGCCCCCGCCGACAGTGCCCCCGCAGACGCGAGCGCCCCGGCCACGGAGACCGCCACGAGCGACCCGTTCGCCGGCGTGCGCGACATTGACTACGTCGGCATCCTGGGCAACTACGACCGCGCCGACACCCACCGTGGCCCGGACGTCAAATACGGCGCCGGCGCCAGCATCCTGTTCGGCCGCCACTTCGCCAACCACTGGGGCTGGGAAGCCAACTACACCCTCAGCACCCTGGAAGCCGGCGCCGGCAACGGCGGCGACTACTACATCCACAACCTCGGCGGCGACGTCACCTACTCCTTCGGTGACCGCCAGCACTTCACCCCCTTCGTCCTGCTCGGCGGCGGTGGCTCCTTCGACGACGTCCACCCGCGTCAGAACGGCGGCGCTTCCGGCTACGTCGACGGCGGCCTGGGCTTTACCACCGGCACCTTCTGGCACAACCGCATCCGCCTGCGTGCCGAAGTCCGCGCCAGCCACGACTTCATCAGCACCCCCGACCGCAACGGCTTCACCGACTACCGCGCCGGCATCGGCCTGGAAATCCCCTTCTACGAACTCAAACCCTTCCACGCCGCCCCGAGCGAACCGGAAGTGCAGGTCGTCAAAGTCCCCACCGGCCTGGAAGACAGCGACGGCGACGGCGTGGTCGATTCCAAGGACAAGTGCCCGGACACCCCCGCCAACACCCGCGTCGACGGCGACGGTTGCCCGATTCCCAAGGTTGTCCGCCTGGAAGGCGTCACCTTCGAATTCAACAAGACCCGCCTGCGTCCGGACTCCCAGACCATCCTCAACTGGGTCGTCGGCATCATGCAGAAATACCCGGACATGCAGGTCGAACTGGGCGGCTACACCGACAGCGTCGGCGGCACCGCGTACAACCTGAAGCTGTCGCAGCGTCGTGCTGAAGCGGTCAAGGCCTACCTGGTCGAAAAGGGCGTCGACGCCAGCC
>JAQGNS010000157.1 GCA_028291705.1 Nevskia sp.
TCAGCGAGAACAGCGGCACCGGCGAGCGCCTGGACCTGATGTGCGGCCACTTCGCCTTCTCGGCGCCGCATCGTCGCCTGCTGCAAGGCTATCTGCCGCGGGTGCTGGTGGTGCAGGCGGCCGAGCGCAGCGCGGCGACGGCGCGGCCGGGCACCGGCGCGCAACTCGCCGGGCTGGTTGCTCTGATGCGCACCGAGTCGGCGCTGGACAACCTCGGCGGGCGGGCGATGCTCAACGCGCTGTCCACCGCAATGTTCACGCTGATCCTGCGCCTGGCCGGCGAATCGAACGAGGCGCCGGCCGGCCTGCTGGCGCTGGCCGGACATCCCCGCCTGGCACCGGCCTTGACCGCGCTGCTCCACGAGCCGGCGCACCCCTGGTCGCTGCCGGAGCTGGCCAGGCTGTGCAACATGTCCCGCGCCACCTTCGTGCGGCACTTCCAGGACAAGCTGGGCAAATCGGCCAGCGAGCTGCTGACCGACATCCGCATGACCCTGGCGGCGAACGAGTTGAAGAAACCTTCAGCATCCACCGCCATCGTGGCGGAGATCGTCGGATACCAGTCCGAAGCCGCATTCCAACGCGTGTTCAAGCAACGCATGGGCATGACGCCCGCACGTTGGCGCAAGACTGTGCAGGTCGCCGGGCCTTCGGACGCGTGAATGCGTTTGTCGCGGGACGCCGTGTTTGTTTAACGGGCGAGGACGCCTCGACTCATAGCCGCAGATCGTTACGCGCAAGAAATTAAAGGGGCCGCGCTCGATATTCCCGGCGCGTTCGCTAATTTATGGGGATTGACGCTCGGAAATCGTGACTGCCCCTAATCGCAATTACCCTCTCGACGAGGGGCAGCCTAGTGAAAGGCGCCGCGGCCGGCGATCAGCGGCAGGTCCAGGAAGGTCCGAATGCCCGGCTCGGCGGCACAAACGTAAGGAATCGCATTGATGGCGTGCATCGCCGTGCAGATCATCGCCGGCGCGGTGTGGCCCTGCCCTTCGGCCGCGCGCTCGAACGATTCGGCCTGCTCGAACACGCAGCGCAGCGACGGGTCTCCCTCGATCGTCACGCTCCACTGCGTATCGTTGCTGGCATCCTGTGGCTGCGGCCAGCCCTCGCCCATATCGTAGGTTGCAACCCAGGTCAGGAGAATCTCGATCAGGGGACGTCCGCCGACGATTCCCGCGAAGCGGATCTTGATGCCGCCGATTGTGCCGGGCGGAATCGGCCCAGATTCAATGATGGCTCCCCCCGGGGTTACACCATGGATTTCAGCCTGCTCGATGCGATCCAGGTGCACGCCGAGGCCATCCGCCACCATGTGGATCGACTGGTGGAAGAAGCGCATCATCAGGTCGAAGTTCGGATGCTTGGTGGCCCGTACTTCCTCCAATGGCCGGCCAAAGCCGAGCATGAGGTGATTGAGTTCCGGCGAGTTGTAGGTGCGGAAGTCGGCGAATTCGCGCACCGTGATGTTTTCGATGCGCCGGCTCAGCAAGGACATGGTGAGCGGCAGCACCTCTCCGCTGAAGCCGGGGTTGACGCCGGTGCCATGGACCGAGGTGCGGCCCTTGGCGCAGGCCGCCTCCAATCGGTCCACCATTTCCTGGCCGAAGAATTTCGGGTAAAGCAGGCCTGATGTGGTGACGACGTTCTTGCCCGATTCCAGAAATCGGCAGATCAGGTCCACATCCGGCCACAAGGCCATGTAGGAAACGCAGTCGATGTCCATCGCCAAGGCTGCCTCGACGCTGTCGGTCGCCTTGACTCCAACCGGGAAGATGCCGGCCAACTCACCCGCGTCCCGGCCCACCTTCTCCTGGTGATGAACCAGCAAGCCAGCCAGCTCCAGCTCCGGATGGGCCACGATACCCGCGATCGCGTGCTTGCCGACACCGCCGGTGGCGTATTGCAGGACTCGATAACGCTTACGCATGGGAAAGTCTCAGGCCCTGCAAGCGCGAGCCACGATACAGACGGATGATCAGGAGCAGCGGCATGATTCCCCATGGGATGTTGTAGCCGATGACCGGCCCCAAGGCACTGGCATAGCGGTCGGCCTCCAGCACTTCCCAGGTGAGGTAAAGGACCATGGCATAGATCATGGCGCCGCAGGTCGAGTACGCGACAGCCCGGTAAAGCGGTGTATCGACCCGGCCCGTGGCCAAGGCATAAAGGCTGTAGACGTAGAAAGGGCTGAGCAGGAAGGTATCGAAGCCCACCAGCAAAGCCATCCACAAGGGCATGTCGAAGTAGACGCGGTCGTACTGGGCATACCCTTTCCAGATGGCTGCGATCGTCCGATTGGTGCAGCTGTCGTGCCGCAAGCCGTCCCAGCCGCAGTAGAAGTAGAAGAGCGGCTCGTGCACGAAGGCGACCAGGCAGAACAGCAGGAACATCACGAAGAAGAATGCGTCCCAGGCCGGGAATGGCGAGCACTTAAACATGGACCAAGTGCCGGTTGCGGGGCAGCGGCAGCTCCGCGCTGGTCAGGGGACGGGATGGGGCGTCGCGAAGCGAGTGCAGGCTGTTGACCGCGGCCATCGCGGTTGCCAGGCCCGATGGATTGAAATCCGGGACGATCTGGCTCGCCGCAGTCCTGAGAAAGCTGTAGCGCGGCTCGAACGTACAGCGCAAGGAAGGCGTGCCTTCGATGGTGACGCGCCACTGCGTATCGTTGTCCATAGCCCCCGATCGCGGCCAGCTCTCGCCCAGGTCGAAGGCCGTGATCCAGTAGGTTTCCTGCACGATGCGCGGTACGCCAGCCGCCATGCCCTGCCACCGCCACCGCTGCCCGGCGATGGTGCCTGCCGGAATGTGCCCGGCGGCGATGTCGTAGGCGTGGGGCGTGACCGCGAATTCGCGCGACTCGTTGATTTCATCCAGCTCCAGATGCAGACCCTGGGCAAGCGCCACTACCGATTGCGTGAAGAAATCGCGCATGGTCGCAAGGTCCGGCAGTTTTCCGGACCGTACATCCTCGACGGTTCGGCCGAAGCCCATGACGTTGAGGATGTGCGGTGCCGGATATTTGGCGCAGTCGGCGTATTCCCTGATGTTTATGGAACGAATGTCGCGGCACAGTGCCGACATGGTCAAGGGCAGGATCTCGTCCACCCAGCCGGGATTGATGCCGGTTACGTAGAACGTGGAGTCCCCCTTGGCGCAGGCGCGCTTCAGGCGCGCGGCCATTCCGGCGTCGCTCCAGCCTGGAAAGATCAGGCCTGCGGTGGTCACGACATTCTTTCCCGACTCGAGCAGGGCGCAGATCTGCTCCACATCGGGCAGCAGCATCATGTAACACACCGCTTCGGCTTCGATGCGCAGAAGATCTTCAAACGACGTGGTCGCTTGTACCGTGCAAGCGCTGTCGACACCCGCAATCGCGGCGGCCTTTTCTCCAGCCCGGCTCTGGCCATGCACCAAGAGCCCCACCAGATCGAATGACGGGTTGCCGAGAATGGCGCGTAGCGCCTGGCGTCCGGCTACGCCGGTGCCGCACTGAATCACCCGCAATGGCTGCGATCGGTTCTGCTTCATATCTGCATTGCTCTGGACAGCCCTCGACCAGACGCGATCCTCCGGCTTGGCTTGGCCGCGGCGCAATGAGGCGCGGCTTATCGTGCTTATGCGGTCCATCCTAGTTCAACAAAACATTTGTGTCAAAATGTTTTTTACGTGAAGCCGATGCCGAACTCATGACGCTCCGCCGCGGGCTTTTTGTTTTGGTGTCCGGGCCAAGATCACCGTTCGATGCAATTTTGGTTTAGCATCCCGAATCGGGACACTTCGACCGGGGCGGCGTTGCGCTTTTGCGCGATGGCAAAAGAGTCGCAGCCTCCTACTGCGCTGCATGGGCAGCAAAACACCGCAACGGAAACCATGACTTCATGAGCGATCCCGTTACAGGCGCCGGCGACAACGCCCCAGCCCGCGGCGGCCTGATGTCGCGCCTGCGGGAGCCGCTGTTCGACAGGTCGATCGCTGTCGTGGCCTGCACGCCGTATATCTACGTGGTTTATACGCAATTCCGGGCGGGCATCCTGCACTTCACCACCATCGTGTTGATGGCGCACATGCTGTTGTGGATCGGCATGATGAGCATTCGGCGCAGCCCGGTGCGCGTCACCTCCAATCCCTGGTACTGGTTGCTGGCCTTTGTGGCGACCTACTGGCCTTACCTGGTGATCACATTCACCGAGACCGGGGCGGCATTGGTTCCGAACTGGATACCCAGCGGGATCAGCCTGTTCAGCGCCTGCCTCGGCATTTATGCAAGGCTCAGCCTGGGCCGCAATATCGGCATCGTCCCCGCGCAGCGCAAGCTGGTCACCCACGGCGCCTACGGCCATGTGCGCCACCCGATCTACACCGCCCTGTTCATTTCCCTGTGCGCGGCGGTACTGCAAAGGTATTCGCCGGCCAACCTGGCGATAGCGATCATCGGCGGCGTGCTCTTCGCCATCAAGGGCATCGTCGAGGAACGCTTCCTGGCCGAAGACGCGGAATACCGGCAGTACATGCAGGACGTACCCTGGCGCTGGATACCTGGAATCGCCTGATCATGGACAGGGCTGCACTACATTCCCCTGCCCCACCGGGATTATCAATCCGGATCTGCTTGATGAATCCGACGGCGTCGCTTAACTGATCTGCGCCAGCACGGTGAAGCGTTCGTTCCTGATCCAGCCGAGCACCGGCTGTTGTCCGACTTCGACCCAGGCATGGGCGCGGAAATCACTGGAGTCCTCGGAGATGCCGATGCGGATGCAACTGTCCACGCCACGGCGCGCCAGCATGGACCTGCCTGCCAGCGCGCGCATCAGGCAAGTGGGATCGCGCGGCAAGCGCACGCCGATGGCGTTGATCGACCAGGCGATCCGGTCAAACTGCTGCGGTGTCAGGGCAGGCGTTGCCTGCCTGGGGGTTGAGGGCGATTCAAGCAGACGCGACAGGCTCCGACCGTTCCACCGGACCTGAAACGTCGCCACGCCGAGGCTCGCGGCCGCTTCCACCAGCAGCATCAGCCGCCGCGGGCCCAGCAGGGCCAGTCGTCCGACGAGGTCAGTTGAGGACATGCAACAGCCGCGCGCCGATCATCTCGCACAGGAACCGGTCCAGGTCGGCGCCGCAGCGGTCCGCGCTCACGGCATACTCGGCAACGATCAGTTGCCGCAGTTGCTCCACTGTTCTGGGCGTATCGAGGTGATCCCAGATCCTGCGCCCCAGCGGATTCGCACTGAAGTATTTGCCGTTGGCGATGCTCAGCAGCGCCAGTTCGCCATTGCCAAGGCCGGTTGCAACCAGTTCCGGCGAACGGGCCACCGCGGTTTTCGTATCGATCATCGAATCGCCTCCTCTTGTTCCATTGCCGCAGGCTTCAGGATTGCGCCAGGCGCGCCGCTGCCACCACGATCCAGCGACACCAGGTTTCCACATCTGAGCTCCAGGACGTGGTCGGCGAGTGCGCGTACGGTCGGCCGGTGACTGACGATGAGCACGGTGCGGTCGCCCCGCCAGGCCCGCAGCCGGCTGAAGATGCGGGCTTCCGTTTCCGCATCCAGGGCATTGGTGGCTTCATCCAGAATCAGCAGCGCGGGGCGTTGCAGCACGGCGCGCGCGAGGCAGATGCGCTGGCGCTCGCCGCCGGACAGCATCGCGCCACGATCGCCGATCAGGGTGTCGAGGGCGTCCGGCAGGCGCGTCACGAAATCGCCGGCGGCGGCGAAGTCCAGCGCTTGCCATAGCTCCGCATCGCTGGCACCGGGCGCGCCCATGCACAGGTTTTCGCGCAGGCTGGTGTGGAATAGCGGGCTGTCGGTGCCGACGCAGGCGATGGAATTGCGCCAGGCGGCAAGCAGGTCCGGGCTCAGCCGGCGCCCGTCGATCAGCACCTGCCCGGAGGTCGGTTGCAGGAGCCCCGCCACCAGATCCAGCAGGGTGCTCTTGCCGGTGCCGGACGGCCCGATCAACGCGGTGATGGCGCCGGCATCGATTCTGGCGTTGAGCCGGTCGAGCACGGGCGATCGGCCATCCACTTGCGGGCCGTAGCGGAAGGAAACGTCGCGCAACTCGATTGCGCCGCGCAGCGCCATGCGCTCGCCACCGCTGTCCGAGCCCGCCTCCGCGGCAGCCTCGATGGTTTGCGTCAGCCGCAGTGTCTGCTCCAGGAACGGCAGGGCGTGATCGATCTGGTGATAGGTGGTCATCAGCGAGCCGACCCGCGGCCACAGGCGGAAGAAGACGAACAGCAGCACGACGATCTGGGCCAGGGGCAGATGCAGGCGGATCAACGCCAGGTACAGCGTCAGCCCCATCATCAACGCACCCCACGCGGCCTGCATGGTGCGATTGGCGCTGGCATGCCGCAGCAGTGCCAGGTCGACATCGGCATACACATCGAGCGTCTGTTTCAGCTCCCCGAACACGCGCGCGGTCAGGCCATGGGTCTTGGCCCAGCGCACGGCGGCGAGCGAGTCGGCCACGGTGGCGTCGTAGGCGAGACCGGCTTCGGCATAGCGCCGCCGCACCGCCCCCGAAGCGTCCCTGCGCATCGCGCCCAGCCAGAGCGGCAGCGCCAGGCCCAGCCCCGCCAGCAGGGTGATCTGTGGCGACCAGGCGGCGCAGACGGCGGTGTAGACGGCAATCACCAGGCAGCCGGAAAGCAGTTGCCAGAACTGCTGGGCGCCGATCACCAGGTAGACGGTGGCGGTGGTGAGCGCGTGCGTCACCTCCGCCGATTTGAGACCGCTGACGAAGGTCCAGCGCGCGCGCAGCAGGCCGGCGAGCAAGTCGCAGCGCAGCCGCCCGACAAAGGCATAGGCGATGCGGCGGTGCACGATGCCGGAATACTGGAGGACCACGCTCAGCAGGCCGAGCACCACGACATAACCGCACAGCAGGCCGTCGAATCCCAGGCGCGCCGCGATGGGATCGAACAAGCCGGCAAGCGGCGCACGCGCTGCAGCGCCGTCGTTATGCGCCTGCGCCAGCAGCGGCGTGAGCAAGAGCAGGGCGGCGAGTTCGAGCACGATGCAGCAGACCATGCCGACCACCGCGGCCATGGTGAGCCGAGGTGCGGCGGCCAGGATCTGCCTGCCGAAATCGAGCAGGCGGTGTGCGGCCTGCCCGGTCCCGCCCTGCCCGGACTTATCCGCCAGAACCCCCGATGGGGACACGGGTTTTTTCCGTCCACTGGCCGTGTTCAACCAGCTTCGGCTCCTGATATGTTTTCTTGCCGATTTCGCTTTCTGCTTCCGGCTTTACCGTTTCCGCGGACTGCTGGACTTCCATGGTCCCTCCCCCTTGCTTCGGTTGAAAGCTGTTCCTGCCTGCCTGGCAATCAGCTTGCCGGCAGCACCCTTATTTTTGCGGCACGATGGAAATCGCGTTGGCGCTATAGGCAGTCGCCACGATGCCTAGCTCGTGGGTACCAAAAAAATCGCCCACAGCCACTGCTCCGGGATTTTGGCGGACCGACAGCGGCGAGCCCTTGGCCGGTGTCAGCACACCGGACTTCGAGCCGAGCAGCAGTGAAACGTTGTTGCTGCCGAAATTGGCGACCGCCACGTCCGCCACGCCGTCGCCGTCCAGGTCGCGGACCCGGATGCCGAAGGGGTTGATGCCGACGTTGTAGTTCTGCGCCGCGGCAAAGCCGCCGGCACAGTTGCCGAGCAGGACCGACACGTTGTTGGATAGGTAATTGCCCGCGATCACGTCGATACAGCCATCGCCGTTGACGTCGCCCACCGCGATGGGATCGGGTGCCGAGCCGACGGCGTACGAGGGAGTCGGTGCCGGGTTGAAATTGCCCGCACCATCGCCCAGCAGGATGCCGACGCTGCCGCCGTTGGAGTTGGACACCGCCAGGTCGAGCTTGCCGTCGCCGTTGAAATCAGCCGCTTCCACACCCCAGGGGCCGGCCAGCACGGCGTTCCCCGTGAGGTTGCTGCTGAAGCCGAAACTGCCGGTATTGAGCAGGATAGACACACTGGTGGCGCCCTGGTTGGACACCGCCAGATCCGGCTTGCCGTCGCCGTTGAAGTCGCCCACCGTGACCCAGGCGGGAGTCGCACCCACCGAGATCGACCCTTGCGAGGTAAAGGTGCCGTTGCCGTTACCCTTGAGCAGGGTGACGGTGCCCGAGCCGCGGTTGACCACGGCGAGATCGATCTTGGCGTCGCCGTCGAAGTCCGCCGCGACCAGGTGATAAGGCGTGGTGCCGACCGTCACCGGCGAACCCGAAGCCGCGGTGAAATGACCGGCGCCGTCACCGAGCAGGATGGTCACGTTGTTGCTGCTCCCATTGGTGACGGCGACGTCGAGCTTGCCGTCGCCGTTGAAGTCGGCTTCCACCGCGTCGATGGGGTTGCTTCCGGTAGCGGCCGAGGCCTGCGCCAGCACTGCCGAGGGGACGGCTAGGCTGCGCGTATTGTTGCCCAGGAGTACCGAGAAGGTGTTGGCGGCGCTGTTGATCACCACCGCATCGGCGGCACCGTCGCCGTTCAGGTCGGTGATGGCGATCGCGCCGGGGGCTGTGCCCACGGCGGTGGTGGCGCTGGCCGGCGACGAGAAGCCGCCAGAGCCGTTGCCGTAACCGGCGAGGACCGTTCCCGTGGTGGAGTTCGAGTTGAGGATGTCGATGTTGCCGTCGCCGTCGAGGTCTCCCGCGGCGATGCCGTCGGGCGCGGTCACGCCCGAGCCGTAGGTACCGCCGGACAGGCCGCCGGTGCCATTGCCGAACAGCACGCTGACGTTGTTGCTGCCCTTGTTCGCCGTGGCCACGTCCGGGATGCCGTCGTGATTGAAGTCGGCCACCACCAACGCCACCGGCGTGGTGCCCACGCCCTGGGCCGAGCCGAACAGGTTGGCCGCGGCGATGCTGAAACCGCCGCTGCCGTTGCCGATGGCGAGGAACACCTGGTTGGTGGTCTGCGCGGCGACGACGATGTCGGTGTTGCTGCCGCCGTGGAACTTGCCGGCGCCGATGGCGCTGAAGCCGGTGGGCCCGGAGACGCCGATAGTGCCGACGCCGAAGGTGCCGGTACCGCTGCCGAACAGTACCGATACCGTATTGCTGGTGAAGTTGGCGACGGCAAGATCAAGCTTGCCGTCGTTGTTGAAATCGCCGGTCGCGATGGCCACCGGCTTGGTACCGACGGTGACGGGCGAACCGCTGGCGGCGGAAAAGAAGCGGTTGCCGCCACCCTGGTTGAGCAGGATGGTGACGTTGTTGGTGGTGCTGTTGGTGATCGCCAGATCGAGATAGCCGTCGCCGTTGAAGTCTCCCGCCACTACCGCCGAAGGCGCGGTTCCGGTGGAGAAGGAGGTCTGCACACCGTAAGTGCCATCCCCATTGCCGTAGTAGATGCTGACGAAGTTGTTGCCGGTCATGGCGATCGCCAGATCCGGGATGCCGTCGTGATCGAAGTCGGCGACCGCGACACCCGCCGGTGTCGTGCCGGTGATGTTGCCGCTGCTGTAGCTGCGGAACTGCGCCTCCGACGGCGTCACGCCGCCAACGTAGAAACTGCCGACGAAGGGTGCGGGATGGGTGCTGCCGCTGCTGGTGAGCAGGCTGGTCAGACTGAAATCGACTTTCTCGCCGGCGAAAAACGGAGCCGAATGCCCGTAGGAAAGATTGCCGCCATTCAGGATATAGCTGGTCCCTACAGCAGCGCGAACTGACTCTGAACTGTTCACCACGAATCCTGTGGCGACGTTGGTGAAGGTCATCGGTTGGCAGAAAGCGGTCTGAACGGCAGCAGTCCGTGCTATTCCGCTGAGGTTGTAAGGCGCCGAAGCCAGGTTGGGACTGCTGCCGGCGTTGACCAGGTAGGCGGTGGGACTGGCGACCGGGCCGGCGCTGCGCACGGTGCAGATGGGGTCGCCGATGTTGCTGGCGGTGACATGGCTGCCGCCCAGCACCGCCAGGTCGATGGATGAGAGGGTAGCGGCGCGCAGGTTCGCAGCGAGGTCGCCCAGCGGATTCTGTTCCTCCGGGCTCTGGGTGACGCGGGTGGTGCTGTCGGTCAGCACCTGCAGGTCGTACTGGAAGGAGTACACGGCATTGGCTTTGCTGCCCGGTGTGGGCAGCTTCACCGCGAAGGTGAACTGGCCGTCGAACTCCCCTGACTGGGGGTTGGCCTGGAGCGTGCGCCCCAGTGCCGGGTTGACGTTGTGCACCACGAAACCGTATGGCAGCAGGTAGGAGCCCGCAACATCTTCCGGGTCGATGGCGATACCGGCGATCTGGGACTCGCTGAAGACCTGCAGGGATTCCGCGCCGACTTGCACCTCGGCCGCGTCGTGCAGCGGATTGAAGACCATGCCGTGCGTGGGCAGGATGGTGGTGGCGATACTGGCCGGCTCGTTGCTGCCGTCGAATTTCTTGAGCGAGATAAACGGGGTGCCGTTGATGGCGAAGCCGGGCTCGACCAGGCCGACCAGGGTGACGTTGCTGAGGGCGCCGTTGGCAGTACCGGCGGTGCAGCCGTTGCCGCTGACGCCTTGGGCATTGCGCACCAGGAAAGTGAAAGCAGCGTACTGCTGGGATGCAGTATTGAAGGCACCGGAGTCGATCGGGCTGCCCTGGATCTGCAGGAAGCAGGGTTGCGTGCTCAGCACACGGGCCTGCGGGCCACCGATGCTCTGGGAATTGGGCTGGTCGATGTTGGTGGCAGTCGCAACGGGATGCGGCGTGCCCAGGCCGTCGACGCTGATGCGGATGATGCCTGCCGCATGCGCTGTGGGCGGCGCAGCGGTGTCGCCACCCCCGCCGGAATCAGAGGAACCGCCGCAGGCACTGAGTATCGTGACGGCCGCAAACAAGACAGCGGCAACTGCCGGCCTTTTTTCCATGGCTTCCATCCCCCTTGATGCGTCCTCAATCCTGCTGCAAGCAGGATCCGGACGGGTCCTCTCCGACCTCGTTTGATTCATTCTGGGGCGCGGTCTGGTGGGCGTATACCCCCTGTATGAGTACGGCATCCGGCATCACCCGTATACGCGCGCCTGATAAAAAAGCATCCATCCGTCACCGCCCGAAGCGGATTCCGCTTTTTACAATCGGGTATGTAGGTCTTACACGCTTTGGCGAATCCATGGCTGGCAACCAGATGACGATGAAGGCCTAACACGCTGAACGGATTGATATTTCGCTTCGACCTCGAAGATGGCACGCCGCTCGCTCGTATATCCGGGACACGAGTCCCCAACCCCGGAGAATAAAAAATGAGCGCAGTAGCCCTGATCAAGCTGAACACCCGCACCGCTGGCCGCCGCACCCGTCAACGTGCGGCGCAGGCCCCGAGCCGGCAGGGCAAGGTCACGGCGCTGGCTGCGCAGACCAGCGCGCTGCGGGCGCCGGTTGTTGCGCATATTGTGCCGGCGCAGGCCGAGCCGGTGGTTGCCCGCGAAGCGCAGGTCGATCACAACGCCGATCAGGCGCTGGTGGTGCGGGCGCAGGGTGGCGAGCAGATTGCCTTCGAGTTACTGGTGCGCAAGTACCAGGGCCGCGTCATCCAGCTCGTAGCGCGCCTGGTTGGTGAAGGCGACGCCCCGGACGTGGCGCAGGAATCCTTCATCAAGGCGTATCGCGCGCTCGGCAGTTTCCGCGGGCAGAGCGCGTTCTACACCTGGCTATATCGCATCGCCATCAACAGCGCCAAGAACCATCTCGTCTCGCGTTCACGCCGTCCGGCCACCCAGGATCTGGATGTGGCGGATGCCGAGAAATACGGGCATGAGGAACATCTCAGCGATCTGGCCACGCCGGAAGCCAACCTGCTGGCCGACGAGATCAAGGACACGGTTGCGCATGTGATGATGAAGCTGCCGGCCGATCTGCGGCAGGCGATCACGCTGCGCGAGATGGAGGGGCTGAGCTACGAGGAAATCGCGCAGGTAATGGAATGCCCGATCGGCACCGTGCGCTCGCGCATCTTCAGGGCGCGTGAGGCGATCGACGTGGCGGTGAGTCCGCTGCTCGCCCACAACTAGGCCATCGTTGGGTTCCAGTTCAATCGGAGCGATTGACTCATGGTGTCCCGGGCCTGATTACCCTGCCCTCTTGAACAAGAAAGCCGGCTCCACGCCGGCTTTCTTTTTATGGCATCAGGCACTCAGGTAAGTTTTGATCAGCGAACGAATCCGGTCGGCATCCTCCGGCGTTGACGGGTTGTAGATCACCATTCCAAGATCCGGCCGCCCATCGACGGCGAAAGACGAATATTCCATCCCGAGCCGGCCCACGGTCGGGTGAAGGATGTATTTGGTCCCCTCGCCATAGTTGCGGACATCATTGTCTTGCCACATCCGCTTGAATTCCGGACTCAAGCGACTGAGATCTTCGACCAAGGCTTCGACGTTCTTCGCCGATCCCGCCCGAATTGCGTCTGCGCGGAAGGCCGCCACCACGAACCGCGCCACGCTTTCCCAATCCTGTTGCGCCGCGCGGGCGCGCGGACTACAGAAAATCAGGCGCAGGATATTGCGTTGCTCGCGAGGGAGTTTTCCGTAGTCGGTCAGCACCGCAGCGGCAGCGCGATTCCACGCGACAATATCCCAGGTCAGGGTTTTCACGATGGCGGGACTCAGTTCCAGCGAGTCGAGCACCCGTTGCAGGCGTGGCGTCACGCCCTCGGGTGCCTGCGCCTGGTAATGAATCTCAGGCGGCCTGCCCAGCCCAAGCCGGAAGAGATGCTCGCGCTCCGCATCCGTCAGCATCAGCGCGTGGGCGATCCGTTCGAGCACCCCGGCTGAGGGCGCACCGCCTCGTCCCTGTTCGAGCCAGGTGTACCAGGTGGCACTCACCCCGGCGCGCTGCGCCACCTCTTCGCGCCGCAGCCCGGGCGTTCGTCTGCGGATCAACGGAAGGCCGAAGGCTATGGGGTCAAGCTTTCCGCGCCGATCCTTCAGATAGAGACCCAACCGGTTCTCGTCCATCACGTGCAGACCATCCTGTTAGTGCTTATACCCGTATAACGCCACTACTTTACCCGGATATTATAAAGGCCGAGAGTAACCTCCATCCACGCCATGGAGAGTTTCAATGAAAGTTTTTGTGACCGGCGCGACCGGTTTTATCGGTTCGGTGATTGTTCCGGAACTCATCGGCGCCGGCCATCAGGTGCTCGGACTGACGCGGTCGGATGTGGGCGCACAGGCCCTGATCGCCGCTGGTGCCGAGGTGCATCGGGGAAATCTTGAAGACCTGGCGAGCCTGCGCAGCGGTGCTTCCGGATCGGACGGCGTGATCCATTGCGCCTTCGACCACGACTTCTCGAATTTCGTGGCCAATTGCGAAAAGGACACGCGCGCCATCGAGGCGCTCGGCGCCGCGCTCGCCGGATCGGACCGCCCCCTGCTCATCACTTCCGGCACGGGAATGGGCAGCGCCGGACATGGTCAGCCCGCGAGCGAAGACATCTTCAATCCCGATCATCCGAATCCGCGCAAGGCTTCGGAACTGGCGGGCATTGCGCTGTCGGCGGCTGGGGTCAATGTATCGGTGGTACGCCTTCCCCAAGTCCACAACACGGTCAAGCAGGGCCTCGTCAGCCCCCTGGTGGAGCTGGCCCGCGAGAAAGGCGTCTCCGCCTATGTCGGCGACGGACTCAATCGCTGGCCGGCCGGGCACCTCCACGATGTCGCACGCTTGTACCGGCTGGCGCTGGAGAAGCAGAAAGCCGGCAGCCGGTATCACGCGGTGGCTGAAGAAGGCGTGCCGGCACGGGACATCGCGGAAGTGATTGGCCGCGGCTTGAAGGTGCCGGTCGTTGCCATCTCTCCGGACGAGATGGCAGCCCATTTCGGGTGGCTCGCGATGTTCGTCGGTTTGGATTTTCCGGCTTCGAGCGCGAAGACACGGGAACGACTGGGCTGGCACCCGGCCGGGCCTGGGCTGATCGCCGACCTGGAACAAATGCGCTACTTCGAGGCCTGAACGGCTGCGTACCCGCAGCCCCCGTTGGCCGCGGGTACGCCGGGAGTAAGCGGCGGAATCAATCCCCGCCTACATCGAGGCACCGTCGCCGTGGATCACCGGGATGCCGGCGAGCACTTCAGCGGGCATCAGCCGGGCGTTGACGCCCATGCGTTCATCGGCCCGGTCCGTAGCCAACCAGTGGGTGATGCAGCCGCACTTGCGGCAGCGGTGAAATTCTATTCTTCTGCCGCCCCAGGTATAGATGTCGGTAGGCCCGTTGTCGGCGGCAAAGCGTACCTGTGGGAGCCGGTAATAACCCCAGAGCGTGCCATAGCGACGGCAGATGGAGCAGTTGCAGTCGTTCACGTCGCGCGGCGCGGTCTCGACTGCAAACCGGATGGCGCCGCAGTGGCAGGAGGCTTCAATCATCGGATATCCCGGGTGCGGTGACAGGCGATTCTATCTCCGCCGCAACGCACATCCTCAGTATCGACCTTCAGGGTGCGAAGCGCGTAAAGACGAAGTCGTGCCCTTTCACCTTGGCTTGATGGCAGGCGAAACAGGTCTGGTGCTGCGCCTCGTCCACCGGTTTGCCGTTTATGAAGCGGCCGTAGCCCCAGCCGCCGCTGGCGGCGTATTTCTTCGAGTCCTTGACCATGATCTGGACCGTGGTGGCGGGGCCGGGGACGAAGGCGCCTTCGGACTCGGGTAAGGGCACGCGCTTCCAGGCGAGCTTGGCGAGGATGGCGCCGTCCGGGAATGGCAACCTGCCATCGCGGTAGGCTTTCATCGCCAGCGGGTTGCCGAGGATGCCGCGGAATTCGTCGAAGGGCGCTTCGTAGGAGACGGCGACCATTTCCCACTGGCGGTATCCGGCGGGGATGGTGACGCCGTAGATCGGCGAGGCCTTGCTTGCGACGGGAGCCGCTGCGGCGGGAAGGTCCTTGGCATCCTGGGCGGATGCGGCGGCGGACAGCAGGATACAGGCAGCTATCGCGGATAGATGCTTGAGCGTGGTGCGCATGACGGTTCCTTCGAGATGGTGAAGCGATGCATGGAATCGCTTCGGAGAATTCTTCAACTGCTTTTCGCGCTCTTCGACGCCAGGTCCCACACCGCGGCTGCGAATGCGGCGGGGCTTTCCTGCGGTGGGTTATGGCCTACACCCGGAATGATTCGATGCTGGCGCTGGCCGGTGAACCTGGCGGCGGTGGATTTGCCGTCCGTTGCCGGGATGACGCCGTCGGCACCGCCGTCGAGGGTGATGGTCGGTACGGTGATGGGCGGCAGCGCGGCGAGGCGCTGCTCGAGATCCGCGTACTGCGGGTAACCCGGCGCAGAACCCAGGCGATGGCGATAGGAGTGGATGACGACGTCGACGTAGTCGGGGTTGTCGAAGGCGGCGACGCTGCGCTCGAAGGTGGCGTCGTCGAAATGCCAGGTGGGGGAATTGTTGGTCCAGAGGATTCTGGCGATGTCGCGCCGGTGCGCGGTGAGCCCGGCCCGGCCGCGTTCGGTGAGGAAGTAGAACTGGTACCACAGTCCCGATTCGACCTTGGCGGGGAGCGGCACGGCGGCCTTGGCGATGTCCTGGATCAGGTAGCTGTTGACCGAGACCAGGCCAGCGCAGCGTTCCGGCCAGAGCGCGGCGGCGACGCAGGCGGCGCGTCCGCCCCAGTCGTAGCCGGCAAGTACGGCGTGGGGAATGTTCAAGGCATCCATCAGGGCGAGGAGGTCGGCGCCGATGGCGGCCTGCTGGCCGGATCGGGGCGTGGCCTCGTCGAGGAAGCGGGTGGTGCCGTGGCCACGCAGGTGGGGCACGATAACGCGGCAGCCGTGGGCGGCGAGGATGGGAGCGACTTCCGCATAGCTGTGGATGTCGTAGGGGAATCCGTGCAGGAGGATGACGGGCGGGCCATCCGCAGGGCCGGTCTCGTAGCAGCCGACGTCGAGGACGCCGGCCTTGATTTGCTTCAGCGTGCCGAACGCGGTGTTCGAGCCTGGCTTGATGGCGCGCGGCCTCGACGGATCCGTGCTGCTGGATTGCGCATCCGCGGAACCGTTGATGGCGAGTTGGGCGGCAGCGATGGTCATGGCAGCGGCGCCGAAGAAGCGGCGGCGATCGTGGTCGATGGCTTCGTGCATGGGGTGCGTATCCATTGATGGAGGTCTTTGAGCGTCAGGCGCCGTGTATTGCACGGCTTGGCGGAAACCGGCCTGCGGGCAGGCCGGTTCCGTGACGGGTCCAGACTCAGACCAGGGTGACGACGACGTCGATGTTGCCGCGCGTGAGCTTGGAATACGGGCAGGTCTGGTGGGCGGCGTCCACCAGGGCCTGGGCGACTTCGCGGTCCAGGCCCGGCAGGCTGACGTTGAGGCGGGCCTGGAGGAAGTAGGCACCGTCGGTGTTGCACAGGTCCACTTCGGCGTCGACAGCACGGTCGGCCGGGAGGGCGACCTTCATCTTGCCGGCGGCGAGGCCCATGGCGCCGATGAAGCAGGCGGACCAGCCGGCGGCGAAGAGCTGCTCGGGATTGGTCCCCATGCCGGAGGTACCGGGGGAGGAAAGCTTGATGTCCAGATAACCATCGGAACTGCGTGAGGCGCCGTCACGGCCACCGGTGGTGTGGGTCTTGCCGGTGTACAGGACTTTTTCGACGTGGTTCATGTTGAATTCCTTGATAAAGATGACGAGGTTCGTTTTTAGATCGTGTCCGATTTATTCGGATACGATGTATGATACCGGCAGATTTTCTGGTGTCAAGCTTTTACGATTAAATCGTATACGATGTATAATGCACGGATCGTGAAGCACCACCCTCACGCTCAGGAGAACATGGATGAATACCACCGCCGCCGCCGATCCGAGCACACGCAAGCTCTCCGAGTTCCTGTGCTTCGCGGTGTATTCGGCCAACCTCGCCTTCGGCAAGGCTTACAAGCCGATTCTCGAGGAACTGGGCCTCACCTATACGCAATACATCACGATCATTGCGTTATGGGAGGAGGACCATCAGACCGTCAGCGGGCTGGGCGAGAAGCTGTTTCTCGAGTCCAACACGCTCACGCCGATCCTGAAGAAGCTGGAGGTGATGGGTTACCTGCGCCGGCAGCGCGATCCCGCGGATGAGCGCCAGGTGCTGGTAAGCCTGACGGATGCTGGACGGCGCCTGCGGGAGCGGGGGTTCGGCATGAATCTCCTGAAGGAGACGGGCCTGACGCCGGAGGAGTTCTCCGCTTCGCTGAAGGCGGTCGTCACCCTGCGCAACAACCTGATCAAGGCGACGCAGGGAAGGGAGTGATGGTCCACGCCGACATGCGCGCAGGCTTGATACTTTCAGGCCTGTTTCAGAATGCGTCGATATCGCCGAGTGCGTGGATCAGCCGGCGCGCGCGCTTGTCGGGCTTGGTGGGCGGTTTGGCGTAGCCGGCGTTCGCCATCTGGCGCTGCTGGGCAGCGTTCGCGCGCGCGGTGCGGCTCTCCTCGGTTTCGCGATAGCACTGCTGCGCCTGCGGGGCTGAGCCGCGCTGGGTGCTCGGCGCGACGACTTCGATTTCGTAGCGGTCCTGGCCGCGGGTGACTTCCAGGCGGTCGCCGACGCGCAGCAACTTGGCCGGCTTTCCCGCTGCGCCGCCGATCTTGACCTTGCCGCCCTCGATCGCCTGCTTGGCGAGGGCGCGCGTCCGGAAGAAGCGGATGGCCCACAGCCAGACATCGAGGCGCACGGTTTCCTGCGTATCGCTCACTTCGGTCATCGATTGCCGCCTGCTTGCAAGGTGAAGGTTCGTTGGTTCGGGTCGTTGGTCCGGGTCTTTGATCCGGGCGGTGCAGCATCCGGAGCATCCATCCCAAAATATTACGGCGCGCGGCGCGAATCAATCGCGTTCTTGTGGCTTTACCCCAAACCGTACCGGCCGTTCGATGGGCCGCGACGCTCCGGATCGACCGATGCCGCGGGGAATATCGTAGTCTGTGGCGGTGATCCGGCCGATGGCGCCGGTCTGCCCCGCCTGGATCCCGCCGTTGCTGCAAACTGTCTTTACGCAACTTTGGCGCCCATGGGGACGTCAAAGCAGGGAACCGGCCTGGCCCGGCGTCCGTTCGCACCCGCGAGCGGCGCTCTGCCCGTTCGAAAAAGGAAGCAGCCATGAGCCTCAAGCAGCATTGGACACTGGACAGCATTCCCTGGAGCGAACTGCGCCGGGACTGCGTGGTGGACAGTGAAGAGCTGTTCTATATGGTAGCCGGCGCTTCCTTCATCGAGACCACTTCGGACCTCTACACGCGCAACCTGGTGCGGCATTTCGCCGGCAACCGGGAAGTGAGCGAATGGCTGGAGCAGGGTTGGGAGCCGGAGGAACTGCAGCACGGCCGCGCCCTGCGCGAATATGTGCGGCATGCCTGGCCGGAGTTCGACTGGGAGGCGCGGTACGCCGCGTTCTTCGCCGACTACAGCGCGCTGTGCAAGCCGGAGATGCTGCTGCCGCTGCGCAGCCTGGAGCTGGCTTCACGCTGCGTGGTGGAGATGGGTACGGCCAGCTACTACACCGCCCTGCACCATGCCAGCGGCGAGCCGGTGCTGGCGCAACTGACCCAGCACATCTTCGAGGACGAGGTGGGGCACTACAAGTATTTCTACAAGTACTTCCGCCAGTACCGCGAGATCGAGAACACCAGCCGTACGCAGGTGCTGGGCGCGCTGTGGCACCGCCTGCGGGTGATCGAGGACGAGGATTCCTACATCGCGCTGCGGCACGTTCACGCCGCGCGGCATCCGGGGCAGCCTTACGACAAGGCGGTATACAAGGAAATCACCGGACGCCTGCGCAAGCTGGTCGGCAAGCACATCCCGCACCGCATGTCGGTGAACATGCTGCTCAAGCCGCTGGACATGGCGCCGATGGCGCGGCGAATGGTGCAGCCGGTGATGGAAGGAATGGCGCGGCTGGTGGCTTGAAGCCGGGTGAACCGCGGATTGCGCCGGGCATACTTCCCGGCCGGATCAATCCATGAACGCCGGATCCGCCGCCGGTAGAGGTCAATGCAGACGCAGCAGTTGCTCGGCCTGGGCTATCAGTTGCATCCGCTCCTGCAACAGGGTGCGGTTGCTGCGCGTCCGCTCCAGCTGCCGTGACGCGATGCGCCGGGGCTGTGACTCTTCCTTTTCGATATAAATCTCGAAGGCGCGCTTCAGTTCGAGGCCGCGGGCGAAATGGAGCTGGCTGCGGGCGTCGGTGCCTTCGACCTGTTCCATCAGGTCGTAGACCGCGTCGCGTTCCAGGGACAGGTCGTGGACCACCGGAAAGACCTGTTCCTCGATCGCGGAATGCAGGTCGAACAGGTCGACCACCAATTGCATGATGTCCCGGCGCACCATGGGCTGGTCGTGCAGCTCGAAGCGCTCCAGCAATTGCCGAAACAGGCGATGATCCATGCGCAGGTCGCGCGCATGGACAATGAAGTTGCTGACCGGGCTATCGGCTGCGGCGTGTACGCTCATGGCGGTCGCTCCTTTGCTTTGCGTAACCGGCGCTTCCATGGCCGGTAAACAAGGGCAGCATGGAGCGTGCCAGGGAACGATGTGGATTACCGGGCAATGAATGCCGCGCCGGGCGGGGAGTCAGTCGGGATTTCCTGTCATCCACCCGACGGCGCATGTAAAAAATACCGGCAATCCGTTTATTTTTTACCAGGTACGGAGGCGCGGATTTAATCCGCCGCCAGCGGGCCGCGGGGACGTGTTTCCTGCAGGGAGCGGTACAGATTGCGGTAGTCGCCGGCGGAGCGCAGCCACGAAAAGTCGCTGGCCATGCCAGCCTGGCGCAAGTGGTCGCGTGTCGCCTCGTCGGCGATGAGTTCCAGGCCGCGGCGCACGCCGTACAGCACTCCGCCGACATCGGCGTCGCGGAAATGCACGCCGGTGGCGCGGCCGGCGGCAAGCGCGGCCGTATCGGCATCGACCACCGTGTCGTTGAGACCGCCGGTGCTGCGCACCACCGGGATGGTGCCGTAGCGCTGCGCGTAGAGCTGGTTGAGGCCACAGGGCTCGAAACGCGAGGGGATCAGCAGCAGGTCGGCCGCGGCGAGGATCTTGTGGGCCAGCACTTCGTCGTGGAGCAGGCGGATGGCGACCTGGTCGGTTGGCGCGGCTTCGGCAAAAGCGGCAAAGGCTTCCTGCAGGGCGCGGTCGCCGGTGGCGAGGACCACGTATTGCGCATCCAGCCGCAGCAGTTCTTCGCGGGCCGCCAGGATCAGGTCGGCGCCCTTCTGGTCGGCGAGGCGGCCGATGAAGGCGACCAGGGGCCTGGCACTGACGGCCAGGCCGAGTTCTTCCTGCAGGGCGGACTTGTTGGCGCTCTTGCCGATGACGACATCGCCGGCGGTGTAGTGCGCCGCGATGAAGGGATCGGTCTGCGGGTCCCAGACGGCGGTGTCGATGCCGTTGAGGATGCCGTGCAGATCGGCGGCGCGGGCCCGCAGATTGCCATCCAGGCCGCAACCATACTCCGGCGTCCGGATTTCCCGCGCATAGCCGGGGCTGACGGTGGTGATGGCGTCGCTGAACTGGATGCCGGCCTTGAGGAACGAGCACCGGCCCCAGAATTCCATGGCTTGCGGCGACCACCAGCGCTCCGGAAAGCCGAGCTGCTGGAAAGTCCGGTAATCGAACAGGCCCTGGTAGGCGAGGTTGTGGATGGTCGTCACCACCGCGGGCCGTTGTGGCTGGGTGCTGAGCCAGGCGGCGGCCGGCGCCGCCTGCCAGTCGTGGAGATGGACCAGGGCCGGCGAGAAGCCGTCGCCACGATGCAGGGCGAAGCGCGCCACGGCTTCGGCGAAGCAGCCGAAGCGCAAGGCATTGTCCGGGTGCTCGTTGCCTTCCGCGTCGCGGTAGGGGTCGCCGGCACGGTCGTACAGCTCCGGACATTCGAACAGGTACACCGGCAGGCGCTGCTCGGGGCCTTCGACGCTGTTCAGCATGCCCTCGGTGACGCTGAGCTGGAAACCCTGCAGGTCGAAGCTTGCCACGGTGCGGGTGAATTCGAGGCGGCGCGACAGGCCGCGGTAGCCGGGCAAGGCGACGCGCGCGTCGATACCGATGCGCCGCTGCGCCCGCGGCAGGGAACCGACCACGTCGGCAAGCCCGCCGGTCTTCACCAGGGGGAAGCACTCGGCGGCAACATGCAGCACCTTCATCGAGGTGCCGCTCAGTGACGGGGTTGAATCTTCCTTGTAGCGCATGGTCATACCGGTGTTGTGCCGCTCGCACGATTGAGTCCCGGGCCACGGAACAGGCACGGGAGGCTCGCACAACGCTCCGCAGTGATCAACCCAAGGATGGATCCGATGGCCGGCGCGAGAGATGCCCGTTTTGTCAGCCGCCTGACCCGCGATACCCTGGCGCTGGTGATGGCGGGCGGTCGCGGTACGCGGCTGATGCAGCTCACCGCCACACGCGCCAAGCCGGCCGTGCCCTTCGGCGGAAAATTCCGGATCATCGATTTCACCCTCTCGAATTGCATCAACAGCGGCATCCGGCGCGTCGGCGTACTGATGCAGTACAAAAGCCATCCGCTGATCAGACACCTGCAGAGGGGCTGGGGTTTCCTCCGCGGCGAATTCGGCGAGTTCGTCGAGATGCTGCCGGCGGAGCAACGCTCCGAAACTCCGTCCTGGTATGCCGGCACGGCGGACGCAGTGTTCCAGAATATCGATTTCATCAAGCTGCACCAGCCGGCCCATGTGTTGATCCTGGCCGGGGATCATATCTACAAGATGGACTACGGCCGCATGCTGGCCCACCATGCGCGCTGCGGCGCGAAAATCACCGTCGGCTGCCTGGAAGTACCGCTGGACGAGGCCGCAAGCTTCGGCGTCATGGAGGTGGACAAGGACAGTCGCGTGGTGGGCTTCGAAGAGAAGCCGGATCAGCCCAAGGCCATGCCCGGCAAGCCCGGCACCGCCCTGGCCAGCATGGGCATCTATGTGTTCGACGCGCTGTTCCTGCTCGAGTGGCTGTCGCGCGATGCCGGGGTCAACGAGTCCAGCCACGACTTCGGCAAGGACATCATTCCGGCGGTGATCCGTGAGAACGTGGTGTACGCCTTCCCCTTCACCGACCTGTACGAGCCGCGCAAGCAGGGCTACTGGCGCGATGTCGGCACCGTCGATGCCTACTGGAAGGGCAACCTGGAACTGATCGACGTGGTGCCGGAACTGAACCTGTACGACAAGGACTGGCCGATCTGGACGCACCAGGAGCAACTGCCGCCGGCGAAGTTCGTGTTCGACGATCCCGGCCGCCGTGGCAGCGCCTCGGATTCGCTGGTCAGCGGCGGCTGCATCGTTTCCGGCGCCGAAGTGAAGTGCAGCGTGCTGTTCTCCGGCGCGCGAGTCAACGAGGGCAGCACGGTCAGCGACTCGCTGCTGCTGCCCGGCGTGTTGGTGGGCCGCAACTGCCGCATTCATAAAGCGGTGATCGACGAGGGCTGCGTCATCCCGGACAACACCGTGATCGGCGGCAACCTCGACGAGGACCGCAAGCGTTTCCATGTCAGCCCCGGCGGCGTTACGCTGGTGACGCCGGAAATGCTGCTGGATCGCTGAAGCCGCCGGGATCGAACGGCAGCCGGGATTCGCTGTCCATACCAGGAGACGGACCGGTCACCGCCAGAGGCACGCGACGGTGCAACGAACGCAAAATTCGGGAATCACATGGTGCCAAGGAACGGCATGCCGCAAGCTGACACAATCGCGGACGGCGCCGCCCGCGTGAACCGCCCCGATGTGGGCGCGGCAACCGCGGCGCCCCGCATCGTCATCGCGGCGGTTTCACCGCTGGTCGAAAACGGACGTTTTCCGTCCTGCGCGGTGGTCGGACAGCGGGTCGAGATCGAGGCCGATATCTTCCTGGATGGCCACGACAAGATCGCGGCCCGGGCGCTGGTGCTCCATGCCGGTGCGGAGCTTCAATCCTTGCCGATGCAGTCATTGGGCAATGATCGCTGGCGCGCGCCGTTCGAGCCGGCGCAGCCCGGCCGTTACCATTTGCGGATCGAGGCCTGGCTCGACCAGTGGGGCAGTTTTCGCAACGCACTCGACAAGAAGCACGCGGCGGGCAAGTCCATCACGCAGGAACTGCTGGAAGGCCGTCAACTGATCGAGGCGGCGCGCGGGCGTGCCACCGGCAATGAATTGCAGGCTTTGCAGGCGCTTGCAGCAGGCCTGGAAAATCCGGACGAATCGCTGCAGGTGGGTCTGCTGTTGAGCGAGACCTCCGCGGCGGTGATGGCCCGTGTCGATCCGCGCGCCTTCGAGACGCGCTCCGAAGTCGAGCTGCGCATCGAGGTGGAACGCAAGGCCGCCGGCTTCGGCGCCTGGTACGAGCTGTTCCCGCGCTCGCAGGTGCAAGGCGAGCAGCAGCATGGAACCTTCGACGACGTCATCGCCCGCCTGCCCTTCATCCAGGCGATGGGCTTCGACGTGCTGTACCTGCCGCCGATCCATCCCATCGGCACGACGCATCGCAAGGGCCCCAACAACAGTTTGCAGGTAGGCCCCCGCGATCCCGGCAGCCCGTATGCAATCGGCAGTCCCGAAGGCGGGCACGATGCGGTGCATCCCGAACTGGGCGGCATCGAGGGCTTCCGCCGGCTGCGCGCGGCGGCAGCCGAGCACGGCATGGAGCTGGCGCTGGATTTCGCGGTGCAGTGTTCGCCCGACCACCCCTGGCTGAAGCAGCACCCGGAGTGGTTTTCCTGGCGGCCGGACGGTTCGATCCGGCATGCCGAGAACCCGCCCAAGAGTTACGAGGACATCGTCAACGTCGACTTCTATGCCGCCGGCGCGATGCCCTCGCTGTGGCTGGCGCTGCGCGACGTGGTGCGCGGTTGGATCAGCGAAGGGGTGAAGCTGTTCCGCGTCGACAATCCCCACACCAAGCCCCTGCCCTTCTGGGAGTGGCTGATCGCGGATATCCGCGCCGATCATCCGGACGTCATTTTCCTGTCCGAGGCCTTCACCCGGCCGGCGATGATGTATCGCCTGGCCAAGATCGGTTTCTCGCAGAGCTATACCTATTTCACCTGGCGCAACACCAAGCCGGAGCTCACCGAATACCTGACCGAGCTGGCGCAGGGCGAGCCGCGGCATTTCTACCGGCCGCATTTCTTCGTCAACACACCGGACATCAATCCCTGGTTCCTGCAGACCTCCGGCCGCGGCGGCTTCCTGATCCGTGCCGCGCTGGCGGCGACGCTGTCCGGGCTGTGGGGCTTGTACAGCGGTTTCGAGCTGTGCGAGGCGGCGGCGCTGCCGGGGAAAGAGGAATACCTGGATTCGGAGAAGTACGAGGTGCGGCGGCGCAACTGGCAGGCGCCGGGCAACATCATTCGTGAAATTTCCCGCCTCAATCAGATCCGCCGCGAAAACCCGGCGCTGCAGACGCATCTTGGGGTGAAATTCCACACCGCCTGGAACGACCAGGTGCTGTTCTACGGCAAAGGCACACCGGACACGGACGATTTCATCCTGGTGGCGGTGAGCCTGGATCCGCACCACGCGCAGGCAGCGCAACTCGAAGTGCCGTTGTGGGAATTCGGCCTCGGCGACCACGACAGCCTGGAGGTTGAAGAACTGATGACCGGTACTCCCCTCACCTGGCGCGGCAAGCTGCAGCACTGGTACTTCGATCCGGGCCGCCTGCCCTTCGCCATCTGGCGCGTGCGGAAAGCAGGAGCCGGCGCATGACCGGCCCACGCGGCAAGGCCTCCAAGGTCAAGTTCATCAATGACCCGCTCTGGTACAAGGATGCGGTGGTCTACCAGCTGCACCTGAAGTCCTACTACGACGCCAACGGCGACGGCGTCGGCGATTTCGCCGGCCTGATCGAGAAGCTGGATTACATCGCCGGCCTGGGCGTCAACACCATCTGGCTGTTGCCCTTCTATCCCTCGCCGCGACGCGACGACGGCTACGACATCGCCGAGTACCGCGATGTGCATCCGGACTACGGCAAGCTGTCCGACGCGCGCAAGTTCATCGCCGAGGCGCACCGCCGCAGCCTGCGCGTCATCACCGAACTGGTCATCAACCACACCTCCGACCTGCATCCCTGGTTCCAGCGCGCGCGCCGGTCCAAGCCCGGCTCCAATGCCCACAATTTCTACGTCTGGTCGGACCACGAAGGCAAGTACGCCGGCACGCGCATCATTTTCGTCGACAGTGAGAAATCCAACTGGACCTGGGACCCGGTGGCGAACGCCTATTACTGGCATCGCTTCTATTCCCACCAGCCGGACCTGAACTTCGACAACCCGCAGGTGATGAAGGCGGTGCTGTCGGTGATGCGCTTCTGGCTGGACCTGGGCGTGGACGGGCTGCGTCTGGACGCCGTGCCCTACCTGGTGGAGCGTGAGGGCACCAACAACGAGAATCTGCCGGAGACGCACGCCATCCTCAAGCGCATCCGCGCCGAGATCGACGCGCACTATCCGGACCGCATGCTGCTGGCCGAGGCCAACCAGTGGCCGGAGGATACGCAGGAGTATTTCGGCCAGGGCGATGAATGCCACATGGCCTTCCACTTTCCGCTGATGCCGCGCATGTACATGGCGCTGGCGCAGGAAGACCGCTTCCCCATCACCGACATCCTGCGGCAGACGCCGGATATTCCCGCCAACTGCCAGTGGGCGATCTTCCTGCGCAACCACGACGAGCTGACGCTGGAAATGGTGACCGACAAGGAGCGCGACTACCTGTGGGACCGCTATGCGGCGGACCGGCGGGCGCGCATCAACCTCGGCATCCGCCGCCGCCTGGCGCCGCTGATGGAGCGCGACCGGCGGCGGGTGGAGCTGCTCAACTCCCTGCTGCTGTCGATGCCTGGCACGCCGGTGATCTATTACGGCGACGAGATCGGCATGGGCGACAACATCTTCCTGGGCGACCGCGACGGCGTGCGCACGCCGATGCAGTGGTCGTTCGACCGCAACGGCGGCTTCTCGCGCGCCGATCCGGCCTCGCTGGTGCTGCCGCCGGTGATGGATCCGCTGTACGGCTACCAGGCGATCAACGTCGAGGCGCAGGCGCGCGATCCGCATTCCCTGCTCAACTGGATGCGGCGCATGCTCGGCATCCGCAAGCAGCAGCAGGCCTTCGGCCGCGGCACGCTGAAGCTGCTCTACCCGAGCAACCGCCGCGTGCTGGCCTACCTGCGCGAATACACCGCATCGAACGAGGCGCCGCGCACCATCCTGTGCGTGGCCAACGTGTCGCGCTCGGCGCAGGCGGTGGAGCTGGACCTGGCCAGTTTCGAGGGCCATGTGCCGGTTGAAATGATCGGCGGTTCGGCCTTTCCGCCGATCGGCAAGCTGCCCTACCTGCTGACGCTGCCACCCTACGGCTTCTACTGGTTCCAGCTCGCCGCGGAGGCGCAGATGCCCTCCTGGTACGCGGCGACGCCGGAGCCGATGCCGGACCACATCACCCTGGTGGTGCGCAACGGCTTGGCCGACCTGCTGAAGGAGCCGGCGCGCGGGCTGCTGCAACGCGATACCCTGCCGACCTACCTGCCGAAACGGCGCTGGTTCTCGGTCAAGAACGAAACGCTGCGCGGCGTGCGCATCACCCACGCCACCCCGCTCAGCCCGGCCATCCCCATCCTGCTGGCGGAAATCGAGGTCGAGACGGAGCGCGGTACGGACAGTTTCCAGTTGCCGCTGTGTTTCCTCTACGAGGAGCAGAATGCCAGCGCCCTGCAATACCAGCTGGCGCTGACCCGCCTGCGCCACGGCCGGCGCGTGGGCCTGCTCACCGACGCCTTCACCGTTCCCGCCTTCGCGCATGAAGTATTGACGTTGCTGCGGCAGGACAGCCGCATCCCGCTCGATGATGGCGAATTGCGCTTCAGCCCCACCTCCCGGCTGGCGCAGGTGGAACTGGCCCAGGACGCGGAGGTGCGCCTGCTGGCGGCGGAGCAGTCCAACAGCTCGCTGTCGATCGGCGATCGCGTCATCCTGAAGCTGATCCGGCATATCTGCCCGGGCCTGCATCCGGAGGCGGAGATGGGACGCGTGCTGACCGAGCGCGGTTTCTCCAACATCGCGCCGATGCTGGGCGAGGTATCGCGCATCAGCGCCGACGGCACGCCGCGGGTGCTGATGGTGGTGCAGGAATTCCTGCACAACCAGGGCGACGCCTGGTCCTGGACGCAGAACATGCTGGAGCGGGCGATCCAGGATACGGCGCTGCCGATGGAGGACGGCGAGGCGGCGCAGAAAGTCGATGCGCTGCAGGAGTTCGCCCGCTTCAGCGGCGTGCTCGGCAAGCGCATCGGTGAAATGCACACGGTCCTGGCGCAGCCTTCCGACGACCCGGCCTTCGCGCCGCAGCGCGCCACCAATGCCGATTGCGCGCATTGGGCGGAGGCGGCCCGGGCGCGCATCGACGAAGCCCTGCACTTGCTCGGCAAGCAGCAGCAATGGGCCAGCGAGGAACTCCGGCTGCTGGCGCAGGAGCTGATCCGGCAGCGCAGGAGCCTGCACCGCATCGCGGCGAAGCTGGCCAAGGCCGGGCTCGGCTCGCTGCTGATCCGCACCCACGGCGACCTGCACCTGGGACAGATCCTGGTCTCCCAGGAAGATGCCTACATCATCGACTTCGAGGGCGAGCCGGCCCGGCCGCTGGAGGAGCGCCGGGCCAGGAACAGCCCGTTCCGCGACGTGGCCGGCATGCTGCGCTCGTTCGAATACGCCGCGTCGATGACCACGCCGGGCGTTGAGGGCCGCAGCGAGGAATCGATGCAGCGCATGCGCGCGGTGATCGAGCGCTTCCGCGCGGTTTCGCACGAGTCCTTCCTGGCGCAGTACGGCGAAGCGGCAGCCGTGGCCTATGATGGCAAAGGCACCCAGTCGGCGCAGGCCCTGATCGATCTTTTCACGCTGGAAAAGGCCGCTTATGAAGTGGCTTACGAAATCGCCAACCGCCCGCCCTGGCTGATCGTGCCCCTGCGGGGCCTGGCGGAAATCACCCAGCGTCTGACCAAAACGGAAAAAGCTTGATGCCGGACAGTCATCCCAACGAGTTGCTGCTGCCGCCCGCCGCCGCCGAGGCCCTGGAGCGGGCCGAGGTAGGCGATCCGTTTTCCCTGCTCGGCCCGCACCCCGGCGCGGCGGGGACCGTCGTCCGCGTGTTCCTGCCGCAGGCGCGGCAGGTGGAAATCCTGTCGCGCTCTGGCGCTGCCCTGGGTACGCTGAGTCCGGTACAGATGCCGGGCCTGTTCGCCGGCCTGATCCAGGCGAACGGCGGCTACGTGCTGCGCATCCACTGGCCGGGCGCGGTGCAGGAGACCGAGGACCCCTATAGCTTCGGCCTGCTGCTGGGGGAAATGGACCTGCACCTGATCGCCGAAGGCAATCACCGGCAGCTCGGGCAATGCCTCGGCGCGCAGGCGATGACCGTCGACGGCGTGCGCGGCGTGCGCTTCGCCTGCTGGGCGCCGAACGCGCGGCGCGTGTCGGTGGTCGGCGGCTTCAACAACTGGGACGCGCGCCGCCACCCGATGCGCAAGCGGCTGGAAGGCGGCATCTGGGAGCTGTTCATCCCACGGCTCGATCCCGGCGCGCTGTACAAGTACGACATCCTCGGCGCAAACGGCCCGCTGCCGCAGAAGGCCGATCCGGTGGCCCTGCAATCGGAGCGGCCGCCGCGCACCGCCTCGGTGGTGGCCGATCCCGCACCGCTGCAATGGCACGATGCGGACTGGATCGAGCGGCGGCCCGCGGCGCAGTCGCCGCACGCGCCGATCTCGATCTACGAGGTGCATGCCGGATCGTGGCGGCGCGGCGGCGAGCATGGCGACCGCATGCTGTCCTGGGATGAACTGGCGGATCAGTTGATCCCCTACGTGCTGGAGCAGGGCTTCACCCATCTTGAACTGCTGCCGATCACCGCGCATCCCTTCGGCGGCTCCTGGGGCTATCAGCCGCTGGGGCTGTTCGCGCCGCATGCGGAATACGGCGATCCGCGGGCCTTCGCCGCCTTCGTCGACCGCTGCCACCAGGCGGGGCTGGGCGTGCTGCTGGACTGGGTGCCGGCGCATTTCCCCACCGATGCACACGGCTTGATGCGCTTCGACGGCACCGCACTGTACGAACACGAAGACCCGCGCGAAGGCTTTCACCAGGACTGGAATACGCTGATCTACAACATGGGACGCCGCGAGGTGCACGGCTTCCTGCTGGCCAGCGCCCTGCACTGGCTGGAGCACTACCACGTCGACGGACTGCGCGTGGATGCCGTCGCCTCCATGCTGTACCGGGATTACTCGCGTCAGGCGGGCCAGTGGATTCCCAACAAATACGGTGGCCGCGAGAACCTGGAGTCGATCGATTTCCTGCGCCACCTCAGCGACGTGGTGCACGAGCGCTGCCCGGGCGCCCTGCTGATCGCGGAGGAATCGACCGCCTGGCCCGGCGTGACGCGGCCCACCCGCGAGGGCGGCCTGGGCTTCGACTTCAAGTGGAACATGGGCTGGATGCACGACACGCTGAGCTACATCGCCCATGACCCGATCCATCGCATCTATCACCACAACCAGCTGACCTTCGGCCTGGTCTACGCCTTCTCCGAGCGCTTCGTGCTGCCGCTGTCGCATGACGAGGTGGTGCACGGCAAGCGTTCGATGATCGGCAAGATGCCGGGCGACCGCTGGCAGCGCTTCGCCAATCTGCGCGCCTACTACGGCTTCATGTGGGCGCATCCGGGCAAGAAGCTGCTGTTCATGGGCGACGAACTGGCGCAGCAGCGCGAGTGGAACCACGACACGCAGCTGGACTGGGGCGCCCTGGGCGATCCGTACCACGGCGGCGTGCAGCGCGCGGTGCGCGACCTCAACCGGCTTTACGCGGCGCATCCCGCCTTGCATACGGCGGATTGCGAGGACACCGGCTTCCACTGGCTGGTGGGCGACGATGCGGCGAACAGCGTCTTCGCCTTCTACCGTTCGGGACGAGACGAAGACCCGCCGGTCATCGCGGTGAGCAATCTGACGCCGGTGCCGCGCCACGGCTACCGCATCGGCGCGCCGCGCATCGGCGGCTGGCGCGAGGTGTTCAACAGCGACGCGGCCATCTATGGCGGCAGCAATGTCGGCAACCAGGGTCTGGTATGCACGCGCTCGACACCGAGCCATGGACTGCCCTTTTCGCTGGAACTGACGCTGCCGCCGCTCGCGACCATTTTCCTGATCGCGGAAGGTTGAGCCGCAAAGTCGAGCCCGCGGCGCCGGATGGCGCCGTGATTTACTGAAAGAAGGATCTTTCGATGACAGATTCCACGGCCGACCGCCTGCAGCCCTCGGCGCCCCACCCCTTGGGCGCGCACTGGGATGGACGCGGCACGCATTTCGCGGTGTTCTCCGAGCACGCGGAACGCATCGAGCTGTGCCTGTTCGATGCGGGCGGCCGTCACGAGACGCGCCTGCCGATGCCGGACTGCACCGACAGCGTGTGGCACGGCTACCTGCCGGGCGCCCGTCCCGGCACGCTGTACGGCTATCGCGCGTATGGCCCTTTCGATCCGGCCAACGGCCACCGCTTCAATCCCAACAAGCTGCTGCTCGACCCCTACGCGCGCCAGCTCTCCGGCGAGATCCGCTGGCATGACGCGCTCTACGGCTACCGGCTGGGCGCGCCCAAGGCTGACCTGGCCTTCGACCGCCGCAACAGCGCCGACTACATGCCCAAGGCGATGGTGGTGGACGATCACTTCGACTGGGGCAAGGACCATGCGCCGCGCGTGCCCTGGTCCGACACGGTCATCTACGAGATGCACGTCAAGGGCTATTCGAAGCGCAACCAGACCTTCGCCCCGCACGATCGCGGCACCTTCGGCGCGCTGGGACACCCGCGCAGCATCGACTACCTGAAGCGGCTCGGCGTGACCGCGGTGGAACTGCTGCCGATCCATGCCTACGCCCGCGACCGCAACCTGCTGGAAAACGGCCTGACCAACTACTGGGGCTACAACACGCTCGGCTTCTTCGCGCCCGACAACGCCTATCTTTCGGACGGCACGCTGGGCCAGCTCAAGTGGGCGGTGCAGCAACTGCACGCCGCCGGCATCGAGGTGATTCTCGACGTGGTCTACAACCACACCTGCGAGGGCAGCGAACTGGGACCGACGCTGTCGTTCCGCGGCCTCGACAACGTGAGCTACTACCGGCTGCTGCAGGAAGACCCGCGCCACTACGTCAACGACACCGGTACCGGCAATACCGTCAACACGGTGCATCCGCGGGTGATCCAGCTGGTGTTGGATTCGCTGCGCTACTGGGCGACGGAATTCCGTGTCGACGGCTTCCGCTTCGACCTCGGCGTATCGCTGGGACGCGAGCTGAACGGCTTCGATCCCGGCAGCGGCTTCTTCGATGCATTGATGCAGGACCCGCTGCTCAGCACCCTCAAGCTGATCTCGGAGCCCTGGGATATCGGCCCCGGCGGCTACCAGATCGGCAATCATCCGCCGGGCTTCGCCGAGTGGAACGGCAAGTTCCGCGACGACGTGCGCAGGTACTGGAAGGGCGACGCCGGCATGCGCGGCGCGCTCGCGGCGCGCCTGCAGGCCTCGGCCGAGATGTTCGATCATCACCGGCGCAAGCCCTGGGCCAGTGTCAACTTCGTTACCGCCCACGACGGCTTCACCCTGCAGGACCTGGTCAGCTATGAGTCCAAGCACAACGACGCCAACGGCGAGGATGGCCGCGACGGCTCGGACCACAACGAGAGCCGCAACTGGGGTGTGGAGGGGCCGAGCGACGATGCGCAGATCACGGCCCTGCGCGAACGGACCAAGCGCAACCTGCTCATGACGTTGCTCCTGTCGCAGGGCACGCCGATGCTGCTGGCCGGGGACGAGTTCGGCCAGACCCAGCAAGGCAATAACAACGTCTACTGCCAGGACAACGAGACCGCCTGGCTGGACTGGTCCCTGCCCGGCGCGCCGCGCGGCGCGGCGCTGCGCGACTTCACCGCGCGGCTGATCGAGATCCGCCGCAGGCATCCGGTGTTCCAGGGGCTGAATTTCCAGCACGGCCGGGTCGAGGTCGCGCCCGGACTGAGCGACATCATCTGGTTCGACGAGCGCGGCACCGACCTGTCGCAGGAAGACTGGGACAATCCCAATGCGCGCCTGCTCGGCGTGCGGCGCGCGGTGCGGCGCAAGGACGGCAAACTGGAAGTCGCCATCCTGCTGTTCAATTCCGATGATGCGCCGCATGAGTTCAAGCTGCCGGAGCCGGCGCTCGAATACCGCGTGCTGTCCGATACCGATGGGGCGGCGAAGCCGGATCCCGCGCCGGCGCATGAGCAATACGCCGTGGCGGCATTCAGCGCCGTGGCCCTGATCGCCGAAGTGGATGCCGCCGTCCTGGCCAGCCTCGCGGAACAGCGTAAGCCTGAGGCCTCGAACGAACAGCCGCCGGAGGCTGTGGCGGCGGTGGACAGCGAACCATGAATCCCGGCCATGCGGTGAAGCTGCCCTTCGGCGCAGAGTTTCTGGAGAGCGGGCAGACGCGCTTTTCCTTGTGGGCGCCGGCCTTGCAACAGGCGTGGCTGGAACTGGAAGACTCCGGGCCGCTGCCGATGCGGCGCGATGAAGACGGCGTGTTCAGCGTGACCGCGGACTGCGGTGCCGGAAGCCGCTATCGCTACCGCGTCGGCGACGGACTCAGGGTGCCGGACCCGGCGTCGCGCGCCCAGGCCGGCGGCGTTCACGGCCACAGCGTGGTGGTCGATCCACGTGCCCATGCCTGGAAGCACCAGGACTGGAACGGCCGGCCCTGGCCAGGCAGCGTGATCTACGAGCTGCATGTGGGCTGCTACGGCGGCAGCTTCGCCGAAGTGGCCAAGCGCCTGCCGCACCTGAAAGAGCTTGGCGTGAGCGCGGTGGAGCTGATGCCGATCGCGGATTTCTCCGGCACGCGCAACTGGGGTTACGACGGCGTGTTGCCCTACGCGCCGAGTGCGGCCTACGGCACACCCGAAGAACTCAAGGCGCTGATCGACACCGCCCATGGCCTGGGCCTGTGCATCTACCTCGACGTGGTCTACAACCACTTCGGGCCGGACGGCAATTTCCTGCACAGCTATGCGCCGCAGTTCTTCGACGAGCAGCGCGCCTCACCCTGGGGCCCGGCGATCGATTTCAAACGGCCGCAGGTGCGCGAGTTCTTCATCGCCAACGCACTTTACTGGCTGATGGAATACCGCTTCGACGGCCTGCGCCTGGACGCCGTGCATGCCATCGGCGATAGCGATTTCCTGGACGAGCTGGCAAGGCGCGTCCGCGCCGCCGCCGAGCCGGGACGGCACGTCCACCTGGTACTGGAGAACGAGCACAACGACGCCGCGCGCCTTGAGGCTGGCTACGACGCGCAGTGGAACGACGACGGCCACAATGTGCTGCATGTCCTGCTCACCGGCGAGACCGAGAGCTATTACCGCAACTACGCCGAGGTCTCCGCGGCCAAGCTGGCGCGCTGCCTGGTCGAGGGCTTCGTCTACCAGGGCGAACCTTCACCCAGCCACAAGGGCAGGCCGCGCGGCACGCCCAGCGCCGCCCTTGCGCCGGACCGCTTCGTGCTGTTCCTGCAGAACCACGACCAGGTCGGCAACCGCGCCCTCGGTGAACGTCTGAGCCTGCTGACCAGGCCGCAGGCCCTACGCGCCGCCATCGCCTTGCAGCTGCTCTCACCGCAGACGCCGCTGCTGTTCATGGGCGAGGAGTGGGGCGCCGACGAGCCCTTCCTGTTCTTCACCGATTTCCACGAGGAACTGGCCGATGCCGTGCGCGAAGGCCGGCGCAAGGAATTCGCGGCGTTTCCGGCTTTCGCCGAGCCGCAGCAGCGCGCAGCGATTCCCGATCCCAATGCCGAATCGACCTTCCGCCGTTCCTG
>JAQGNS010000201.1 GCA_028291705.1 Nevskia sp.
CTACTCCAGCCTCAAGTACCTGAGCCGCTTCCCCTTCGACTACCTGAAGATCGACAAGGCCTTCATCGACGCCATCGGCACCGAATCGGTCACCGCCGGACTGGTCGATACCATCGTGCGCATGGCCAGCCAGCTCAAGCTGAAGACCGTGGCAGAAGGCGTGGAAACACCCGCCCAGCTCGCCTACCTGCGCCAGCTGAAAGTCGACTACGTCCAGGGCTGGCTGTTCTCCAAGGCCCTGCCGGCGGACCGGTTCCACGCCTTCTTTGCCGCCAACAAGGCCTACATGCTCGGCGCCACTCCGCCTGCTTCATGACAGATCAGGCACCGACAACTCCGCCGGAAGCACACTCCCTGCCGCAGGCGCTGCGCAGCATCGGCTGGCTCGACTGGTCGATGCTCCTGCTGGCCCTGCTTTCGGTGGGCCTGCTCGGCTACGAAACCTGGGGACCGGTCAGCGCCGCCGACCGCTGGTGGATCATCCGCGGCGATTACCTGATCTGCGCCATCTTCGCCGCCGAGTTCCTGTGGCGCTGGCGTCAGGCCGGCTGGCGCTGGCGCTACCTGCTGCACAACTGGTACGACATCCTCGGCATGATCCCCATCGCCCACCCGGCGCTGCGCGGCTTCCGCCTGTTCCGGGTGCTGCGTATCGTCATCCTGCTGGCGCGCTTCGGCATGGCGGCGGACCGCGCCCTCGGCGCGGAATTCACCTACCGCCTGGTCGACCGCTTCTCCGCCAGCATCGTCGATGCCATCAGCGGCCCCATCACCATCGCCGTGCTGGAAGAAGTCGCCGAGGTGCTGCAAAAGGGCACCTATACCCGCAACATCGCCCGCGCCCTCGACGAGAACCACCGCGAACTGCGCGCCATGATCGCCGACAAGCTGCGCGCCGACCCGCGCACCGGCCGCCTCAAACGCTTGCCGTTCTACGACGACATCGTCGCCAGCGTGGTCGACGCCGGCCTCGACGTGGTGCAGGAAGTCCTGCGCGACCCGCGCACCGACGAGCTGGTGGCCGACATGCTGCGCGAAAATATCACCCAGTTGCGGGAGGCTGTGGCGCGCAATCAGGTGTGAAATGGCGGCCTGGCTGGTCCCCGCCCCTGCGGCCGCAGTCCGGCATACTCGCGGCGCGCAACGAACCCGGGGCGAGCCGTTGAAACAAGCCCGATTACCCCGTCATAGCGTTGTAAAGCGTTAAAATCGGGGCCAATCGCGTAAGACCCATTACTGGAGACGTTTCATGTCCCGCCCTGTCCCCACTCCCCCGCCCGCCGAAGCCGGCGATGCCGCGCGTACCGCGCCGCTGCGCTTCATCACCGCCGCCAGCCTGTTCGACGGCCACGACGCCGCCATCAACGTCATGCGCCGCCTGATCCAGGCCCAGGGCGCGGAACTGGTACACCTCGGCCACAACCGTTCGGTCGAAGACATCGTGCGCGCCGCCTTGCAAGAGGATGCCGACGCCATCGCCCTGTCCTCCTACCAGGGCGGCCACACCGAGTTCTTCAAGTACATGGTGGACATGCTGCGCGAGCGCGGCGCCGGCCACATCAAGGTCTTCGGCGGCGGCGGCGGCACCATCACCCCGGAAGAGATCAAGGACCTGCACGACTACGGCGTCGAACGCATCTATCATCCCAACGACGGTGCCAAGCTGGGCCTGGTCGGCATGATCGAGGATCTGGTCAAGCGCGCCGAATCGCACCGTGTCGCCACCGCCGAGCCGGCACAGGTCTCGCTCGACGACGAGATCAGCGTCGGCAAGATGCTCTCCGCCATCGAGGAAGGCCTGTTCGGCGAAGCCGAGCTGGCCAAGCTGCGCAAGCAGTGGGTCCTCGCCGGCAAGAAGACGCCGGTGCTGGGCTTCACCGGCACCGGCGGCGCCGGCAAATCCAGTGTGGTGGACGAACTGCTGCTGCGCTTCCTCCAGGCCTTCCCCGAGATCCGCGTCGCCGTGCTGGCGGTGGACCCCACCCGCCGCCGCAGCGGCGGCGCCCTGCTGGGCGACCGCATCCGCATGAACTCCTTGCGCAGCCCGCGCTTGTACATGCGCAGCATGGCCACGCGCCGCCAGCACGCCGCCACCAGCATCGTCCTCAAGGACTGCATCGGCTTCCTCAAGGCCCAGGGCTACGACCTCGTCATCGTCGAAACCGCCGGCATCGGCCAGTCCGATTCCGAGATCGTCGACCTGGTCGATTTCCCCATGTACGTCATGACCAGCGACTACGGCGCCGCCAGCCAGCTGGAGAAGATCGACATGCTCGACTTCGCCGAACTGGTGGTGCTCAACAAATACGACCGCCGCGGCGCCGAAGACGCCCTGCGCGACGTGCGCAAGCAGTGGAAGCGCAACCGCGTCAAGTTCGAGCTGAAGGACGAGGAGGTGCCGGTCTACCCGACCATCGCCAGCCAGTTCAACGATCCGGGTGTGACCTGGATGTTCACCAACCTGTGCCGCCTGCTGCGCGAGAAACTCGGCCTGCCGGCGGAGAAGTGGACCCCGGACCTCGACACCAGCCTGAAGGAGCCGCGCGCCACCGTGCTGATCCCCGGCAATCGCGTGCGCTACCTGGCCGAGATCGCCGAGAACGGCCGCGGCATCAACAGCGAAATCGAGCGTCAGGCCGAAGCCGCCGACCGCGCCCAGGCCTTCTGGCAGGCACTGCACGAAGTCGGCGATGCCAGGCTGCCCAAGCAGCTCGATCTCTACAGCTCCGATGCCCTGAACGAAGCCGGCGACCGCACCCTCGCCACTCTGCGCCAGCGCTACCAGGACGCGGTCAAGACTCTCTCCACCGATTCCCTCAGCCTGCTGCGCGAATGGCCCACCCGCCTCAAGGGCATCACCGACGAGTACGGCGGCTACGAAGTGCGCGGCAAGGTGATCAAGGTCGAGAACTACCGCGACTCCCTCTCGCACCAGAAAATCCCCAAGATCGCCGCGCCGACCTACAAGAGCTTCGGCGAACTGCTGCGCTTCCTGTGCAAGGAAAACCTGCCGGGCGACTACCCCTACACCGCCGGCGTCTATCCCTACCGCCGCACCGGCGAAGACCCCATCCGCATGTTCGCCGGTGAAGGCACACCGGAGCGCACCAACCGCCGCTTCCATTACCTCAGCCACGGCCAGCCAGCCGCGCGCCTGTCCACCGCCTTCGACTCGGTCACCCTCTACGGCGAAGACCCGCACACCCGCCCGGACATCTACGGCAAGATCGGCAACAGCGGCGTCAGCATCGCCACGCTGGACGACATGAAGAAGCTCTACTCCGGCTTCGACCTGTGCGCCCCGACCACTTCCGTCTCCATGACCATCAACGGCCCGGCGCCGATGATCCTGGCCATGTTCATGAACACCGCCATCGACCAGCAGGTGGAGAAACACCTCAAGGCCGATCCCAAGCGCTGGGCCGCAGCGGAAAAGAAGATCGCCGAGATCTACAAGGGCAAGCAGCGCCCGAGCTATTCCGGCGAGCTGCCGCCGACCAACGAAGGCCTCGGCCTCGGCCTGCTCGGCGTCTCCGGCGTCGAAGTGGTCGACGCGGAAACCTACGCGAAGATCAAGACCGAAACCCTCTCCACCGTGCGCGGCACCGTGCAGGCCGACATCCTCAAAGAGGACCAGGCGCAGAACACCTGCATCTTCAGCACCGAGTTCGCCCTGCGCATGATGGGCGATATCCAGCAGTACTTCGTCGAGCACAAGGTCCGCAACTTCTACTCGGTCTCCATCTCCGGTTACCACATCGCCGAAGCCGGAGCGAATCCGATCAGTCAGCTCGCCTTCACCCTCAGCAACGGCTTCACCATCGTCGAGTACTACCTGGCGCGCGGCATGAAGATCGACGACTTCGCGCCCAACCTGTCGTTCTTCTTCAGCAACGGCATGGACCCGGAATACAGCGTCATCGGTCGCGTCGCCCGCCGCATCTGGGCCCGCGCCATGCGCGAACAGTACGGCGCCGCCCCGCGCAGCCAGATGCTCAAGTACCACATCCAGACCTCCGGCCGTTCGCTGCACGCCCAGGAAATCCAGTTCAACGACATCCGCACCACCCTGCAGGCCCTGTACGCCCTGTTCGACAACTGCAACAGCCTGCACACCAACGCCTACGACGAAGCCATCACCACGCCGACGGAAGAATCCGTGCGCCGCGCCGTGGCCATCCAGCTCATCATCAACCGTGAACTCGGCCTGAACTTCTGCGAGAACCCCTGGCAGGGCAGCTTCGTCATCGACGCCCTCACCGACCTGGTGGAGGAAGCCGTATACAAGGAATTCGAAGCGATCAGCGAGCGCGGCGGCGTGCTCGGCGCCATGGACACCATGTACCAGCGCGGCAAGATCCAGGAAGAGAGCCTCTACTACGAGCACAAGAAGTACGACGGCTCCCTGCCCCTGGTCGGTGTCAACACCTTCCTGGCCAAGGAGCACGGCGGCGAGATCGCCACCAGCATCGAGCTGATCCGCTCCACCGAGGAAGAGAAAGGCCAGCAGATCGACAACGTCGCCACCTACCGCGCCGCCCGCAACGCCCTGGCGCCCGAAGGCCTCAAGTCCTTGCAGAAGACCGCGCGCGACCGCCGCAACATCTTCGAGAGCCTGATCGAAGCGGTGAAGTACAACTCGCTCGGCCAGATCAGCCACTCGCTGTACGAAGTCGGCGGCGAATACCGGCGCAATATGTAAGCGCATTTCGCGCGGCCAGCGCGGATTCGGCAGACTGGACGGATGATCGTCTCCTCCATCCTCGGCCTGCTCATCGGCGTGGTGCTCGGCCTCACCGGCGCCGGCGGCGGCATCCTGGCGGTGCCGGCCCTGGTCTTCGGCATGGGCTGGACCATGCAGCAGGCGGCCCCGGTCGCGCTGATCGCCGTGGCCGGCGGCGCGGCCCTCGGCGCGGTGGAGGGCTTCCGCAAGCGCTTGGTGCGCTGGCGTGCCGCCCTGCTGATGGCCCTGGCCGCTTTCCCCTGTACTTTTCTCGGCGTGCGCACCGCGCATCACCTGCCGCAGCAGTGGCTGAGCGGCATTTTCGCCGCGGTGATGCTGATGGTCGCCGTGCGCCTGCTGCGTGGCGCCCGGCGCGATGCCGAGTCATCCACCGAATCGTCCATGGCCCTGGCGCGTATCGACCAGAACACCGGCCGCATCCACTGGACCTGGCCCACCGCTACGCTCATCGCCGCCATCGGCGCCATCACCGGTTTCATGACCGGCCTGCTCGGCGTCGGCGGCGGCTTCGTCATCGTGCCCCTGTTGCGCCGCTACAGCGGCGTCAGCATGCACGGCGTCGTCGCGACCTCTCTCATGGTCATCGCCGCGGTCAGCAGCGGCGGCGTCGCCATCGCCCTGCTGCACGGCGCCGTGCTGCCGCTGCCGGCCACCGCCTGGTTCGCCGGCGCTACCGCCGCCGGCATGCTGCTTGGGCGGCGGCTGGTGAAAACGCTGTCGGCGCGCCAGGTGCAATACGGTTTCGCCCTGGTGCTGGCCCTCGTCGCCTGCGGCCTGCTGGCCAGAAGCCTCGGCGCCGACTGAAGTCCTTCGCCGGAATCCGGGTAACCAGGGCAACGGATCCCCAACCGTCCATGGCGGCGCGGCCGCCCATTTGTCCGAAAATGTCGAAGCCGCGGTCCGATCCGCCGTGAAATATCCCCGGTGCGCTGGAGAAGCGGATATTCTTTTCCCGGCGGCAACCTGGACGCTGCCGGACCTGGATTTCGCCGGATGGCCGCGCTCGCCAATATCCGGCCGCATCGCCACACCCAACCCGCCGCAAGGAGCAGCTTGAAGGGTTCCCCCACCGAAGACCTGCGTTTCATCGACCGCATGCGCGGGCTGCGCAGCCTGGGCGTGGCCTTGGCGTTCTTCTGCGTGGCCGGCGTCTTCTACCACAACGGCGCGAACCCCCTGGCCTGGGCCGCCCTGCTCTTCAACGCCGTGGCATGGCCGCACCTGGCCTGGTACCTGGCACGCCGCAGTCCCGAGCCTTACGCCGCCGAGCGGCGCAACCTGGTGATCGACTCGGCCACCGCCGGCGTCTGGATCGTGTTGATGCACTTCAACCTGCTGCCCAGCGCCCTGCTGATCGCGATGCTGTCGATGGACAAGATCTGCGTCGGCGGCTGGCGCTTCCTGGCGCGCACCGCCACGGCCCAGTTGATCGCCGCGGCAGCCACGCTGGCGCTGTACGGCTTCCGTTTCGAGCCCACAACCTCGCTGCCCCAGATCCTGCTGTGCCTGCCGTTCCTGACGGCCTATCCCATCGGCGTTGCCACCCTGACCTTCGCCCTGGCGCGCAAGGTACGCCGCCAGAACAAGCAGCTGGAAGAGTTGAACCGCATCGACTCCCTTACCGGCCTGCTCAATCGCGGCCACTGGGAAGACGCACTGCTGGGCGAACTGAAGCGCCACCAGCGCCTTGGCCGCCCTGCCACCCTGCTGATGGTCGACATCGACCGCTTCAAGCCGATCAACGATCAGCAAGGCCACCCGGTCGGCGACGAGGTCATCCGCGGCGTCACCGGACTGATCCAGACCTGCGTGCGCGACGTCGACACCGCCGGCCGCTATGGCGGCGACGAATTCGGCATCGTCCTGCCCGACGCCGACCTGCAGCAGGCCATCGTCGTCGCCGAACGCATCCGCCGCAGCGTGGAAAGCGGCGCGTTCGGAGCGGACGGCCGCCTGCACTGCACCGTCAGCATCGGTCTCGCCGCGGCCGGGGCGGACATGCACGGCAGCCGCGACTGGATCGCCCTGGCCGACGCCGCCCTCTACCGCGCCAAGACGCTGGGACGCAACCGCGTCGACGGCACCACCCAGAGCCTCCAGCCAACCGGCTGAGCAACACCCCGCAATACGCCGAACCGGTCGCTTGCTCCCAATATGCACAAGCCTGCCGCAGGGCGGGTCGGCGACCCGCCGTTCACCGCGTCGCGCCGTCGCCGGACACCTGGCAACAGGACCGAAGTGTTCCACCCCGCCGGGACCCTGTAAGCTCCTGCCCCCATGGCACTCAGCGCAACCATCCACAACTTCACCATCCAGCTCGCGGACATCGACCGCGCGGTCTACCAGGATCTGGAACTGCGCCTGGCGCGGCACCCATCCGAGACCGCCGAGTTCATGCTGACCCGGCTGCTCGCCTACTGCCTGGAATACCAGGAAGGCATCGCCTTCACCGAAGGCGTCGCCGCCGTCGATGAGCCGGCCGTGCTGGTGCGCGATCTCACCGGCCGCATCACCGCCTGGATCGAAGTCGGCGCGCCGGATGCCGAGCGCCTGCACCGCGGCAGCAAGCACGCCGGACGCGCCGCCATCTACACCCACCGCGACCCCACCAACCTGCTGGCCCAACTCGCCGGCAAGAAAATCCATCGCGCCGAAGCCATCCCGCTCTACACCTTCGGCCGCGGCTTCGCCGAAGACGCCGCCAAGGCCATCGAGCGGCGCAACACCGTCTCGCTCTCCGTCACCGAGCGCCAGCTCTACCTCGACATCAACGGCAAAAGCTTCAGCGCCGTCATCGAACAACACAGCCTGGTCTGATTCCGCCCGCGCGGAATACGTCTGCGAAACACAGCAACACAAAATGAAGTCATACCGGCCCAAGCCGGTATCCAGGGTTCCGCAGCGCAGACTTCCCAATGCCGGAACCCTTGGCGCGGCACGACACCACCCCAGCAACCCCGACAAAAAAATAGCTTGACCTTCACCCTCTCGTCAGCCTAAATTAACCGATCGTTCAATACATCCAGGCCACACCATGTCCGCAGCCGTGCCCGCCGCCAAGCGCCCGCGCATCCCGCAGGAACCGGTGTACCAGACTCCGCCGGTCGCCTGGCCGACCCTGCTGCTATTCACCCTGGCGCTGCTCCTGTGGCTCGGTGCCCTGGCCGCCGCGCTGCATGGCCTGATCCTGCCCATCGCGGCGATCCTGCTGCAAACCGTGGCCGCCTTCATGCAGTTCACCGTCCTGCACGACGGCGTACACCGCTCCCTCCTGCGCGGCTACCCGCGCCTCAACGAAGCGCTGACCAGCATCGCCGGCAGCTTCCTCGGCCTGGTCGGCGTCGGCGCCGCGTTCCGCTACGCCCACTTCAAGCATCACCGCGTGACCAACGAAGCCGACGATCCCGATCAATGGAGCGGACGCGGTCCGCTCCACTGCGCCACCGCCGACCTGTACTACGGCGTGGTGATCCTGCGCGACTGGAAAGCCATCCCGGTGAAAGACCGGTGGCAGATGATCGCCGGCGTCCTTCTGCTGATCGGCGTCTTCGCCGCCTGCGTAGCGCTCGGCCACGGCTGGGACGCGGTGCTCTACTGGCTGCTGCCGGCGCGCCTGGCCATCCTCTGGCTGGCCTTCGCCTTCAACTATCTGCCGCACCATCCGCACCAAGTCGAGCAGCGCCACAACCCCTACGCCGCCACCAACGTGCGCCGCGGCGGCGAGCCGCTGATGAAATGGCTGTTCCTGTACCAGAACTACCATCTGATTCACCACCTGTTTCCCAGCGTGCCGTTCTACCGTTACCTGAAGATCTGGCAACGCAACGAAGCCGACTTCGTTCGCCAGGGCGCCAACGTCGTGCCTTGGTACGGCCTGCATCCGAAATCGGCCGAAGCAGCCGACACGATCGCGGAAACGCCGTAGCGGCCAGCGTGGGACAAACCGGCATTGCCTAGGCTGTCAGGCACGGCCGGCACAGCGCCCTAGATTTTTCCGCCGCCCTCAATACGCGCCGCAGGGGAATCCGCCGCAGGCAAACCGTTGTTCCCGGCGCCTGACGGTGCCAGCGCGCTGAGCCTGGCGTAGTACAGGCGCACGCTATCGACGAAGGCCACCGCCTCGCCGCCCCGGGCGGGGCCGTACTTGGTGGTCTTCTGCCAGTCCGCATCGCTGAGCAGGGGCAAGGCCGCGCGCACATCGGTCCAGCGATCCGGATCGCCGCCGCGATTGATCACCACGTCGCGCGCGTCCATCAGATGGCCGATGCCCTGGTTGTAGGCGGCGAGCGCCATGGCGGTGCGGTCCGGCTCACGGATCTGCGGCGGCAGCTGCCCGTACAGGCCTTGCAGGAAGCGGCCGGCGCCGAGAATGCTCTGCGCCCCATCTTCGCGATCCACGCCCAGGTCCTGCGCCGTATCCGTGGTCAGCATCATCAGGCCGCGCACCCCGGTGGGACTTTCCGCCGCCGGGTTCCAGCGCGACTCCTGGTAACCCACCGCGGCGAGCAGGCGCCAGTCCAGACCGTTGCGCCGCGCCGCCTCCTCGAAGTTGAGCCGATACTGCGGCAGCACCACCTCCACATCGTCGCTGAAATTGCCCGTGCCGGAATAGTGCGCAGCCGCATGGTGCATGGCGATAGCCGGCATCGCCGCGGATACCACAACAGCCAGCGGCTTCCGCGCCGGTGCACGCGCGGCAAGCGCAGATCCCGCGCCGCCAGGCGATGCCCATTGCCGCAGCTGCGCGATCAGGCCGCGACACCCTTCACAAACCAGTCGATGCCCGTCGGTGAACACCACTGCAAAAGGATCGCGCATGCCCGGTTTGCCGTGCGCTGCCGCCTGCTCCGGCAGCAAGGGCAACACCAATCCCGCCCACAGCGGCAACGTGGCCAGCAGGCACAGCCATGCGGACGGCAGGCGCCACCCGGACGGCGCAGGCAAAACCTCCGCCTCGCGGAAAATCTCCTGTGCACGCATGCGCCCGCACCTCCCCTGCCCCGAACCCACACCCCGGAAAATCCTGCGGACAAAAAAAATCCACGCGGCCGGCTGGGTGCCGACGGCGTGGACGCCTGTGTCCGGAAGAGCGATCGTCTCCGACCCGCTCAACTCCCTATATATGCAGCAATGAATATGCCACTTTAAGAATAATCCTGGGTTCCAAAACGCTAGGGATGCGCCGTATCCGCGGTCACCCGACCCACGAAATCCGTGACATGCCCCATCAACTCCGCATGCCCCGGCAATCGCGCCGACATCAGCGCAATGATCTTGATATGGCTCATCGACGGGTACGTCACCCGCTCCGCCTTGCCGCCGCCAGCCTGGATGCGGTCGTAGAGATTGTTGGTGTTCTTTACATACACCTCGTCATCGTTGTCCCCCGACATCAACAACAGCGGCGGCCCGCGCCCGTCGACATGGTTGATCGGCTGCGTCTGCGGCCACTGCTCGCGCGGCCCGAAGATCACCTGCAACACCGGGTCGGTCAGCGGCAGGAAATCATAAGGCCCCGCCAGCCCCACCACGCCGCGCAGCCAGGCCCGATCCCCGCCGGCCGCCTTGAGATAATCCGGGTCCAGCGCCAGCATCGCCGCGTTATAGGCACCAGCGGAATGCCCCATCACCACCAGCTTCGCCGGACTGCCGCCGTAGGCCGCCGCGTTGTCATGCGCCCACTTCACCGCCTGCGCGCAGTCGGCCAGGAAATCGGGATACTTCACCTGCGGATAAAGCCGGTAATCCGGTATCACCGCCACGTAGCCCGCCGCCGCCAGCGCCTGCCCTGCGAACTTGTAGGACGCCCGGTTCCGCGACTCGCCGGCCTGCCAGCTGCCGCCATAGAAGAACACCACCACCGGCGCATTCACCACCTGGTTCGGCGCATACACATCCAGCTTCAGACCATGGTCGCCGAAGGCCACGCCGCTCGTCTGCGTATAGCCGCTGTCCGAAGTGACCGCATTGATGAACTGCGCCCCTGAACACCCCTCGAGCGCGACCATTACCGCCATCAGGGCTGCCGCCAAACCGCGCTTCATCTGGAACATCGCCGACCTTGGGTCCGAGTAGGGTGGAGCATCGTAACGCCTGGCTTCCCTTACGGCCGTAATCCGCAGATGGATGCCGGGCGTCCAACGCGAGTTCCACGCTCCTTTTCACCGCCTGTCATCCCCGCTCAGGCGGGACGAGTGCGTCCGGCAGGTATCCGAGTGAGCGCAGCGGGCGTATCGAAGCATGCGCATCCAGGGGCTTCCGCACAACGTCGGGGCGGGCCGCCGCCAGCCTCATGAATCGACCGTCAGGCAATAAAACATTTGTATAGCAATCTTATTTTGAATAGACGCCATCTTGCTTCTATTCATAAAACATTTTGACAGAAATGTTTTATTGATGTACCGTAAAATTCAAGGATGGGTTGCAGATGCACAGCTGCGCCGGCGCATGCTTCAGATGCATCGCGTGGGGACCAATAAAAAAATCTCAGGGTGGCGCCGCACAGCGCTCAAGCCGCTTGTTGTCTTCAAGAAGACCGGCAGGACCGGCAGCCGCATCCGTAGAGCAGCATCGAAGAGATCCACACGGATCCGAATTGGAGGAGCAACGTGATCAGGCTGAAATCTGCAGGTGTGGCTTTTCTCTTGGCCCTGAGCGCCGGCCTTCCGGCGTTTCCCTCACTGGCGAAAGTACCCGCCGACCAGGCCAACCAGCTCGGCGGAGACCAGTACACCTGCACCGGTGCGGAGAAGGCCGCCACCGCGAACGGCGTGGCGGCGTACAGCGGCAAATGGCTGGATTCGTGGCCGGGCATGAAGAGCAAGGGCGGCTACGAGCCGGGCCCGTACGCCGACGAGAAGCCACTGTTCACCATTACGGCGCAGAACCTGGCGCAATACGCCGACAAGCTGACCGACAGCCAGAAAGGCCTGTTTCAGCGCTACCCGAACGCATTCCGCATGAATGTGTACACCAGCCACAGGGACTTCCGTGTCCCGGACGGCGTCTGCAAGACGGCAAAGGCCAATGCACTCGCCGCGGAACTCACCGACAACGGCCTGGGCTCGACGGCGCTGACCCGGGCGGTCGCCTTCCCGTTTCCCCAGAGCGGCTCGGAAGCGGTGTGGAATATCACGCAGAATAACTATGGAGCGATGAACGAAGCCGTCATCTACGACTCGGCCGACGTCTACGCCAACGGCAGCACCTCCTGGGCACGGCATCGCTTCCGCTCCATCCGCCTGCCTTTCGACCTGAGCGCGTTCGGCCTGCCGCAGGAGGAGTGGAATACCTACGCCTACGATGGGCTGCTGGCCCCGCCGCGCGACAAGGACACCCTCAACATCGCGGCGCTGCCGAGCAATTTCGCCAAGAACCATCTTCAAACCTGGCAATACAATCCAGGCACCCGTCGGGTGCGTCAGCTGCCGGACGTGGGCTTCGACTATCCCGAGCCGCCGACCGGCGTGCGCACGGTGGACGAGGACTACCTGTTCAACGGCAGTCCCGAGCGGTACGACTGGAAGCTTCTGGGCAAGCGCGAGATCTACGTTCCCTACAACAACTTCAAGATCAACGATCCCTCGCTGAAGTACAAGGACATTCTCGGACCCAAGACCGTCAACCCGGACTACCAGCGGTATGAGTTGCACCGGGTATGGGTGATCGAAGGTCTCACCAAACCGGGCGTGCGCCACATCTACAGGCGCCGCATCCTGTATGTCGACGAAGACTCCTGGCTTGCACTGTGGTCCGACATCTACGACGCGCGCGGCCAGCTCTGGCGTGCCTCGTGGATCGACTACCACTATTCCGCGGAATGCGAGTGCTATCACCGCGGTGCCTCCATCTACCAGGACCTGCTGGCGGGGAACTATGAGGTCGCCTATCTGGTGAACGAAGCCGGCACCTGGTGGAAGCTCAATGATCCGCGCAACACACCGGACCAGTACGGGCCCAAGGCCGCCGAGCACGGCCACTAGGCGCATCCGGGCTTCGCACGCGGCGGCTCGCGCGATCGCAATCGCCGGGCCGCAACGGCTCTCATTAAAAAAAGCAGTGCCGGGAGGAAAACACATGAATCAGCATCGACGCAGCATCGTTCCGCATCGAAGCGCCGCCATGGCCTACGCCGTGGCCGGCACCCTCGCAGCGGCGGCGTTCGGCACCCCGGTCCATGCCGGCAACATCAGCCTCGGCGACGATTTCGACGCGGAATACAAGCTGACCCTCGGCTATGCCGCGCTGATGCGGCTGAAGGATCCGAGCGGCAATCTCACCGACGGGGCGGTGAACGCCACCACCAAGCTTCCGGCAACCGTCAACTACGACGACGGAGATCGCAATTTCAAGGCCAACAGCCTGATCAACAACCGCATCACCGGCCTGGCGGAGCTGATCGTGCGCGGGCCGAATTACGGTCTTGCCCTGAGCGGCGACGGCTTCTACGACCAGGTCTATCACCACCCGAACGACAACGATTCGCCAGCCACCGTCAACCAGACCGGCCCCTACAACCACTTCACCCCGGGCGCCCGCTACTACGACGGCCAGCGGCTGCGCCTGCTCGATGCCTACGTGTTCGGCAACTGGCAACTCGGCCCGCATCAGGACATCGACCTGCGCATCGGCAAGCAGGTGGTCGGATGGGGCGAGGCCCTGTTCTTCTCCGGGCTGGCTACGGCCATGTCGCCGGCGGACGCCGCCAAGGCCTTCATCCCGGGGATTGAAACCAAGGACCTCCTGCTCCCCAGCAACCAGGTCGCGCTCAAGCTCGGCGTCACCGATGACCTTACCGTGCTGGGCTACTACAAGCTCCAGTACAAGCCGACGGAACTGAATCCCGCCGGGGACTATTTCTCCACTGCCGACGTGGTCGGGCCCGGTTCGGAATTCATTTATCTGACGCAGAACCCGCTCTATGTTCCCCTGGGACAACTCGTCCCCGGGACGCCGCAGTTCTGGACCGCCACGCGCGGGCCGGACCTCAGGCCGAGCGACTATGGGCAATACGGCGTCGGCCTGAAATACCAGCTCACACAGACCACCGGCGTCGGCGCGTACTATCTGCGCTACACGGATACCGCCCCCATCACGCACCTCAACCTGGGCTACCAGGTGCTGCTGGCGCCGCTCAACCTGTTGCCGCAGCCCCTGCAGGGCGTGCTGCAAGCGGCCGAAAACACCATCCTCGGCCCGCTCGGGATCCAGATTCCGCTGGTGACGCAGCCGCTCACCTCGCAGGCGATCGGCGTGCAGGTTCCCGTCTCCTACAACCTCGCCTACCAGGATGGCATACACATGGGCGCCCTGAGCTTCTCCAGCCAGCTCTTCGGGGTCAGCGTGGCCGGAGAAGCGGACTATCGCGACGGCGTCGATCTGCTGGTCAACCCGGCGGCCCCCACCGCGAGCCGCGGCAAGACCACCCAGTTCGACCTCAGCGCCATCCAGGCACTGGGACACGGGCCCCTGTGGGACTCGATCCAGCTCATCGGCGAAGCGCAATACATCCACATCAACAGCGTGACCCCGGTTGGAGGCATCTCCCAACTCACCAACGGCACGGGTCCGGGAACCAGGAACGCCTGGGCCTACTCCGCCGAAGTCATGTTCGGCTGGAACAATGTATTTCCCGGCTGGGACATCGTCGTCCCCCTCACCTTCCAGGCCATCGCCAAGGGATCGCCGCCGCCGGGGACCTTCGGCGCGCTCTACGGCGAAGGCGATCAGCGCGACTCGGTGGGCATCACCTTCAGCTACCTCCAGCGCCTGAGCCTGGGCCTGACCTATAGCGGATTCCTCGGTACGCCGACGGTGGAGCAGCACCCGTATGCGGATCGTGACTATGTGGCCGCCACCGCCAAGTACCAGTTCTAGCCGTCAGGAGGCCGGCCCGGTATCCCCAGCCACGGCAGAGTCTGCTATAGAAGCGCGGCGCCAAACCAAAGGCTGCTAGTCCTTATGCACGTCACCAATCGAATGATCGATCGCGAACTGCGGTGGATGGCCCGCATCGCCAAAGCGCTATTGCGCCCCACGACGCCGGAAGGATTTCGCAAGCTCAAATGGCTGACGTCGAGGCTTGCCAAGCGCGATCCACCCAAGGATCTGGAGGTGATCGAAACGCAGGTGCCGCGCAGGGATGGAAAGCAGCTCCGTATCGTGATTTACAAGTCACGGCGGCCCAGCGGGAACCCTGTACCCGGCATCCTGTGGGCGCATGGCGGCGGCTACCTCATCGGCGTGCCGGAGCAGGACGTGGCGATCTTTCGCCGGCTGATCGGGACCAGTGAATGTGTGATCGTGGCGCCGGACTACCGTTTGGGATTCGAAGCGCCGTTCCCGGCGGCCCTCGATGATTGCTACGACGCGCTCCTTTGGCTGCGCCGGCACGCCGAGGAGCTCGGTGTGCGGACTGACCAGATCGCGGTGGCCGGCATGAGCGCCGGGGGCGGCCTCACCGCCGCGCTGACGCTCTACGCACGCGACCGGGGCGAGCCTCGCATTGCTTTCCAGATGCCGCTGTACCCGATGATCGATGACCGCATGGAAACCGCATCCTCCATCGACAATGACGCGCCGGTGTGGAACTCGGTGGCGAACGAAGTTGCCTGGCGGATCTATCTGGGAGAGCTCTACGGCAAGGATGTGCCGCCATACGCCGCGGCGGCAAGGGCCACGGACTACCGTGGACTTCCGCCCACCTGCACCTTCGTCGGCGATCTCGATCCGTTCAGGGACGAAACCCTGGAGTATGTCCGCCAGCTGCGGCAGGCCGGTGTACCGGTGGCGTGCGAGCTCTACCAAGGCGCCTACCACGGTTTCGACGTCCTTGTGCCCAAGGCCGGGATCAGCCGGAAAG
>JAQGNS010000203.1 GCA_028291705.1 Nevskia sp.
CACCCAGGCTATTGCCGGCTGATCCCCTCTCTCGCGCCCGCGTCCGGGCGCTGGCATTGACCATTGCCTGCGAGATTCACCCGATCAATAACCTGCGGGTGCTCCAGTACATGAAATCCACGCTGGGGATCACCGACGCCGATCGGGACAACTGGTATCGGCATTGGGTGATCAGTGGACTTTCAACCCTGGAAAGCCTGTTGGCCCAGAACACCACTCCAGGAGACTTCTGCGATGGCAGCAGCGTCACCATCGCGGATTGCTGCCTGATCCCTCAGGTATTCAATGCCCGGCGCTTTCACATTCCATTGGACGACTATCCGAACATCGTACGGATCGATTCAGCCTGCATGGCGCTGGAGGCATTCAGGCAGGCCGCTCCAGGCGCCCAGCCGGACGCTGAATAATCGTTGCGATTTTGGTCTGCTTGCGATTGCGGGCTAGACCGCGTTGCGAATCAGATCCGCGGCCCGATGCGCCATTTCGGCGGCCTGCAGGCCGTTAAGCCGGGGATCGCAATGCGTGTGATAACGGCTTGCCAGACTGTCCTCGTCGATCGACTGGATGCCACCGGTGCATTCGGTCACGTTCTTGCCGGTCATTTCAAGATGCAGGCCACCGGCAACCGTGCCCATGCTTCGATGCACTATGAAAAATCGCTCCAACTCGCTGCCAACCGTTTTGACATCACGGGTCTTGTATCCGTTGGATGCCTTTACCGTATTGCCATGCATGGGGTCGCAGCTCCAGATCACCCGACGGCCTTCACGACGGATCGCCTCGATCAGCGGCGGCAGTTTCGCCAGCACCGCTTCCGCCCCCATTCGAACAATCAGCGTCATTCGCCCGGGCTCCCGTTGCGGATCGAGTACATCCAGCACGCGGCATAAGTCGTCAGGCGTCATGGTCGGCCCACACTTGAGCCCGATCGGATTATCGATCCCGCGGCAGAACTCGACGTGGGCGCCTGCGGGATCTCGCGTCCTGTCCCCAATCCACAACATATGCGCCGAGCAGTCGTACCAGCGCCCGCTGGCGCTGTCCTGCCGGGTCAGCGCCTGTTCGTAGGGCAGCAGCAGCGCTTCATGGCTGGTGAACAGCTTTAGCGCATGAAGCCACGGCATGGACTCATCGCTACCCGGCCGGTCCGCGTCATTCAATCCCAGGGCATCGAGATACAGCGCATGGCGACGGCCAAGTGCCGCAGGACTGACAAACTCCGATTCAGCCAGGGCGCGCAACAGGTTCAGCGTGACGGCAGATTGATGGTAAGCCTTGAGCATGCGGCGCGGATCAGGGCGCCTCGCCACCATGTCAGCCGCCGCAGCATTGATGATGTCGCCGCGGTAGGTCGTCAATTCGATACCATCGACCTGTTCCGTTGCAGCCGAGCGCGGCTTTGCAAACTGCCCCGCAATCCTGCCCACCAATACGACAGGCAGGCCGCCATGCGCCAAAGCCACGGCCATTTCCAGCAAGACCTGATAGAGATCGCGAATCGTATTGGCATGGAATTCGGAGAACGACTCGGCGCAATCTCCACCCTGCAGAAGATAAGACCGGCCATCGGCAACCGGAACCAAGGCGGCCTTGAGACTCCGAATCTCCGATGCCAGAACCAGCGGCGGGCATTGACCCAGTTCCCGCACGACTGCCTCTTTCCGCTTACGGTCTGAATAGTGCGGAGCCTGCAGGATCGGTTTCGACCGCCACGTCTCGGGTGTCCACGCATTCATCGCAGAACCTGGGCAGTTTGTGTACAGGAGGCCGCGGCCGGACCAACCGGATGGTGCTCACTGCCGATGCACTTGGATCGTGGCCGCTCGTTCAAAGTCCTGGCTGGAACCTGAAGTGCGCACGGAAAGTCCGCCCTGCCATCGCTGCCCGGTATCGAGGACCCGCAGAGAACATCGAAATCAATGCTGAACATCGCCATGCTCCTTTGGAGCCGCGTTACGCGAGGCGAATATTCGAGGGGAACAAAGTGCAGAAATCGAAAAGCCGCCTGCGGCAGGCGGCTTTGGGTTGAAATACTAAAACGTCAGGCCGCCTGCTGGATAAACGGGCGGCGCCAAAATCGGGCGGAATATCGCGCGGTGGCTGTGTAGTCTTTCATCTGGCGCGCATCCTAAGGTCAGATGGGATTGAAAGGCAAGCCCCCAGCGATGAGGAGCAACGTCATTGCCCTCCAGCCATCTGGTCCAATGGCAGTTCCGATGTCTGCTTGATCTTCTGCAAGGCGATATGCGATTTCACGACGCCGACGCCCGGCAAGCGCAGGATGCGGCTCATCATAAAGGCGGAGAACGATTCCAGATCTTCCGCGACGATGCGCAGCATGTAATCAGCCTCGCCGCTCACTGAGAAACACTCCAGTACTTCCGGAAGATCCTGCAATTTGCGTTCGAAATCGACGCCGTGGGATCGACCATGCCGTTCCAGCGATACGAAGGTAAAGGCCAGTACATTCAATCCCAGCGTCTTCGGATCGAGTAGCGCCACAGTGCGGAGCACGAGGCCGCTATCGCGCAACTTCTGGATCCGCCGGCTGATCTGTGAGGCCGACAGATGTGTCAGTCGCCCCAGTTCGGCGTGGGAAACTTCGGCATCCCGCTGCAAAGCGCCAAGGATCGCCAGGTCGTGTTTATCAAGGGGAATGTCCATCACCTGGATCTCGCTTCTGCTTGGTGCAATTATTTTGCATTAAATAACACTTAAGCGCATTTTCTACGCATCAGGAACTGATATTTACGCGAAATACGCACCCTAATTGCAGCCTTCCATGCGTACGATAAGTCATCCGATGACCAAGTGCCAGAAAGCAGGCGGCAGGTCATCATTTCTTGCGTGTCGAGGAGCAAACCCGGTGAATACAAGCGTGCTGCCGCCATCCGCAGAAGCGGTCAACTTGTCCAATCCTTGCGGGACCGATGGATTCGAGTTCGTCGAATATACGGCCGAGGACACCGCCGCGCTCGGCCGGCTCTTCGAATCCATGGGCTTCACCAGAATCGCGCGCCATCGATCGAAGGACGCCGTGCTGTACCGCCAGGGCGACATCAATTTCATCGTGAATTCCGAGCCCGATAGCCGCGCACAGCAATTTGCGCGCGATCACGGACCAAGCGCATGCGCCATGGCCTTCAGGGTTACCGATGCCGCCAAAGCGCTCAAGCACGCAGTCTCGCTCGGAGCGAAGGAAGTCAAGGGTGTTACAGGCCCGATGGAACTGAACATTCCCGCAATCGAAGGCATTGGCGGCAGTCTCATCTATCTCGTGGACCGTTACTCAGGCCCCACGATTTACGATGTCGACTTCGTTCCGGAGCCGGGTGTGGATCAGCACCCTGCCGGCGCCGGCTTGCTTCTGCTCGACCACCTGACGCACAACGTGCGTAAAGGCCGGATGAATCATTTTTTTGATTTCTACAACCAGATATTCAATTTTCGCGAGATCCAGTACTTCGACATCAAAGGGGAATACACCGGCCTGACCAGTCGCGCGCTGACGGCGCCGTGTGGAAAGATCAAAATTCCCATCAACGAATCGAAAGCCGAAGAAGGCTCGGGCCAGGTGGACCAGATTCAGGAGTACATCCAGCAGTATCGCGGCGAAGGCATTCAGCACATCGCACTGCTGACCGACGACATACTGGCCACCTGGGACAAACTCAAGGCCAGTGGCGTGCAATTCATGAAGCCGCCTCCGGACACGTACTACGAAATGCTCGAAGAGCGCCTCCCAGGTCATGGCGAACCGGTTGACGAGCTGCAGCGCCGTGGCATCCTGCTCGACGGCAATGATGGACGATACCTGCTGCAAATCTTTACCCAAACCGTGATTGGCCCCATTTTCTTCGAGATCATTCAGCGTAAAGGCGACGAAGGCTTCGGCAACGGTAATTTCCGCGCCTTGTTCGTCAGCATTGAGCAAGATCAGATCCGCAGAGGCGTGCTGAAGACCGGCGAGTAAAAGCAGGTCACAAACCTGGGTGGTGAAAGGGCCATTTTCCATGGTCCACCGGGAAGGATGATTCCATCGCGAACCCGGTGCCAGCAGCAAGCCTTGCGGTTGACCCAAGGCTTCGCCGGTATTCAATTCCATCTACGGGTAGCCGCTCCGGCGATTCGCGCACCGGTGGCACCATCCAGCGCATTCCTATTCGGGAGCCCCGTGCGCCTGAGGGTACAGGCCGTGATTTCGTGCGAAGAGACGCGTGAGGCCGAGCAGGGCCTTCATATTTGGAGTCTCGATCGAGAGCTTCCCGGCGATTTCATTGGGGGCGCTTAGCAGATGATCGATTTCAAGTGACCGCCCCGCTTCAACATCCTGCAGCATTGAAGTCTTGAACGCCCCGAGCTGACGCGTGACCTTGTTGCGATCCTCGCCGCGCTCATCGATGCCGCACCCTATTCGCGCCCCCACCGCGGCTGCCTCCCGCATGACCCTGAGAACGAAATCATTCACCAGCGGATCATCGAGTATCCGGTCGCAGGTCGCGCCGGTCATCGCGGAAATGGGGTTCATGGTCATATTGCCCCAGAGCTTGTACCAGATATCCCGCTGAATCCGGTCACCGACCTCGATTTCAAAGCCGCCCGACCTGAATACCTCGGCGACCGCGTCAACTCGGGCAGTGCGGCTACCGTTCGGCTCCCCAAGGATGATCCGGTTGCCGGCCCGATGAGTCACCATCCCGGCCTTGGAAACAGACGCCGAAGCATGAACTACGCTGCCGAGTACCGATGCAAACGGAATTGCGGCCGCAATCGAGCCTGTCGGGTCCACTGAATCGAGGCGGGTGGAAGAAAGCTCCCCCCCGCCGCCCAGGAGGAACCACCACGGCAAGCCATTCATGGCGGGAACGACGATCGTGTTCTTGCCGATGAGCGGTGCTATGGCGGAAGCAGCCGACTCGAGCGATGGCCCCTTCAGGGCGATTATGACGAGGTCTTGCTCGCCCAGCTCGCCTGCAACATCACTGACTTTCGCTTCAGCCTCGAGTACTTTTCCACCGGAAATCAACTTCCATGGACCCGCACGCAAAGCCGCAAGCGTCGCACCCCGGGCCAATACACTGAGCTCATGCTGCCCGCGGGCTGCCAGCGAAATCCCGATCCAGCCACCGATTGCACCCGCCCCGACCACGCCGATCCGCATGCTGCCTCCGCTGATCTAATCTTTCAGTGTTCGCGTCGCCCCAGGGGCGCCGTTTCCAATGGCTTCCTGGATCTAAAGAAATTTGATCCACCGCCGTCCCATTCCGCATCTTCAAAGCCGGCATGCCGCCATAGTAAATGCATTGCCTGACTGGTCGCTTGCCGGTCCGGCATCTGCATTACGGAGCCGTGTAAGCGGTCTTTACCGTAGTGTAAAACTCAGCCGCATAGCGGCCCTGCTCACGCGAGCCATAGCTGGACGCTTTCCGGCCGCCGAACGGCACGTGATAGTCGACGCCCGCCGTTGGCGCGTTGACCATCACCATTCCCGCCTGCGCGTTCCGCTTGAAGTGCGCCGCATGCTTCAGCGACGTGGTGCAAATACCGGAAGACAGGCCAAATTCGGTGTCATTGGCCAGGGCGAGGGCCTCGTCGTAGCCATGCGCGCGGATCACGTTCGCCAGCGGACCGAATACTTCCTCACGGCTGATGCGCATATCGTTGCTGGTTTCGACGAACAGCGCCGGCTGCAGATAGTAACCTCGCGCGTTCCGCGAGCTGCGCTCCACGGGTTGCCCGCCCCATGCCAGCACGGCACCTTCCTCCTGCGCCACCTTGATGTAATCGAGGTCCTGCGCCAACTGGCTTGAATCAACCACCGGTCCGATGTCCGTTTCGACGCCACGCGCGTCATCGATGGTAAGCCGGCGCATGCGCGCAACCAGTGCTTCGACGAAGCGATCGTGAATGCCCTGCGTCACGATCAGCCTCGACGAGGCGGTGCAGCGCTGCCCCGTGGAGTAGAACGCGCCTTTCAGCGCACAGTCCACCGCCACGTCCAGATCGGCATCGTCGAGCACGACCAGGGGATTCTTGCCCCCCATTTCAAGTTGAAACTTCGCCATCTGCCTTGCGCGCATGGTGCATGCCTGCGCAACACGCCGGCCGATCGCCATCGAACCGGTGAAGCTCACTGCAGAAACCCGATGATCCTGCAGCAGCACATCGCCAACCTCTCGGCCCGCACCCATTACCAGATTGAACACGCCTTCGGGCAGCCCGCTGCGACTCAGAATTTCCGTCAGCGCCCAGGCACTCCCCGGGACCAGCTGAGCCGGCTTGAATACAACAGTATTGCCGTAAGCCAGGGCCGGAGCGATCTTCCACGCCGGGATGGCCATCGGAAAATTCCAGGGCGCAATCACCACGACGACTCCCAGCGGTTCGCGTGTGATTTCCACCGACAGGCCGGTGCGCACCGACGGCAGTAGCTCACCCATGCTGCGCACCACTTCGCCCGCGAAGAACTTGAAGATGTGGCCGGCGCGTGTAACCTCGCCGATGGCCTCAGGCAGAGTCTTGCCCTCTTCGCGCGCCAATAGATTACCCAATTCCTCGCGCCGCGCCAAAAGCTCACTTCCAACAAAGTCGAGCGCGTCCATGCGCTGCTGCGCATTGGCGATTGCCCACTCGGGAAATGCCCGCTCCGCCGCAGCGATCGCCTCACGTGCCTGCTGGGCATCGGCCATGGCATAGTCGCCGACGACGTCGCCAAGATCCGACGGGTTGATATTCGCGCTGACCGCAGCGCCCTCGCGCCATTCGCCGGCAATGTAGTTGCGGTAGATCACGGCCTATCCACGTGGGGTGCGGTACGGCGGAGCACGGTACGCATCGCGAAAGCGCTGCGGCACACGCTCGTCGAAGCCCAGGGCGACGCGCCGCACCTCCGCGCTATCGGTCGGCGCATGCCCGACACCGAGCGCCCCGGCGCGCGGGGATGGGCCGGCAACCACATGGCTGCCGAGACGCCCAAGCTGGCTGATTTCGACCTCTACGGTGTCGCCGACATCGAGTGAACGTGAATGACAAGGCGTGCCGGTCATGATCACATCACCCGGCAGCAGGGTAATGTGGCGCGCGATATCCGCCACCATATAATGCGGCCCCCAGATCATTTCCTCGCCGATGTTCGCCTCTTGCACCATGTGGCCGTTGCGGTAGGTGCGAAGCGTCTGCGCAAAGATATCGACGCCGCGAACGATACCCGGTCCGATCGGCAGCAGACCATCGGCACCCTTCACGCGCAACATCGAGCCTTGGTCGGTGTCGCGGAAATCCTGCAGGCCCATGTCCAGCGCCGGCGCAAACCCCGCCATATAGTCCCAGGCTTCATCGGGCAGGACATTGCGGCAAACCCTGCCGATGACCACCGCGAATTCGCCTTCGTAGTTCAGGTATTGGCAGTCGGCCGGCTTGACCAGCTCGCCGCGGTGGTTGTTGAGCGCGGTCACCGGCTTGGTGAAATAGGTCGGTGTTTCGGTGGGTTTTGGATTGTTGCGGGTTTCGATGCCGCGTGACCGATAGGAGAGGTGCACACCGATGATCTTGGTCGGTTCGCAGGGCGGCAGGTGCTGCAGCTGCGCGATCGCCGCTTTGCGGCCGTCGTCCAGCCGCAGCGTCTCACCGTCGTCCTCCATCGTCCCCCAATAGGGGGATCCGTTGAAAAGCACACGGCGGCGCTCGATGCGCGGTCCCTGCAGAATTGCCGGCAGCGTACTCATATCACTGCCTCCTGTGCGGCAACGTCGAACCAGATGTGGATGTTGCCGGTGCCGCGCGCATTCTCGTACTCGGACAAGGGCGTACCCATGGCGCGGCAGTCGCGACCGCCCAGCGCGCCAACCATCTGCAGGTAGTGCGCGCCGAAGGCTTCCCAGAACACCTTGCGATATTCACCCGCCCACCGGTCGAGCACTTGGTCGTGACGGCCCTGGCATAACAGCTCGATGGCCTGTTTGTCGCTGGCGGCATTCTCCGGAGCCGAGACATTGCTCTCGTGGAAGATGCGCGGATTCTTGGGAGTCCAGTCGATCTGATTGAAACGGTGGCTGAGCGCGCCGGAGGCCAGCAACACTACGCGCAGGCCACTGCGCCGGATCGCTTCGGCAATCACCGCCCCGGACTGCAGGTAGTGTTCCGGTCGGCAGTTCTGGCAGGAACTGACGGAAACGATGCGTTCTCCCCGGGCGAGTTTGCTGACGATGTTGATGGTGGCATAGTGACGCGGAAGCTCGGCATCGTAGATCGCCCGCGACTGTACCTTGCGCTCGCGCGCAACTTCTTCGACCAGTCGCGCCAGTTCGGGGCAACCCCGGTAGTCATAAGGTGCACCGAACAGATACCAGGGCATTTCGTCCGACAGGTACTTGCCGCAGTAGTGCTCACCGCCATCGATCAGGTGATAGCCGGTTGTGAACCAGTGCGTATCGAATATCATCAGCACATCCGGCTGGACGGCGTCGATTTGCGCGCGAATGCGTCGATAGCCGGCGATCAGGTCGGAATCGGCACCATTGCCCATCATCACGCGGAATTCCTCGCATTGCATCAGCCCCGGGTGATGCGAGACGAGTGCCGCGCCTACGATTTGTCCCATCTACGTCTCCCTTTTAACGATGGCTGAAACTGGCGCGGAACGGCTTCTTCGGCACGACCACGTCCTTCACGTCGCAAAAAAACTCGAAGCTCCAGTCACCGCCTTCGCGGCCGATACCGGAGCGCTTGATCCCGCCGAACGGCGCCGCCAGATCGCGGATGCCGAACGAGTTCACCCAGATAAAGCCGGTACGAACCGCCTGCGCAACGGCGATCGCATGTGCGGTCTCGCCGTAGCAGACACCGCCGAGTCCATAATCGGTGCCGTTGGCGAGGGCAATCGCTTCGTCATCGGAGTCGAAGGCCTGAAGGGTCAGAACCGGGCCGAACACTTCGTTTTGCACGATCTCGCTGTCCTGATGCACATTGGTCAGCAGCGTTGGCTCGTAGTACTGCGCGCCGGCCGGATGCGGCCTGCCACCCCACTGCAACTCCGCTCCGGCCGCCACCGCACGTTCGACATAGCCCTTGATGCGCTCGACCTGCCGTGGATGGATGATCGGGCCGACTTCGGTGGCCTCCTCGCGCGGATCGCCGATGCACAGTTTGTCGACATGGCCACGCAAGCGCTCCATGAATTCGTTTGCCGCCTCGCGCTGCACCAGCAGCCGCGTGCCCGCCAGGCAGACCTGTCCGGCGTTGCGATACATCAGGGTGGCGGTGGCAGCGGCGCTATCGAGGTCGGCGTCCGCCAGCACGATGAACGCCGACTTGCCGCCGAGCTCCAGGCTGCACGGCACCAGGTTGGCGCCTGCGGCCTGGGCAATCCAGCGCGCAGTGGGCACCGAGCCGGTGAACGAAATGCGTGCCAGCCGCGGATCGCTCACCAACTTGGCGCCGGTGTTCGCACCCGAACCCTGCACGACGTTGAACACGCCCGGCGGCAGGGCGGCAGCTTCGGCCGCATCCGCGAGCAACGAACTGGTCAGCGGCGCCCACTCGGGCGGCTTGACGATCACCGTATTACCTGCCGCCAATGCGGGCCCCACTTTCCACGTGGCCAGCATAAGCGGCGCATTCCAGGGCGTGATTACCACCACGACACCGGCCGGGTCATGGCGCACCATGTGGCGCGCCTGTTCGGTATCGATGTCGCGCTCCTGAAGACCAAGT
>JAQGNS010000239.1 GCA_028291705.1 Nevskia sp.
ACATTCCCTGCGTCATCTCCAACCACGACAAGCTGCGCGCCGCCGTGGAAGGTTTCGGCATTCCGTTCCACCACGTGCCGCAGGACACGGCGGAGCAGCGCGCCGAGGCCGAGACGCGGATGCTGGAACTGCTCGGCGAGGGCGCCGATTTCCTGGTGCTGGCGCGCTACATGCGCATCCTCGGGCTGGCCTTCGTGGCGCGTTACCCGAACCGCATCATCAACATTCATCACTCCTTCCTGCCGGCTTTCGTCGGTGCCGATCCGTATCGGCAGGCTTACGAGCGCGGCGTCAAGATCATCGGCGCCACCGCGCATTACGTGACCGCCGACCTGGATCAGGGGCCGATCATTTCGCAGGGCACGGCGCATGTTTCGCATAGCGACGAGATCGACGACCTGCGGCGGCTGGGGCGCGACCTGGAGCGGCAGGTGTTGGCGCAGGCGGTGCGGTGGCATGTGGAGGATCGCATCATCGTCGACGGCAACAAGACCATCGTCTTCGATTGAGCCAGATGTTCACCCTCTCCCTACGGAGTGGGGAGAGGGCTGGGGTGAGGGGCCGCTTTCACTTGAACCTTCTCTGAACCCCGTTCGCCCCGAGTGCCCGCGCAGCGGGTGTATCGAGGGGCAAGCGAGGAACCTGCATCCAGCGTCATTCCCGCGAAGGCGGGAATCCAGGAGCCCCACGCGCCGAGCCCGGGAGCACTACCTTGGCGTCTGGCGTCCTCAGCCGTACCGCCACGGCGCCCCGGCCAACCTAAAGCCATGGGGCTTCATGCAACAATTCCTCAATACCTGCATCGAGAATCCCCCGTGCCCCAAGCCCAAGCCAACGGCATCCAGATCGAGTACGAAACCTTCGGCAAGGCGACCGATCCGGCCATCCTGCTGGTCATGGGCCTGGGTGGCCAGTTGGTGTTATGGCCGGAGGCGCTGTGCGAAGCGCTGGCCAGGGGCGGGTTTTATGTGATCCGCTATGACAACCGTGATGTCGGGCTGTCGAGCAAGATCGAGAGTGCGGGCAAGCCGGATCTGACGCGCGCCGGGCTGCGTTACATGCTGCGGCTGCCGATCAAGGCCGGCTATGGGCTGGACGACATGGCGGCGGATGCGATCGGGCTGCTGGATGCGCTGAAGATTCGTCGCGCGCATGTCGTCGGCCTATCGATGGGCGGGATGATCGGGCAGATCCTGGCGGCGCAGCATGCGGAGCGGGTGAGCAGTTTCACGGCGATCATGACCACCAGCGGCAATCCGTGGCTGCCGCAGCCCAGTTTCAAGCTGCGGATGCGGCTGACGCGACGGCCGAAGCACACCAGCCGCGAATCGCTGGTGCAGCACTCGATGAATACCTGGAAGCTGATCGGCAGCCCGGGCTACCCGACCGACGACGCCACCTTGCGGGCCATGGTGGAGCGCGATCAGAAGCGCAGCCTGTACCCGCGCGGCATAGCGCGGCAGACGCTGGCGATCATGGCGTCGAAGAGCCGGTTGCCGCTACTCAAGCGGATCGCCGCGCCGACCCTGGTGATTCATGGTGAGGCCGACCCGCTGGTACCGGTGGCGGCAGGCCGCGAACTGGGCCGGCTGATTCCCGGCGCCAGGCTGGAGATCATTCCCGGGATGGGGCACGACCTGCCGGCACCGCTGCTGCCGCGGATCGGCAAACTGATCCTGGATCATGTGCAGGCGGTGGAAGGCGGCGCGAGCGCCGCTTCCACGGAAAAAGCGCAGGCCGCCGCGCGCGCCTGAACCCCGCGAAAGCCGGTTTCAGGCCTTCTTGCGGCTCTTCGGCTTGAGCAGGGTGCCGGAGCACTGCGGCGAGCCGCAACGGCAGGCCCAGAGCTGCTTCAGGCGCGGCGTATAGCGCACCTCCAGCTCGATGCCGTAGTCATAGGTCAGCTCTTCGCCGGCCTTGACCGGGCGCAGCGTCTCGATGAACAGGCGATCCCGCGCCGGGTCGCCGTCCTTGCTTTCCCACAGCATCGGCTCGCAGTTCGGGTCGCAGCTATGGTTGATCCAGCGCGCCGAATTGCCGCCTTCGGTGCCGTCGATGACGTAGGTGTCGTTGAGCACGAACAGGAAGGTATGGCCGGTCTCGACGTTATCGCTGTAGCGGCGGTCGGCCACGGCGTGGCGTAGCAGCCTGCCGCGATATTCGATCAGGCTCTTGCCTGCGGGGAGGTCGGCGGCGGCGAATACGCCATTGCCGTGGATGGGGGAGCGGCGGACAAGAATCGAACGGGACATCAGCGAACCGGAGGCGTGGAGGGTATGAAGACCGTGAAGCAATATTCTCGCCTAGTGGAAGCCGCAAGAACAGTGGTGAAAATCCGCGGCTTGGCTTTTCATCTCTGAAATGCCTTGGCTGGGCGCCCGCTGACGCTGGCCCCGGCCTCGGCCGGCAGTCGCAGGTAGAGCAGGGCGGACCCGGCCGTGATCGCCGCCAGGATGGCGAAGGCCCAGGTGAAGTCCACCGGCAGCAGGGTTCCCTCATGCCGTAGGGCCAGGCGCAGGTGCAGCAGCTGTGCCGCAAGGCCCACCCCCACGCTCAGCGATAGCTGCTGCGCGGTGCTGGAGAAGCTGGTGGCCTGGCTCATGCGCGACTCGATGACGTCGGCGAAGGCGATGGCGTTGAGGCAGGTGAACTGCAGCGAGCTGAAGAAGCCGCTGCTGAGCATCAGGGCCACGATCAGGGCCTGCGGCACTTCCGGCCGCAGCAGGCCGCAGGCCAGCAGGTAGGCGCCGGCGATCACCGAGTTGGCGACAAGCAGGGAGCGGAAGCCGTAACGCCGCACGATCCGCGTGGCCATCAGTTTCATCAGCATGGCGCCGATGGCCGCGCCGAAGGTGAGCAGGCCGGAGCGCAGCGGCGTCATGCCGAAGCCGAGTTGCAGCAGCAGCGGCATCAGCAGGGTGAAGGCGCCGATGCCGACGCGGAACAGCGAGCCGGCGGAGATGACCACGGCGAAGGTGGGAATGCGCAGCAGCGACAGGTCGAGGATTACCTGCGCCCGGCCACGCGCATACAGCGCATAGCCGCCCACCAGCAGCGCGCCCACCACCAGCATGGCCCACACCAGGGCCGGCGGCAGCAGGTCCTTGCCCAGGGTTTCGAAGCCGAACACCAGCCCGGCCAGGCCGGCGCCGAGCAGGCTCCAGCCGCGCAGGTCCAGTTGCCTGGGCTCGGCTTCGCGCACTTCGGCGATGTAGCGGCTGACCAGCCAGTAGCCGAGCAGGCCGATCGGCAGGTTGATGTAGAAGATCCAGCGCCACGAGGCATAGGTGGCGATCAGGCCGCCCAGCGGCGCCCCCAGCAGCGGCGCCAGCAGGGCCGGCACGGTGAGGTAGGAGAGGGCGGTGACCAGCTCGCTTTTCGGCACGTTGCGCAGCAACACCAGACGTCCCACCGGCACCATCATGGCGCCGCCGATGCCCTGGAGGATGCGCGCCGCCACCAGTTCCGGCATGTTCTGCGCCGCACCGCACAGCATCGAGCCGCAGGTGAAGATGATGATGGCGCTGCGGAACACGCGGCGCGCGCCGTAGCGGTCGGCCACCCAGCCGCTGAGCGGGATGAACACGGCCAGGCTCAGCAGGTAGGCGGTAATGGCCAGGCTCAGCCGTAGCGGGTCTTCATGGAGCGAGCGGGCGATCGGCGGCAGCGCGGTGGTAATCACCGTGGCATCCAGGTTCTCCATGAACAGGGCGCAGGCCACGATCAGCGGGATCAGCATCGAGGGCCGCGGCAGTCCCCCGCTCATGGCTGCCCCGGCGCCGGAGCGGGGCCGCTACAGCGGGGGCGGCGCAATGCGTTACGCTTGGGCATGCGCCTTCCCGCCGACCCCCTCGCCGACATCGCAACCAGGAAACCCGTCATGCACAAATTGAAATCCATCTGCGCCGCGCTCTGCCTCGGCCTCAGCTTCACCGCGGCGGCGGATGCCTTGGCCACGCTCAATGACGCCGAGTTGTTCAAGAAAGTGCAGAAGGACATTGCGGGATTGCCGCACGCCGAACTGGATGCACTGACCGAAGCGATGGCGACCTGTTCTGCGGTCAGCGTCGGCCAGCGGGTGCCGTTGTTCGAATGCGAGCGGGAGGTCAACATCTACTGGGCGCATTATAACCGCGGCCGCGCCGTCGATAACTACATGGCGGCGCTGGGCGGCATGTTCGTCGGGCTCGACAACAATGCGCTGAATCCCTCGCAGGAGCTGACGCAGACCTACCGTCATGCGGCCACCGACATGTTCACCCTGACCAAGACCATCAACGAGCGTTATCGCCAGCTCGACAAGTAAGGGCTGATCCGCAGGATCTGGCCGCGGCAGCTTCCGCCCGCGGCCGGTTTGTTCAGAAACGGTTCAGCAAGCCTTCGGCATGCTCGGAATCGGTGCATCGGTCATGTGGTCTTTATCGCGTGGCCGGCTTGCATCGTTCAGGGATGAACGGCATGTGCCGGCCCTGTCCGCCTGTACAAATCGAATGGCCATGGAGGCTTACAACATGCTTAACAACGGACGCACGCGGCTGTTCGCTGCGCTTGGAGCGCTGACCTTGTTTCCCGCGGTGGCTTCGGCCGCCGACTACACCTACGTCGAAGGCGGTTTCATAGATCGTCATGACTACGGCCAGACCGGTCCCGGCGGCCGCATCGCCGGCTCCTTCGATCTGCCGGTGCTGCCGCTGGCGATCATCGCCGAATACACCGGCACCGATAACCTCGACCAGTTCGATGTCGGCGCCATCTTCCATGTGCCCATTATCCCCACGCTGAACCTGTTCGGCGGCGCCACGCTGGAACACGGCGACCGCAACGACGGCGACACCAGCACCGGCATCGGCGCCCGCGCCGGCGTGCGCTGGCAGACCACCGGCAATCTCGAACTGTCGCCGGAACTGCGCTACACGCACCTGTTCGGCAGCAACGAAACCTCGGTGCGCCTCAACGCCCTCTACAACATCGCGCCGCATCTCGATTTGCAGGGTGCGATCCAGGGCGGCGACGAGCAGCGCTACGAAGTGGGCATGCGCTACAACTTCGGGCTGCACCTGTAGTACAAGACGGTCACCCGATTCGCCGCGGTCGATCGACCGCGAGGGGCTTTCCGGCCCTTCGCGGTTTTTCCACATGGGGTGTTCATGCCGGGAATCTGCTGCTAATCTTCAGGGGCAATGATCAAGACATGGAAGTTTTTGGCGCAGTCCACCTGCGCCTTTGCCGTGCTGTTACAGGCGCCTTTTGCATGGGCGCAGTCCGCCGGACGGCAAGAATACATTTCGGATGAAATCAGCGTCACCATCCGCCAGAAGCCGACCAACGACTCCGAGTCCCTGGGCGTGATCAAGAGCGGCGCGCGCGTCAGCGTGCTCGAAACGCTCGGTGCCGACAGCTTCGCGCACATCCGCACCAGTGACGGCCGCGACGGCTGGATCACTTCGCGTTTCCTGTCCGAGCAGCCGGCCGCCAAGGACCAGCTGACCCAGTTCAAACAGCAGCTCGATCAGGCCCACGCCCAGGCCCAGTCCTTGCAGCGCGACCTCGATGCGGCACAACAGCAGCTGGCCAAGGCCAAGCCGGCGCTGGAGATGGCCGGCGAGAACGACAAGCTGCGCGCTACCATCGCCCAGCGCGAGGAACAGGTCGGCGCGCTGGAGCGGCAGTTCGACGCCGAGAAGGCGCGGCGTGAAACCCTGGTCACCGGCGGCATCCTGGTCGGCGGCGGCATCTTCGTCGGCCTGATCCTGCCCTGGCTGGGCGGTCGCAAGAAGCGCCGCAGCGACTTCTGAGTCGGCAATCCACCTGGGCGGATTGCTGCGCAAGCGGGTAAAGTCGGCTTTCGACCATCGCGGGCCGTGCTCCTTGCGGAGAGCCGATGAATAGCATGCCGCATCCGCCAATCAAGCAGTCCCGCCCGGCAGGATTTCGATGCTGCGCGTCGGCCTGATCTCCGATACCCACGGATTGCTGCGGCCCGAAGCGCTGCGCGCGATGCGTGGCAGCGACTACATCGTGCATGCCGGCGACATCGGCGATCCCGCCATTCTCGAACAGCTGGAGCGGATCGCCCCGGTGACCGCGGTGCGCGGCAACAACGACAAGGGCGCCGAATACAAGAAGGTTGCGCAGGCCGAGGTATTGCAGGCGGGCGAGGTGCTGATCTACGTCATCCACGACCTCAACGAGCTCGACCTCGATCCGGCAGCGGCCGAATTCCAGGTGGTCGTATCAGGTCACTCGCATCGGCCGTCGAGCCGGGAGCGCGACGGCGTGCTCTACATCAATCCCGGCAGCGCTGGACCGCGGCGCTTCAGCCTGCCCATCTCCGCGGGAATATTGCGCATCGACGGCAAAACCGTCGAAGCCGAACTGCTGGACCTGCTGCCCTCTTCCTAGCGAAGAGGGCAGCAGGAATCAAACCTCAGGGCTTGCCGATGAAATCCATCTTGCCCAGCTCCACGCCGTTGTGGCGCAGGATGGCGTAGGCCGTGGTGCAGTGGAAGTACATGTTCGGATGAACGAAGAACAGCACGTAGGGCTGCCCCTTGAACTCCATCGGACCGCGCTGTGAGGGCAGGGTGATGTCCTTGGCCTCGCTGCCGTCGATCTGCTCCGCCTTGAAGCCGTTGACGAAGGCCAGGGTCTTGTCGATGCGCGCGTACAGCTCCTCGAACGTGGCCTCGGTGTCGTCGTACTTCGGCACTTCCACGCCGGCCAGCCGCGCCGTGCAGCCCTTGACCTGGTCGGTGACGATCTGGACCTGCCGCGTCAGCGGCAGCATGTCCGGCGCCAGGCGGTCGTTGAGCAACACTTCCGGCTTGAACTTCTTGGCCTCGGCGTGAGCCGCGCCCTTCTCCAGGATGATGCGCAGGTTGGTGAGGGCGCGGACGAAGACCGGGACCGACACCTGATACATGCTGATACTCATGGTGAAACCTCCGAAAAGCTTATGGTTATGAAATTAGGCCGCCCATTCTAAAGCGTATGGAGGAAACTGTAGGTTAAGCTCCGGCCCCATATGGCCCACGCAAGAATCATCGGCACCGGCAGCTACCTGCCCGAACGTGTCGTTACCAACCAGGAACTCGAATCGAGGATAGACACGTCCGACGAATGGATCGTGTCGCGCACCGGCATCGAGGCGCGCCACGTCGCCGCGGATGGCGAAATGACCAGCGACCTGGCTTTCCATGCCGCCAGCCGGGCCATGCAGTCCGCCGGGGTGGGGCCGCAAGACATCGACCTGATCATCGTCGCCACCACCACGCCGGACATGATCTTCCCCTCCACCGCCTGCCTGTTGCAGGCCAAGCTGGGAGTGAAGCAGGGCGCGGCGTTCGACGTGCAGGCGGTTTGCACCGGCTTCATGTACGCCCTGGCCACCGCCAATCTCTACATCACCAGCGGCCAGCACCGCTGCGCCCTGGTGGTCGGTGCGGAAGTGTTCTCACGCTTGCTCGACTGGAACGACCGCCGCACTTGCGTGCTGTTCGGCGACGGCGCCGGTGCCGTGGTGCTGAAGCGCTCGGAAGAGCCTGGCATCCTGACCAGCAATCTGCACGCCGATGGCAGCCTGTCCCATATCCTGCGCGTCGATGGCGGCATCAGCCACGGCAAGATCCGCGGCAATCCCTTCCTGGAGATGGATGGCCAGGCGGTCTACCGCACCGCTGTGCGTGCCCTTGACGACAGCGCCACCGAGGCCCTGGAGGCCGCCGGCGTTACCGCCGAACAGCTCGACTGGTTCGTGCCGCACCAGGCCAATATCCGCATCATCAATTCCATTGCCGACAAGGTCGGCCTGCCGCGCGAGCGCGTGGTCACCACCGTGGCGCGCCACGGCAATACCTCGGCGGCGTCGGTGCCGCTGGCGCTGGATGCGGCGGTGCGGGATCAGCGGATCAAGCCGGGGCATCTGGTGATGCTGCAGGGAGTGGGTGGCGGAATGACTTGGGGGACGGTGTTGTTGCGGTGGTAGAAGGTGCTCTATCTGAGCTTCTGAACTCTGCACCAATCTCCGTTCGCCCCGAGTGCCCGCGCAGCGGGTGTATCGAGGGGCCAAGCGCACCACCTGCTTCCTTGTCATTCCCGCGCAGGCGGGAAGTTTTAGCTAATTACGGTTTCGGGTGAGCTTCGCTTAAGTGCTCTGAAACCTTGGTGTACGCGCTAGCGCGTACACCAAGGTTTCAGAGCAAGAAACGGTAAGCAGCAACGGAAGGTATGAAGAGGCCTAAGCCTCCCAAACCACCTTCACATCCCGTCGACTCTCACAGGCATGCAGCGCCTCCCCAAACCGCTTCTCCACCTCATTGCGCCGCACTTTCATCGTCGGCGTCATCAGGTTGTTGTCGATGGTCCAGGCATCTTTGGTGATGTAGATCTTGGCGATGGCTTCATGCGCTTCCAGGGTGGCATTGACCTGGTTCATCGTGGCCACCAGTTCCTTTTCCACCACCTCGCGCGGCTTCTTGCCGGCATCGGGGGTCAGTGACAGCACCATGATCGGCTGGAACAGGCCGGAGCCGACCAGGCACATCTGGTCGATGTCGTTGTTGGTGCTGAAGGCGCCTTCGATCGGCGCGGGGGTGACGTACTTGCCCTTCAGGGTCTTGAAGATTTCCT
>JAQGNS010000407.1 GCA_028291705.1 Nevskia sp.
CCGGTGAATACCGCCGCCGGCCAGCCGCTGTTGCCCAACTGGTCGCCCTGCGCCTTGACCGGCGCGGACAGTGTCTGATTCATCGCCCTCTCCTCCAGATTCCGCCGTCACGCCGCTGGCCGGATGATCCGGTACCGCGACGGACGATTCTCGTAATGGGTACAGCAGCAGCCACCGCTTGCAACCACCGCCCGGCCGATACCTTCGGCGACGCCTGCCGATCAAGCGCGCCACAGTCCGGAACGATGTAAAAACTCAAGCAGGCAACTCGAACAGGGCAGCAGCCCCCATGCCGCCGCCGATGCACATGGTCACCACCGCGTACTTCACGCCGCGGCGGCGCCCTTCCAGCAGAGCATGCCCGACCATGCGCGCGCCCGACATGCCGAAAGGATGGCCGATGGCGATCGCGCCGCCATTGACATTGAGGCGGTCGTTGGGAATGCCGAGCTTGTCGCGACAGTACAGCACCTGGCAGGCGAACGCCTCGTTCAGTTCCCACAGGCCGATGTCCGCAACCTTGAGGCCGTGCTTGGCCAGCAGCTTGGGCACGGCGAAGACCGGGCCGATGCCCATTTCGTCCGGCTTGCAGCCGGCGACGGCGGAGCCGCGGTAGATGCCCAGCGGCTTGAGGCCGCGGCGCTGCGCCTCGGCGCGGCTCATCAGCAGGGCGGCGGCAGCGCCGTCGGAGAGCTGGGAGGCGTTGCCGGCGGTGATGTGCTGGCCCTGCTTGACCCAGCGGCCGTCCTTGAACACCGGCTTGAGCGAGGCCAGGCCCTCTAGCGTGGTCTCGGCGCGGTTGCCCTCGTCCTTGGCCAGGGTGACCTGCTCCCTGGTGGTCGGCTTGCCTTCCTTGTCGAAGAGCTGCTTGGTTGTCGTCAACGGCACGATCTCGTCGGCGAATAGGCCGGCCTTCTGCGCGGCGGCGGTGCGCTGCTGGCTTTGTAGGGAGTACTCGTCCTGCGCGGCGCGGCTGATGCCGTAGCGCTCGGCCACCAGCTCGGCGGTCTCGATCATCGGGATGTAGGCCGTGGGCGCGGCCGCCAGTACCGCTTCGGACACGGCGCGGTAGTTGTTCTTGTGCGAATTCTGCACCAGGGAGATCGACTCCAGGCCGCCGCCGATGGCGATATCCACCTCGCCCACCATGATGCTCTTGGCCACGGCGGCGATGGTCATCAGGCCGGAGGAGCACTGGCGGTCCACCGTCATGCCCGGCACGGTGTCCGGGAAGCCGGCGGTGTAGGTGCAGAGGCGGGCCAAGTTGTAGCCCTGGGTGCCCTGCTGCGCGGCGGCACCGAGTAGTACGTCCTCGATGGCGGCCGGCTCCACGCCAGCGCGCTCGGCGACTGCACGCAATACGTGGCCACCGAGGACGGGGGCTTCGGTGTCGTTGAAGGCGCCGCGGAAGGCTTTGCCGATGGGGGTGCGGGCGACGCTGACAATGACAGCTTCATTCATGGGAGTTCAACCTAGAAGTAGTAACGCGAAATTGTTTCCGCTACACAGCCGGGACGGGTTTCGCCCTCGATCTCGACGGTGACGCGGATGGTGGCCTGCACGCCACCGTCCTTGGTTTTTTCGGCGGCGATCAGTTCGCCGCTGCCGCGCACGCGGGCGCCGACTTTCACCGCATTGGGGAAGCGCACCTTGTCGCAGCCGTAGTTCACGCCCATCTTCATGCGCACGTCGACGATCTGCGGCAGGAAGCGGGAGACCAGGGACAGGGTCAGGTAGCCGTGGGCGATGGTGGCGCCGAAGGGTCCGTCCTTGGCACGCACGGGATCGACGTGGATCCACTGGTGGTCGTCCGTGGCGTCGGCGAACAGGTTGACGCGTTCCTGGGTAATGCTCACCCACTCGCTGCTGCCGAGTTTCTGGCCGACCGCGGCGAGGATGGCTTCGGCGTTGTCGAAGACTGTGGCCATGATTCGCTCAGGCTCTCTGGCTGGAGGCGGAGATGACTTCGCCGACCAGATAGGAGGAATAGTCGGAGGCCAGGAACACCATGACGTTGGCGATCTCCCAGGCTTCGGCACCGCGGCCGAAGGCTTCGCGGCTGGCAAGTTCGTTGAGCAGGGCTTCGGGGGCGGTCTTGCGCAGGTGGTCGTGGAACACGATGGAGGGCGACACGGCGTTGATGCGCACGCCGAACTCGGCGGCTTCGAGCGCCGAGCAGCGGGTCAGCGCCATCACGCCGGCCTTGGCGGCGGCGTAGTGGGCCTGCTCTTTCTGTCCGCGCCAGCCCAGCACGGAGGCGTTGTTGACGATGGCGCCGTGGCCGCGCGGCTGCATCACCTTGAGCATGGCCCGGGTCATGCGGAAGGTGCCGGTGAGGGTGATGTCCAGCACCTTGTGCCATTCCTCGTCGGACATGTCGACCACGCGCTTGCTGCCGCCGAGGCCGGCATTGTTGAGCAGCACGTCGACGCCGCCGAGCTTCTGCTCCGCTTCGTCGACCAGGGCCTGCACATCGGCTTCGACAGCGACATTGGCGAGCTTGCCGTGGATTGCCTGATCCGGATGATCCTTGTGCAGGGCCGCCACCGCCTCGTCCAAACGGCGCTGGTGGATGTCCGAGATGAGCAGCGCGCGGCAGCCTTCTTCCAGGCAGCGGCGAGCGGTGGCGAAGCCGATGCCGCCGCCGGCCGCGGCGGTGATCAGGACCGATTTGCCCTTGAGCAGCTCGTGGCCGGGGACGTAGGGAGGTGCGGGGATGGTGATCATGTTTTAGGTCCGGTTCAGGCCGCCGGACGCGGCTCACGCGGCATGTCGAGGCCGCGCTCCGCGATCAGGTTGAGCTGGATTTCGTTGGTGCCGGCGTAGATGGTGTCGGCGCGCGAGAAGAAGAACAGTTGTTGCAGGGGGCGGATGCGTGGGTCGTCGGAGACGACGTCGCCGGCCGGGCCCAGCACGTCCAGCGCCAGCTTGCCCAGCTCGCGGTGCCAGTTGGACCAGTAGTACTTGTAGATCAGGGCTTCGCGCTTGAGGCCGGGGCCCTCGCCTCCGGAGAGCATGCGCAGGGCGTTGTAGCGCATCACGCGCAGGCCGCACCAGGCCTGGGCGATGCGCTGGCGGACTTGCGGGTTGGCGGCGCTGCCGTTGGCCTGGGCGGCTTTCACCACCAGGTCGAACTCGTAGGCGAA
>JAQGNS010000285.1 GCA_028291705.1 Nevskia sp.
CGGTGCGCAGGGTTTCTTCGCACTTGGCGCCGCCGATGGTGACGGCGATGATTTCGGTGATCTTGCCCTTTTCCTTCAGGCGCACCGCTTCTTCCATGGCGATTTCATCGAACGGGTTGACGCTGAATTTCACGCCGTCCGTGACCACGCCGCTGCCGTCCGGTTTCACCTGGATGCGGACGTTGTAGTCCACCACGCGTTTGACGCTGACCAATGCTTTCATGCTTCCCTCGTAGTAGACATCCTGTCTAAGCTGCCAGGCATCCATGCCTGGATTGTTCAAATAAGCAACTAGACTTTCGACACCTTGCGGCTGGCCCCGTTTTCGCGGCGGCGGGTGAACTCTGCCGCACTACCGACGCAAAAGTCCAGATCGCGCACGCGTCCATCCTTGAGGCCATAGACCCAGGCATGGACCTGCAGTTCCTGTCCGCGCAGCCAGGCGTCGCGCACGATGGTGGTCTCGCAGACATTGCTGGCCTGCTCGATGGCGTTGAGCTCGCACAGGCGGTCGGCGCGGGCTTCGTCGTGCTCGATCGCCGACAGCTCATGGCGGTGATCGTGGGCGACGTCGCGCACGTGCTGCAGCCAGTTGTCGGCCAAGCCGACGCGCTTGCGCTCCAGCGCGGCATGCACGCCGCTGCAGCCGTAGTGGCCGACGACGATGATGTGCTTGACCTGCAGGATGTCCACGGCGAACTGCAGCACCGTCAGGCAATTCAGGTCGGCATGCGCCACCACGTTGGCGACATTGCGGTGGACGAACACCTCGCCCGGCGGCAGGTCGATGATCTCGTTGGCCGGCACGCGGCTGTCGGCGCAGCCGATCCACAAGTATTCAGGCGACTGCTGCTTGGCCAGTGCGGCGAAGAAACCAGGGCGCTCCACCTCGGTGCGCAACGCCCAGGAGCGGTTTCTTTGCAGCAGATGATCTAGTGCAGTCACTGGGTTCTCATCTTTCATGGGGCGGGTCGCGGTTTAGGGCCTGACAGCCTAACCCGCCCGTACATTACATGTTGGGGTAATTGGGCCCACCGGAGCCTTCCGGCGCGACCCAGGTAATGTTCTGCGCCGGATCCTTGATATCGCAAGTCTTGCAGTGCACGCAGTTCTGCGCGTTGATCTGGAATTTCTTGGCGCCGTCCGGCGCCGCAACCACTTCGTACACACCCGCCGGGCAATAGCGCTGCGCCGGCTCGTCGTACAGCGGCAGGTTCTTGCCGATGGGAATGCTCGGGTCGGTCAGCTTGAGGTGGACCGGCTGGTCCTCTTCATGGTTGGTGCTGGAGATGAAGACCGAGGACAGCTTGTCGAAGCTGAGCACGCCGTCCGGCCTGGGGTATTCGATCTTCTTGCTCTCGGCGGCCGGCTTGAGCGTGGTGTAGTCCGGGGTGTTGTCGTGCAGGGTGATCGGACTCTTGCCGCCGAACCAGTTCTGGTCGACGTAGTTGAAAGCCGCACCAAACAGGACGCCGTACTTGTGCATGGCGGCGCCGAAGTTGCGGTCGCGGTACAGCTCGTCGTAGAGCCAGCTGGTCTTGAAGGTTTCGGTGTAGCTGTTGAGCTCGTCGCCGCCTGCGGAGCCGCCCAGCAATGCGGCCGCGGCGGCATCGGCGGCCAGCATGCCGGACTTCATGGCGGTGTGGCTGCCCTTGATCTTGGAGAAGTTGAGGGTGCCGAGGTCGCAGCCGATGAGGGCGCCGCCGGGGAAGACCATCTTCGGCAGGGAGTTGTAGCCGCCCTTGGTGATGGCGCGGGCGCCGTAGGAGACGCGCTTGCCGCCTTCGAGGTATTGCTTGAGCACCGGGTGGTGCTTGATGCGCTGCATCTCGTCGAAGGGGGAGAGGTAGGGGTTGCTGTAGGAGAGGTCGACGATGAGGCCGACGTAGACCTGGTGGTTTTCCAGGTGGTAGAGGAAGAAGCCGCCGGGGTTGGCGCTGTTGAGCGGCCAGCCGGCGCCGTGGATGACGAGGCCGGGCTCGTGCTTGGCCGGGTCGATGGTCCACAGTTCTTTGAGGCCGATGCCGTAGTGCTGGGCATCGGCCTTTTCGTCGAGTTTGTAGTGTTTGAGCAGGCGCTTGCCGAGGTGGCCGCGGCAGCCTTCGGCGAAGAGGGTGTATTTGGCGCGCAGTTCGATGCCGGGGGTGTAGACGCCGTCCTTGTGTTTGCCGTCGTGGCCGACGCCCATGTCGCCGATCTGGACGCCGCGGACGATGTTCTGTTCGTCGATGAGGATCTCCTGGGCGGCGAAGCCGGGGTAGATTTCCACACCCAGGCTTTCGGCCTGCTGGGCCATCCAGCGGCACAGGTTGCCCAGGGAGATGATGTAGTTGCCCTCGTTGTGCATGGTCTTGGGCACAAACAGGCCGGGGGTCTTGATGCCCATCTCGGGGCTGGTGAAGAACCACACTTCGTCGCGCTTGACCGGGGTGTTGAGGGGGGCGCCGAGCTCTTTCCAGTTGGGGAACAGTTCGTTCAGGGCGCGCGGCTCGAATACGGCGCCGGAGAGGATGTGGGCGCCGACTTCGGAGCCCTTTTCCACCAGGCAGACGGAGATGTCCTTGCCGGCTTCGGCGGCTTTCTGCTTGAGGCGGCAGGCGGCGGCCAGACCGGCAGGACCCGCGCCGACCACCAGGACGTCGTATTCCATTACATCGCGTTCAACGCTCATTTTTCGTGCTCTCGGACCGGCGCGCGCGGGCGCCCTGGCGGTTTCGGACGGGTGGAACTGGTTATTTTACCGTCTCGGGAGCCGTTGGCGACTGGCCGTGGGGCGCTATTTGGCCAAAAAATCGGCCAAAGCCTTCGTAACCGGCACCGGATAGTCCAGCAGCATTTGCGCGAAAGCCTTGCCCTGTGGGTCGGAACGCAGAGAGGCGGCGCCGCCGCTGCCCAGGGCGTTGTAGAGCAGGAAGTTGAGGCTGCGACTGGCGGGCAGTTCCCAGCGCTCTACCCGCCCCTGCTCGCCGCCGGCCAGGACGTGCGCGAACCAGCGGCGCACATTGGCCGCACTGAGCGCCGCCTTGATGTAGGGCAGGTACTCGGCCTTGCGCGCCGCCACACCGATGTTGGAGTGGTCGCCCTTGTCGCCGGAACGGGCCACGGCCAGCTTGATCAGGGGCACGGTCACCGCGCCGTCCAGGGCCAGCGCCGGCAGTTCCTCGGCTTCGGCGGTGGGCGGCGTGAAGCCGCCCTGGACCGGCACCTCGACCGTGAAGCGCTCCTCGCCCACCACCGCCTCGATTCCGACTTGGCTTTTCGGCACTAGGGTGGAGAACAGACGGGGAATCATGTTCGGCTCAGGCCGGCCGCCGCCGAAGTAGCCGGTGAAGCCGGGCGCCATGGCGGTGGCGGCCTGCACGATTTCGCGCGCGAACAGCTTGAGGGCCTTGGGGCTGGGATGATGTACGGCGATCTTCACCACCACTTCGCGCGTCGCGGCCGCCGCGGTGCGCGCGTGCGGCCCATAGGTTTCCTCGGCGCCGATGCAGTGGATGTCCACGCCGGTGAAATCACCCAGGCCGCCTTCGAGCAACTGGCGGCGTACTTTCTCCACCACTGCTTCGGCCGAGGCCCTGCCCTTTCGGGCGGCGTCGATGCCGCCGATCATGAACAGCGTGGCGCAGCGCATGCCGGCCGGATAGGTGGCGCTGACCTTGTAGGACGCAGTGGGCGAATAGCCCCTGGCGCCGGTGATGCGCACCCGGTTCTCCCCCGCCTGCTCCAGCTTCACGCCGGTGAAGTCGCAGACCACGTCCGGCAGCAGGTAAGCGCGCGGATCGCCGATCTCGTACAGCATCTGCTCCAGCACCGAGTGCACCGAGACCAGGCCGCCGGTGCCGTCCGGCTTGGACACCACGAACTCGCCGCTGGGCTCGACCTCGACGATGGGGAAACCCATGTCGGCGTAACCCTCGCGCACCAGCTCCCAGTCGGTGAAGTTGCCGCCGGTACACTGGGCGCCGCACTCGATGATGTGGCCCGCCACCGAACCGGCGGCGAGCTTGTCGTATTCGTCTTCTTTCCAGCCGAACTCGTGCATCAGCGGGCCGAGCACCACAGCGGAGTCGACGCAGCGCCCGGTGATGACGATCTCCGCGCCGGCATCGAGCGCACGGGCGATGGGGATGGCGCCGAGATAGGCGTTCATCGACACCAGGGTCGGCGGCATCGGCTTGCCGCTGTCCAGCTCGGTGCAGTCGGCGAATTCCTTCTTGCGCGGCAACAGGTCATCGCCCAGTACCACGCCGACCTTGATCGAAACACCGGCCTTGGCGGCGACTTCCTCCAGCGCCTTTTTGCAGGCCAGCGGATTGACGCCGCCGGCATTGGCCACCACCTTGATGCCGCGCGCCTTGATCTCGCCCAGCAGCGGCGCCATCACATGCTCGACGAAATCGGTGGCATAGCCGTCGTTGGGATCGCGCATGCGCTTGGCGGCGAGGATCGACATGGTGATCTCGGCCAGGTAGTCGAACACAAGGTAATTAATATTACCTTTCTGTACCAACTGCGCCGCGGCGGTATTGGTGTCGCCCCAGAAGGCGGAAGCGCAGCCGATGCGTACGGTATTCCTGGAATTAGCCATATTTCTCAGTCCCTTGCGGGATTCTGTTGCGGCATCACGCCAATCCGGCGTCAGCGTTAGCTTGCCTCAACCGGCGCCTTCACGCCAGAACAATATCTCTTACTGTGCCGCCAGGAAATGCATCCCGAGCGCGAGCAGGATGGCTGCATAAACAGCGGCCAGCACGTCGTCGAGCATGATGCCCAGGCCGCCTTCGACGCGGCGGTCGAACCAGGCGATGGGCCAGGGTTTCCAGATGTCGAACAGGCGGAACAGGGCGAAGGCCGCCAGCAGCCACCACCAGTCGCCATGCCCCGCCCGGCCCAGCGCCGGCAGCAAAGGGATGCAGGTAATGAGCAGCCCCACCACCTCGTCGAAGACGATGCCACCGTAGTCGTGCACGCCCAGGCGCCTGGCGCTCTCGCCGCAGATCCAGCAACCGAAGGCGAACAGCACGACGAGCAGTGCAAGGTAGGCCGGCAGGGACAGGTGCAGCGGCAGCAACAACAGCCACAGGGGAATGGCGGCCACGGTGCCGGCGGTGCCTGGAGCTTTCGGCGACAGTCCGGAGCCGAACCAGAACGCCAGCAGGTGCACCGGCGAGCGGAATACGGTCGCCGCGGGCACGCGCAGGGAATTCTTGTCGCGCCTGGACTCGCTCATGCCGGCAGCGCCGAGGCGACGATGGGCAGGCCCCACAAGCGCGAGCCGATGGTCTTCAAGTGCTGCGGCGCGCCGCTGGTGAACCACTCCACTTCACCCGACCCGAGCCGGTCGGCGCGCAGGTCCTCGCCGTTGCCGTCGCCCTTCAGCACGCTTTCGACGCGGCGCGCCACCGCGTCACCGGTATCGAGCAGCTTCACCTCGGCGCCGACCACCTGCTGGATCAGTGGACGCAGGAAGGGATAGTGGGTGCTGCCCAGCACCACCACGTCGGCGCCGCCGGCCAGCAGGGGCGCGGTATAGCGCTCGACCAGCACCCGCGTTTCGGCGCTTTCCAGTTCCCCCGCCTCGACCCGCTCGGGCAGACCCGGGCACGGCTGGGTGATGATGCGCACACTGCCGGCATGGCGGTCGATCAGCTTGTGCAGCTTTTCGCCCGACAGGGTGGCGACGGTAGCGAGCACGCCGACCACGCCGCTGCGGGTCAGCGCCACCGCCGGTTTCACCGCCGGCTCCATGCCGACGAAGGCATTGGAATAGTTGGCGCGCAGGTACTCCACCGCGGCGACGGTGGCGGTATTGCAGGCCACGACGACCAGCTTGGCGCCGCGCCCGAGCAGGAAGTCGGTGATGGCCACCGTGCGCGCGATGATCTGCTGCTGCGATTTGCCGCCGTAGGGGCAATGGCCGCTGTCGGCGACGTAGACGAAGTTCTCGTGCGGCAGGCGGCGCACCAGTTCGCGCAGCACCGACATGCCGCCAAGGCCGGAGTCGAACACCCCGATGGGCGCGTCATTCATGAAAGCCGCTCATGCAAAACCGTGGTGAAAGGTTGATGGAAGATTTATGGGAAGTGATTGTAGCTGCGCAGCTCGACCGCCAGCGTCCGGCCGCCGTCATCGAGCCAGCGCAGGCCGGGCTCGCGGGTGATGCGGCCGATTTCGCTAAGCGGCACGTCGAGCTTGCGCCGCGCCTCCTCCAACCGCTTCGGCGGGATGCACAGGCAGAGTTCGTAATCGTCGCCGCCGGCGGCTTGTAGCGACAACCGCGCATCGGCGGGTGCGAGCCTCTGGAACGCTTCGGACATGGGCAGCCTGTCGGCCTGGATTTCGGCGCCGACCCAGCTCGCCTCGAGGATGTGCTGGAGGTCGCCTGCGAGACCGTCGGACAGGTCCAGCGCGGCATGGGCCAGGCCGCGCAGGCTGCAGCCCACGCTTAGTCGCGGCGTCGGCCGGTTGAGGCGCTGTTTGAGGAATTCGCGGTCGGCATCGAAATGGGCGCACTGGGTGGCGAGTCCGAGTTGCAACGCCAGCGCCGCGTCGCCCAGGGTGCCGGTGACGCAGACCAGGTCGCCTGGCTTGGCGCAGCTACGCCGGATGGCCTTGCCCGAAGGCACCGTGCCCATGGCGGTAATGGTGATGGAGAGCGGGCCGCGCGTGGTATCGCCGCCGACCAGGGAGATGCCGGACGGGCCGGCCAGAGCCTTGAGCCCCTGTGCGAAGGCCTCCAGCCAGGCTTCGTCTGCCTGCTCCAGGGTCAGGGCCAGCACGAACCAGCGTGGCCTTGCGCCCATCGCCGCGAGGTCGGAAAGACTGACTGCGAGGGCTTTCCAGGCGATGTCTCCGGGCCGGGCCCGCGCGTCGAAATGGCGGCCGGAGACCAGGGTATCGGTGGTGACGGCGAGTTCCTCGCCGGCCGGCGGTAGCAACAGCGCGCAATCGTCGCCGACCCCCAGCAGGACATCGGCGGAAGCCGGTGACAGCAACTGGAAATGCTTGCGGATCAGCGTGAACTCATCCATCCCGGTCTCCGATAGCGGCACCGCCCCATACACCCTGCCGCATCGATCATGGCCGATTCGCGGCTGGAGCCATTGTGCGCCACCGCTGCGCCCGGTGATACCGGGCATGCGGTGTACCTGAAGCCGGCTTACAAGCCGGCGCCGATTTCGCCGCCGCGTTTGGCCCGCGCCAGCTTGTCGAGCACACCGTTGATAAACTTGAAGCCCTCTTCAGCGCCGAACACCTTGGCCAGGTTCACCGATTCGTTGACCACCACTTTCCACGGCACCTCGGGCTTGTAGATCAGCTCGTAGGCGCCGAGCAGCAGCACCGCGTGCTCGACCGGATCCAGCTGTTCCAGCGGGCGGTCCAGGTAGGGCGTTACCGCCTCGGTCAGCTCGGTGCGGGCCTGCACCACGCCGTGCAGCAGCTCGGCGAAGTATTCCGGATCGGCGCGCCCCAACCCTTCCGGCTGTTCGGCGAACTGGCGCAGCAGGGCTTCCGGCGAACTTTCGTTGACCAGCCACTGGTACAGCGCCTGCAGGGTGAGACGGCGCGCCAGGCCACGGCGGCTGGTGGGTGCGTTGTCACTCATCGATTGCACGCATCAGTCGGACCATCTCCAGCGCCGCGGCGGCGGCTTCGTAACCCTTGTTGTCGCGTCCCGGGCCGGTGCGCTCGGTCGCCTGCTGCGGCGTATTCACGGTGAGCACGCCGAAACCCAGCGGCACGCCGTAGATCTGCGAGGCTTCACGCAGGCCGCGAGAGCACTCGCCGGCAACGAATTCGAAGTGCGGGGTATCGCCGCGGATCACCGCGCCCAGGGTGATCACCGCGTCGTAGCGGCCGCTCTTCATCAGCGCGGTCGCCGCCAGCGGCAGCTCGAAGGCGCCGGGTGCGCGGAATTCCTCGACATGCTTGTCCGTCACGCCCCAGTCCGACAGGCAGCGCCGGGCGCCATTCAGCAGGGCATTGACCACGTCCACGTTCCAGCGCGTGACCAGCAGCGCCACGCGGGCTTTCCTGAACTCGCCCTTGCCCGGCTTGGGCGGCGCGTCGTAGCCGGTCTTGCCGGGCGTCTTGCTTGTTTTATTCGGCAACTGAGTACTCTTCCCGATCAATCACAATGAACATATTCGACGACTTCGAGATCGAAGCCGGACAAGGCATACATCTTCTTCGGCGCCGACAGCACGCGCATCTTGCGCACGCCGAG
>JAQGNS010000414.1 GCA_028291705.1 Nevskia sp.
GGCGCCTACGGCGCCCTTCATCACCACGGTGGACAAGATCAGCGCGGGCGATACGGCCTGGATGCTGGCTTCGACCGCGCTGGTGCTGCTGATGACCATTCCCGGGCTGGCGCTGTTCTACGCGGGCATGGTGCGCAAGAAGAACGTGCTGGCCACCGCCCTGCAGAGTTTCGCCATCACCTGCCTGGTGACGGTGCTGTGGGTGGTGGTGGGCTACAGCCTGGCCTTCACCCCGGGCACGCCATGGATCGGCGGCTTCAGCCGGGTGCTGCTCAACGGCATGATCTTCGACAAGGTGCAGGGGCTGATCAGCGTCAGCCATGTGGCGACCACCATCCCCGAGTCGGTGCTGGTGATGTTCCAGATGACCTTCGCCATCATCACCCCGGCGCTGATCACCGGCGCCTTCGCCGAGCGCATGCGCTTCGGCGCGATGATCGCCTTCATGACGCTGTGGTCGCTCTTGGTCTACTCGCCGGTGGCGCACTGGGTGTGGGAGCCGACGGGCTGGCTGGCGGCGATGGGCGACCAGGATTTCGCCGGCGGCACGGTGGTGCACATCAACGCGGGCGCGGCGGGCATCGTCTGCGCCTTCATGCTGGGCAAGCGCACCGTCTACGGCCGCGAGCCCTTCATCCCCTATAACCTGTCCTACACGCTGATCGGCGCCTCGCTGCTGTGGGTGGGCTGGTTCGGCTTCAACGCCGGCTCGGCCACGGCGGCGGATGGCCGCGCCGGCATGGCGATGCTGGTGACGCAGGTAGCCACGGCCACGGCCTCGCTGACCTGGATGATGGTGGAGTGGATGCTGCGCATGCGCGTGTCCCTGCTCGGCGCCTGCTCCGGCGCGGTGGCGGGACTGGTGGCGATCACGCCGGCTTCGGGCTTCGTCGATCTGTTCGGCGCGCTGGCCATCGGCGCCGCTGCGGGCATCGGCTGCTACTGGGGCGCCACCGGGCTGAAGAAGCTGCTGGGGGCGGACGATTCGCTCGACGTGTTCGGCATCCACGGCATCGGCGGCATGATCGGCGCCATCCTCACCGGGGTGTTTTCACGCAAGGCAATTTCCGGCGCGGATGCGAGCCTGCTGACGCAGTGCATCGGCGCCTTCGCCACGCTGGGCTATAGCGCGACGATGTCGTTCCTGATCCTGCTGGTGGTGAAGTACACCATCGGCCTGCGGGTGGAGCCGGAGCAGGAATACACCGGGCTGGATTTGTCCCTGCATGGCGAGCAGATTCCCTAGGCATGGAAGCCAGGTTTGCACAGAAATGAGGCAGGTGTACGGAACGACGCGCGGCAGAGGGGCGTGCGGCGATCCGGCTGTACCACGGTGGAGCACCTTCGCCACCGCCGTGGCGGTTCGTGAGCGGTAAAGGAGCAACACCCCCATGACACAGGCAGAACGCTTCTCCCTGGCCACCCATCTGTACGTCCGCCTGCGCCGCAGCAGCGGCCGCGTGGTCGATGCGGTGTGGATGGCGCAGAACGACGAGTACGCCCACGAGATCCTGCGGCTCGCCGCCAACGATCCCGACCCCGAAACGCAGAACCTGGTGCTGCGTTTCCAGGCCCTGATCGGCGGACGCCCGATGCCGCCGCGCAAGCCGGCACCGGCACCCGCTCCGGTGCGGGCGGTGGAGACGGCGGAGACCGCGCAGCAGCATTACATCGGGACGCTGCGGTAGGGGCGGTAGCCCGGGAAGCGCGTAGCGCTACCCGGGGTGCGCCCCTTCGTTTGAGGTGAAAAGCCCCGGGTAGCGCTGCGCGCTTCCCGGGCTACGTGGTGCAGAGTTTTATTTGCCAGCCGCGTTCTGCACGAACCACAGGCCGGCATAGATGCGCGGCTCGACCCATTTGCCGCTGCGGCCTTGTTGGGCCAGCCATTCCCCGATTCCCGCCAGGGGCACCACGTGGACGGTGATGTCCTCGCCTTCGACGCCGCCGCCGGCGTGCACGCGCTTCAAATCGTGCGCGCGGACGAGGTGCAGGATTTCCGAGGCGAGGCCGGCGCCGACGGGGCCGCTGGCCAGCAGTTCGGCGCGGGCGCCGCGGAAGCCGGTTTCTTCTTCCAGTTCGCGCAGGGCCGCGGCTTCGATGCCTTCGTTCACGAAGGCGGCTTCGTCCCCGATGATGCCGGCAGGCAGTTCGATGCAGCGGGCATGCAGGGGGATGCGGTATTGCTCGACCAGCACGAGTTCCTGCGCCTCGGTGACGGCGACGATGAAGGCGGCGCCGCGGGCGTTGGGGCGCTCGGCGTATTCCCAGTGGCCTTCGCGGCGCAGCGCGAGGTATTTGCCTTCGTAGAGGGTTTCGATGGGCGGGGTGCCGCTGGCTTCGGACATGGGACGGTGGGCTGGTGAAATTTGCGGGCCCTTACCGTGCAGCACTCAGGGCTTCTGTGCAAGCACGGCGTTGAGGTAATCCGGCTCCAGCGTCTTCAGCGGGTGGGAGGCGCTGACGTGGCCCATGAAGGGCGACCAGATGCCGTAGCCCAGCAGCTCCAGCAGGCGCGGCGACATGGTGCGCGCCACTTGCGGCGGGATGCCGAGGAAGAAGTTTTCCTGGGTGCGGGCCCAGGGCTCGCAGTACTGGTTGGAGAAGGCCAGGCGCGGGGCGCTGCTGCGGTTGGCGCCGCCGCGATGCAGCAGGGTGCCGAGGAAGACGACGCAGGCGCCGGCCGGCATCACCAGCGGCTGCAATTGACTCAGCCACTGCGGATTTTCGGCGGCGTCCGTGCTGCGGCTGCCGCCGTACTGCCCGGCCACCTGGGCATCGCCCCAGGCGTGGCTGCCGGGGATGATCTCGGTGCCGCCGTTGTCGGCGGTGAAGGCATCCACCGCCACGATGGTGCTGAGGCTGATTGCCGGGCGCGGCCGCGGGATGGTGTAGAAACCGTCGTCATGGTGCACCGGCTGCGGCGTCTCGCCGGGGTGGATGCAGATGGCCTGGCTGGCGGTGAGCAGGTAGCCGGGCTTGAGGAACAGGTCGAGCAGTGACAGTACGCGCGCGTCGCAGGCGATATCCTCGAATACCTTGCAGCGGGCCACCAGGGTGTAGACGCGCTCGGTCTTGTAGCCTTCGAAGTTGTTGCGGCCGTTGTGGCTGCCGAGGTGCGGCGACAGGCCTTCGCGCACGGCGCGTAGCGTCTCCGGCGAGAGGAAGTCGGGAATGATGGTGTAGCCCTGCTCGCGCAGGCGCGCGGCGTGGGTCTCGGTGTCGAAGCCTGGTCCGGTATCGGCCATTTGTCTCCTCCTGCTTTTAGCTCTTGGTCCCGCGCATTCGAGGGCGTGGGCGGCTTTTCATGTTTCGGTTAAATCGTCGCTGCTACCTTGGCCGCGGCGAAGAGTCCGGCCAGATCCTTCGCTGCGCTCAGGATGACAAAACTCTTGAACGTGCGGCTAGCGCTCGGGTGCTTCGGCCACTCCGTGTTCGATGGTGAAGCTGGCGCGCGAGCTTTGCGCCAGCTTGGGTTTCAACCATTGCAGCGCTTGGCTGGCCGACTGCTCGAAGCCGAAGGGGGCGTTCACCACCAGCAGGCCGCAGGCGTGCATGGTGACTTTTTCCTTGACCCGCACGATGCCGGGCGAGGCGTCCTGGTAGCGCGGCGGCGGGCGGCGGCCGGTGGTGCGGACCGGGCCGGTGCGGTAGGAGTTGGCGGGGCGCTCGGGCTTGGGGCGGTCGGTGCTGGCGAAGCGGATTTCGTCGGCCGACTCTTCGCCGTTGTCGAATTCCAGGTTGAGCACGGGCTTGCCGGTTTCGCGGGCGACGCGGCGCACGCAGCGCGAGACGAGGTGGCGGTTCTTGATCGGGTACCAGGCGGCGTAGATGCCGCCGGCGAAGCGCTCGACCGATTTGCCGATGAGGTCGGCGATGGCGTCCATCTCGTCGGTGCGCTCAAAGGGGGGATCGATCAGCACCAGGCCGCGCTTCTCCGGCGGCGGCAGCAGGGCGTGGGCCTCGTAGCCGTCGCGCACATGGACCTCGGCGCGCGGATCGCCACGCAGGGAGCGCCTCAGGTCCGCCGCCACTTCAGGCACTTTCTCGCAGAAGACCATGCGGTCGCCGGCGCGAGCCATGGCGCGGGCGAACTGCGGCGAGCCGGGGTAGTGGTCCGCCAAGCCCTGGCTGCGCGCGAGTTGCACCAGGCGCAGGTATTCGGCGACCAGCTCGGGGGCGTTGGCCGCGTCGGTCAGGCGGCCGATGCCGTCCTGCCATTCGCCGGTGCGGGTGGCGCCTTCGCTGCCGAGGTCGTAGTCGCCGGCGCCGGCGTGGGTGTCGAGGAAGCACCAGGGCTTGTCCTTGCGGTTGAGCCCGGCCAGCAGGCCGACCAGCAGGACGTGCTTGAACACGTCCGCGAAATTGCCCGCATGGTAGCTGTGACGGTAATGGACCACGGTGCTCCGACTGGTGACGACAGGTGTGCATTATGCCCCGTGGGTCCCCGGGCGCCTATTTGGCCCGGCCTGTGGGACGGGCCGGCTCTTAGGCTTAGGTCGTATAGGAGATGACAGGTTAAGCGGCTAAAACAGTCTGGCGCATTCCGCGCGCACCCGAGACCGGCTTTGCGATACCCTGCGCTGCACCCACAACAAGCCGCGACGGACGAGTTCCGCAGCCGTAGCGGCGCCGCACTGGAGAACGCGCTGTCCGTGAGCCTGGTATCGACCCTGATCATCGCCGACGATCACCCGCTGTTCCGCAGCGCGCTGCGCACGGTGGTGGCGCAGCTGCTGCCGGGGGTGCAGATCGTGGAGGCGGATTCGCCGGATGCGCTGAACCTGGCGGTGCAGGAGCATCCGCGCGCGGACCTGATCCTGCTCGATCTGCGCATGCCGGGGGTGCAGGGCTTTTCCGCGCTGATCACGCTGCGCGGGCAATATCCGGCGATCCCGGTGGTGGTGGTGTCGGCGGTGGAGGAGCCGGCGGTGATGCGCCGCGCGCTGGATTTCGGCGCCTGCGGTTTCATTCCCAAGTCGGCGGGGCTGGACACCATCGGCGAGGCCTTGCGCTCGGTGCTGGAGGGCGGCGTGTGGCTGCCGCCGGGCGTGACCGAGAACGCAGTAGCCGAGGAATTGGTGGAGCGTGAGCTGGCGCAGCGCATTTCCAGCCTGACGCCGCAGCAGTTCCGCGTGCTGATGATGCTGGCCGATGGGCGCCTCAACAAGCAGATCGGCGGCGACCTGAATGTATCGGAAGCGACGATCAAGGCGCATGTGACGGCGATCCTGCGCAAGCTGGGTTTGTATCGGCGCACGCAGGCGGCGGTGCTGGCGCAGCGGTTGCTGCGGGCGGAGAGCGCTTCGCTGGCGGAGCTGGGGAGCGTGGCGGAGGTTGGGGGCGAGGAAGAGGCGGAGTAGCGCGCTTCCAGGCCGCAACCTGCAGGTCGGCTCCGCTTCGCTTGAGCCGACCTACTCAACTGTCATCCTGAGCGCAGCGAAGGATCTGGCTTTACTGGCCAAGCGTTACCTGCCATCCCTGGCGAGACCTTGCCGCTCTCCGATAGCCCGGCCCGGCCATCCATGGCCGGGCGTTCACCACTCCAGCGAGCTTCGCTCGCTAAGCGGAGTGGTTCACCCTTCGCTGCGCTCAGGATGACAATGACGAGGATTGTGTTTACGTCCCGGCCAATCGCTTCAGTAGCAGCTCGCTCTCCGCATCCGCCGGAAACAGGTGCTCGACCCGCAGGCTGTCGGTGGTGAGGTCCTGCGGGGTGCCGAAGGTGCTGAGCATGGTGAACAGGTTGAGGCGCGCATCGCCCAGGCGCATTTGCGCGGACAGCACCGGCGGCGGATGCGCGGCGGGCTCGG
>JAQGNS010000299.1 GCA_028291705.1 Nevskia sp.
TTCGGGCCGTTCATGCCGCCCGCGCCGGCAACGCCGCCTCCAGCAGGCTGCGCGCAACCACCTTCAGCGCCAGCGTCTCTTCCGCGCCCTCGAAGATCGACAGCACGCGCGCATCGACGAAGTAACGGCTGACCGGCGTCTCCTCGGCGTAACCCATGCCGCCATGAATCTGCAGTGCCTCACGCGTCACCCATTCCGCCGAGCGGCAGGCGAACAGCTTGACCAGGCTGGCCTCCATGCGGCCGCCACCGCCATCCACCAGCCGTCCCACTGCGTAACTGAGCCGGCGGCAGGCGAGGAAGCGCGCCGCCATGCGCGCCAGCTTGGCCCGCGTCAAGGCATAGTCCGCCAGTGGCGCGCCGAACACCTTGCGGTCGGCTGCATAGGCCATCGCCGCGAGCAGCGCCGCGCGCATGATGCCGCAGGCGCGTGCCGAGGTTTGCAGGCGGCCGCCCATCATGCCCGCCATGGTGAAGTAGAAGCCCTTGCCGAGCCCCGCCTCGCCGCCGATGACGTTCGCATCCGGCACGAACAGGTTTTCAAACGCCAGGTCGAAGGAGTGCATGCCGCGATAGCCGATGGTGGGAATGGCGCGGCCCGAGAGCCGTCCGCCACCGGCCTGCTCATGACTGAACTGGTGCCCGTCATACGAAGGCTTCTCCACCAGCATGATGCTGAGGCCCTTGTAGCCCAGCGTCTTGTCCGGGTTGGTGCGCACCACCACCATCAGCAGGCCCGCCTTGCCGGCGAAAGTGCACCAGGTCTTGGCGCCGCTCAGCAGCCAACCCCCGGCGGTCCTGGTGCCGCGCAGTTGCAGGCCGGCGACATCGGAACCGTAGTCCGGCTCGGTGATGGCGATGCCGCACAGCGGTTCGCCCAGGGCGATCCTGGGCAGCCAGGTCTGCTTCTGCTCCTCGGTGCCGCCCGCAAGCAAGGCGCGCGACAGGATTTCCGGCCGCGTGATGAGGCTGCCGGCTGCGGCCAGGGAAGCTTCGGACAGCGCCTCGGTGACCACGATCATCATCAGGTTGTCTTCGCGATCATCCGGCGCGGTGCCGCCGAAGCGCTCCGGGATCGACAGGCCGAACACGCCCATCTCACGCAACGGTTGCAGCAATTCTTCGGGCACGGTCAGGTCATGACGATGGATCTTCTCCGCTAGCGGCGCCACCATTTCACGCGCGACGCGCCGGAACTGCTGCTGCGCCATCGCCAGCTCATCGCTGAGCGGGACATGGGCGATCTCGCCGCCACTTTCGAGCAACATGCGCCCGGTTTCGTCGAGCGCGCGGCCGCCGAGCACGGCCTTGCGCAGGGCCTTCAGGTCGGCGCTGCCCAGCAGCTCATGCACGCCGCCGGCGTCGGCATCGACATTGAGCAGAATACCCTGCAGCTTGTCGCTGACCGAGAGGACTGCATCCATCGCATAGGTCAACCCCAGCCGCCGGTCGAGCGGCGAAGCGTCGGAACAATTTTCGAGTACGGTTTCCGCCGCCAGCAGTTCGGCGCTGGCCAGCGCCAGTTCGTAACTGGCCAGTTGCTCCTGGTCCAGGCGCAGCGCATCAAGGCCGCCGCAGGTCGAACAGCTTTGCGCCAGGGCGCGCGTGGCGGCATCGGCATGCAGGCGCAACCGGCCCAGCACCGCGCCTGCCTGCGGAATCAGTGAAGTCATCTCGCTCATGTCGAACCGTCGTTCAAGGAGTGCCGGACTTGCCGGCTTGCGCCACGGCGCCGGCGCGGCGCAGGACTTCCTGCGCGCGCAACACCACCGGCGGATCAATCATCTTGCCCTGGTAGGCGGCGGCGCCTTGGCCACCCTGCAACGCCGCCTCATAGGCCGCCAGCACGCCCCGCGCTTCGGCAATGGCCTGCGGGGTAGGCATGAACTCCTCGTTGAGGATGGCGACCTGGTCGGGATGGATGCAGAAGGCGCCGACGAAGCCGAGTTGCCGCGCCAGTCGAATGGTGCGGCGAAAGCCCTCCAGGTCCGCGAACTCCGCAATCGAGCCGGGAAAGCCCAGCGGCAGGATGCCGGCACGGCGGCAGGCGAACACGATCTGCTGGTTCGGCCACAGCAAGGCCTCGGGCACCGGCTCCATCCCGGCCGAAGCCGAGAAATCCTCGGAGCCGAGAATCATGCCGAGGAGGCGCGTGGAACTGGCGGCAATCGAATCCAGACGCGGCAAGGCGTGCACGTCCTCGATCTGCGCGATCAGCCGGATCTTTCCCGCTTCCAGGCCGCGCGCGGCTTCCAGGCGATCGAGGCGCGCAGCGACTTCCTGCACAAAAGCAGCATCGTTGACCTTGGGCAACACCAGCGCCGCGATGCCGGGCAAGGCGGCAGCCTCCAGATCTTCGCCCAGCAGTTCCCAGGACTGATTGAGGCGCACCAACACCGCGGCACCGGATTGCGATACCAGACCGGCGGCGGACGGCAGGGCGCTGCGCGCCGCCGCTTTCTGCGCCATCGGCACGCTGTCCTCCAGATCGAGGATGCAGGCGTCGGCGCCGCGTTGGTGCGCGCGAGCGACGAATTTCTCCACGTGCGCCGGCACGAACAACATGGAGCGCCACAGCGGAAAGGCGGCGCTCATGCCAGCGTCGCCGTGGCCGACATGCACAACCGGCCCTGCTGCGCGCTCCATAAACTCAGGACCTTGCCGTCCTGACTGCCGCTCACCGTGAACGGCTGCGACACGAAGGTCGGACGAACCGCCCGGTACTGAAAGCTCCCGATTGCCGCATGCGGCAGCTGCGCCTGGCACAGCTCCAGCAGCAGTGTCGCCAGCAGCGGCCCCTGCACCACCAGGTCGGCATAGAACTCCTGCCCGGTGGCATACGGCCGATCGTAATGAATGCGATGACTGTTGTAAGTCAGCGCCGAATAACGGAACAGCAACACCGGATCGGGCACGATCTCGCGCGACCAGTCCGTGGCCGCCGGCGCCGGCTCGCCGGCGGCTTCCGCGACAGGGCCCGTGGGCATCTCCCGGTAGACCAGATTCTGCTCCTCGCGGATGCACACATTGCCCTCCTGCAGGAATTCGTGCGCGAGATTGAGAAACACCAGCGAACCGGATTTGCCGCTCTTGGCCTCGATCGACTGGATGGTGGAACGGCGCTGCGCCGGGACTCCCAGGCGCAGCGGCTTTTCGATCCGCATCCAGCCGGCCGCCCACATGCGGCGCGGCAAGGGTGGCGGCGGCAGCAGGGCGGCCGCTTTCGGATGACCGTCGATGCCGGTAGCTGAAGCCAGCGGCGTGTCGAGAAAATACAACCACTGCCAAGCCGGCGGCAGCAGGTCGCCTGCGGCGGGCCGCTCGCCACGCTCGAGGGCGGCAGCCAGTCCCTGCGCGGGAAACGAGCGCAACTCGTCGTGGACGACGCTCTGCCGTCCCACCCATTCCTGCAGGCCCTTGGCATCGACCGCACTCATGTTCGCGAGGCCTCCGGCGTCAGCAGGGACACGCCGAGCGTCGCCCGCCGCTGCAGCCAGGGGCTGGGACGATAGCGCGGATCATTGGTCAGGGCGTGGATATTGCGCAGGATGGTCAGCACGCGCGCGCCGCCGATGGCGTCGCCGAGCGACAGCGGCCCCTTCGGATAGCCAAGGCCCAGCTTCACCGCGTCCTCGATGTCCTGCACCTGCGCGATGCCGCGCTGTGCGATGTTGGCGGCGATGTTGACGATCATGGCAAGGATGCGCTGCACCACGAAACCAGGGCTGTCGCCGATCAGCGTCAGCGGCACGCCGTCGCTGCCGAACAGGGCCAGCGCGGCATCACGCGCGGCCGGCGTGGTCACCGCCGTCAGCATCAGGGTGCGGTGCTTATCCAGGCCGGGCAGCGGATCAAGCGCGATGGTGCGGCTGGCATCCAGGCACTGCGCAACACAAGCACTGCTGGCGTCACGCCCCCAGGGCTGCAGCACGATCAGATCCGCTTCCGGCATCTCGCCCACCACTTCCACGCCCGCGGCCTGCGCCAGGGCGACGATGCCTTCGCGCTGCGGCGCTTCGCGGCTGATCCACACTTTCAACCCGGCGGCCAGCGGCGGCAGGCCGCGCGCCGGACCGCTGTCCGGCAATCGCGCCTGCCCTTCGTAGCGGTACCAACCCTCACCGCTCTTGCGGCCGTACAGACCAGCGGCGATGCGCGGCCGGATCAGCGAGGACGGGCGGAAGCGCGGCTCCTGCTGGAACTGCTTGTAGATCGATTCCATCACCTTGCCGGACACGTCCAGCCCGGTGAGGTCGAGTAGTTCAAATGGTCCCATACGGAAGCCCGCCGCCTCGCGCATCAGCGTATCGACTTCCGCGGGCCCGGCGACCTGCTCTTCCAGGATGCGCAGGCCTTCGGTGTAGAGCCCGCGCCCGGCATGATTGACCAGGAAGCCGGGCTGGTCCGCCGTCACCACCGCGCGATGACCGGCATCCGTCACCAGCCGACGCAGGCCTTCGACCGTATCCGGTGTGGTACGCACGGCGGCAATCACTTCCACCACCTTCATCAAGGGCACGGGATTGAAGAAATGCAAGCCGGCAACGCGCCCGGGCCTGCGACATCCGGCGGCGATCTCCGCCACCACCAGGGAAGATGTGTTGCTGGCGAGTATCGCGTCGTCGGCCACGAACGCCTCGAGGGCGCCGAACAACTGCCGCTTGGCGTCGAGATCCTCGATGATCGCCTCGACGATCACCGCGCAGCCGGCAAGCTCCTGCAAGGCAGCGACCGGCCGGATGCGCGTCATGACCGCTTGCGCCTGCGCCTCCGTATAGCGCTGCTTTTCCACAGCGCGGCGCAGCAGGTCGGCGATGAAGCCGTGGCCACGCACAGCCGCGCCCTCCACCGTGTCGAACAACCGCAACTCGTGCCCGGCTTCGGCGAACAGCTGTACGATGCCGCGCCCCATGGTGCCGGCGCCGACCACGCCAACGACGAGTTTGGATATGCTCACCAGGAGCGCCTCATCGACCCGTGAACTGCGGACTGCGCTTGTCGAGGAACGCGCGCATGCCCTCGCTCTTGTCCTGCGTGCCGAACAGCAGCAGGAACTCGCGATTCTCCAGCGCCAGCGCCGCATCCAGCGGCAGATCCGCGCCCTGGAGCAATACCCGCTTCACCGCGGCCAGGGACTTCGGCGGCATCTGCGCGATGGTCGCGGCGAGCTCCCTGGCGCGGTCCAGCGCCTTGCCCGCCTCGGTCAGTTCGCTGGCCAAGCCGAGTTGCCAGGCGCGTTCGCCGCTCAGCGGCTCGCCGCTCATCAGCATCAGGCTGGCCACCGGCCGACCGACCGCGCGCACCAGCCGCTGCGTGCCGCCGGCGCCCGGCATGATGCCGACACGCAGTTCCGGCTGGCCCAGGCGCGCATTGCGATCGACGACGAGGATGTCGCACATCATGGCCAGCTCGCAGCCGGCGCCCAGCGCCACACCGTTGATGGCGGCGATCACCGGCTTGGGACAATGCTGCAAGGGCGCCCAGTAAGCCAACAGGTCAAGGTCGGCGA
>JAQGNS010000353.1 GCA_028291705.1 Nevskia sp.
TCGCGCAGGGCGGCGATCAGGGCTTCGGGAATGCCGCACAGGCCGAAGCCGCCCACCGCCAGGGTGAGGCCGTCACCGATGATGCCGTCCAGCGCCGCAAAGGCGCTGGGGTAGAGTTTGTTCACACCCAATCTCCTAGCCTGCGCTCGACATGCCAGCGGCCGGCGCAGCGAATACTTCTCCGCTGACCTCGCCAAATCCGATGCGCGCCGCACCGGGGCGATCACACCAGGCACGCATCACCAGGACGTCGCCATCTTCAAGGAAAGTCCTCTGCTCTCCGTTGACGAGCGCGATGGGTTGTTTACCGCCGACGCTGAGCTCCAGCAACGATCCGGCTTCCTCGGGCGTCGGTCCGGATTGGGTTCCGGTGCCGAGCAAGTCTCCGGGCTGGAGATTGCAGCCGTTGACCGTGTGGTGCGCCACGAGCTGCGCGGCCGTCCAGTAGGCGTGCCGGAAGCTGGTACAAGACAACTGTTGCGGCGCGATTCCCTGCGTGCGCATCGCGCCGGTCTGGATGGACGCCTCCAGCCGGATGTCGATGGAGCCGGCTTCGGCGTTGCTCACGGAATCGAGGTAGGGCAGCGGCTTCGGCTCCCCGTCTGCGCGTGCAAACGGCACCCGGTACGGAGCGAGCGCTTCCAGGGTCACGATCCAGGGGGAGAGCGTCGTGGCAAAATTCTTGGCCAGGAATGGCCCAAGCGGCTGATATTCCCAGGCCTGCAAATCGCGCGCCGACCAGTCGTTCAGGATGCAGATGCCGAAGATATGATCCTCGGCATCGGACAGGGCGACAGGCGTTCCAAGCGCGTTTCCCGTGCCGATGAATAGGCCAAGCTCGACCTCGTAATCCAGCCGCTTGCTCGGCCCGAATACCGGCTCTGTAGACCCAGGCGGCAAGGTCTGGCCCCTGGGACGCGGGAAGCGCTGCCCGGAAACTCGAATCGACGAACTACGGCCGTGGTAACCGATCGGCACCCAGCGATAATTGGGCAGCAGCGGATTGTCGGGCCGGAACAAGCGCCCCACGGACGTAGCGTGGTGGATGGAGGTGTAGAAATCGGTGTAATCGCCGATCCTTGCCGGCACGGAATATTCCAGTTCCTCCTGCGGAAGCAGGGCTCCGGCAAGATGCGCCTGCATCGTCGAATCGCTGGCCAGAGCCTGGGACAAAGCCTGCCGCAAGGCTGCCCAGGCAGGTTTGCCGAGCGCCATCAGCTCATTGAGCTCCGGTTTGTTCGCCGCCGCCAGCGCCTGATGGGCCAGCCCTGAAAAGACACCGGCCGCATGGACGCGCCCGAGATCAAGGACGCAATCGCCGATGGCGACGCCGCCCCTGAACAGCTCTCCTTGTCCGCGCCGTCGGAAGACGCCGAAAGGCAGATTCTGAATTGGAAAATCGTTGCCCGGACGGTTGGCGGAAGCGACCCAGCTTCTGAGCTCGGGATCGTGCGTTTTGTTCAATTCGATCATGGGGGCGCTCAGGCTTTGCTTGCGGTGAAATGCCTGGCCAGTCCGGCCCAGCACTCGTGATAGTCAGGCTGCAACTGCGGCGACTCCATTGCGGCCCGAGTCGGCTGGATCACGTTGCGCGATTCGAACATGAAAGCCATGGTGTCCTCCACGCGATCGGGCTTGGCCGTATCGGCGGCACTGGCTTTTTCGAAGGTCTGTGCATCAGGGCCGTGGCCACTCATGCAGTTGTGAAGCGACGCACCCCCCGGCTCGAAGCCTTCCGCCTTTGCGTCATAGACGCCGGCGATGAGCCCCATGAACTCACTGGCGATGTTTCGATGGAACCATGGGGGCCTGAATGTATCCTCCATGACCAACCAGCGCGGGGGGAAAATGACGAAATCGATGTTGCTCACCCCCGCGGTGTCACTGGGGGAGTGCAATACAAGAAATATCGACGGGTCCGGGTGATCGAAGGAGATCGACCCGATGGTATTGAACCGGCGAAGGTTGTATTTGTAGGGCGCGTTGTTTCCATGCCAGGCGACGACATCCAGGGGCGAGTGATCCATCTCGGCTGCCCATAGCCGGCCCATGAATTTCGCGATCAGCCGGAACGGCTCCGCGCGATCTTCGTACCACGCGACCGGAGTCTTGAAATCACGTGCGTTGGCCAGCCCGTTCGATCCAATGGGTCCCAAGTCCGGCAGCTTGAATGGGCTGCCGAAATTCTCGCAGATGTACCCACGCGCGGACTCATCGAGCAGTTCGACGCGGAATCGCACACCCCGCGGGATAACGGCTATTTCCTGGGGTTCGATATCGAGAAGCCCCAGCTCCGTTGCCAGCCGCAAGCGGCCGAGCTGGGGCACGATCAGCAGTTCGCCGTCCGCACTGTAGAAGCAGCAGCCCTGCATGGACCGGTTGGCGGCATAGAGGTAGATCCCGCAGCCGACCTGCGTCTCGGGGGAGCCGTTTCCCGCTACGGAGACGATCCCGTCGACGAAATCGGTCGCCGCGGCGGGGATTGGTAAAGCCGACCATCGCAGCCGGTTCGGCGACGGCGGTACGGCATCTCCCGGAAAGTGCGGGTGAAGCAGCGCGCTGAAGGCGCCGTGGCTTGCGGCCGGGCGAATCCGGTAAAGCCAGGATCTGCGATTGGCATGGCGGGGGGCGGTAAAGGCAGTGCCGGAAAACTGCTCGGCATAAAGTCCGTAGGCGCACCGCTGCGGAGAGTTTCTCCCGACCGGGAGAGCGCCCGGCAGCGCCTCGGTGGCGAACTCGTTGGAAAATCCGCTCTGGTATTGAAGCTGTGCCGGATTGTTTGAAGAAAAGGGGGTGCCGCCCGCGCCGATTGTCATCGCAGATCTCATGTAAGGCCGGAGCGACCCGAATCCGGTCCATCCGACGCCAGTATCAAGTTGCTGACGCAACCATTATAGTTGCGATCGCAACTATACTAGAAAGGTAAAATGGTTCCGTCAACAGCAATCGGAGCCAAAAGCTCACATGAGCGACTCTCCCGCGACCAATCTGGATCTGGAAAGCTTCCTGCCTTTTCGCCTCAACCGCTTGGCCGACGCCGTGAGCCGGCAATTGGCCGAGGTCTATCAGGAACGCTTCGGCATCGACGTTCCCAGCTGGAGAATCCTTGCCACGCTGGGCCCGGGCAACTCGTTCACCGCGCAATTCATCGCCGAGGCCACCCGCATGCACAAGACGAGGGTCAGCCGGGCGGTGGCGGAGTTGAGCGCGCTCGGCTTGCTGACACGGATTGAAAGCACGGCGGACCGGCGGGAAGTGTTGCTGGGCCT
>JAQGNS010000354.1 GCA_028291705.1 Nevskia sp.
GCGGCGAGCGTCTCCGGAATCCTGCCGCGGCCGAAGGCCAGGATCAGGAAGCCGAGCAGGGGAAACAGGAAAACCAGGAACAGGATATTCATGATCGGGTCAGCCCTTCATCTCGCTGGCCGCATCCGTATCCAGCGTGTTGAAACGCCGGTAGATCTGCAGCACCAGGGCCAGTCCGACGCTGGCTTCGGCCGCTGCCAGGGTCAGGATGAGGATAAACATGATCTGTCCGTCGGCTGCGCCCCAGCGACTGCCGGCGGCGACGAAAGCCAGGGCCGCGCCGTTCATCATCACTTCGATGGACATCAGCACGAACAGGATATTGCGGCGCAGCAGGATGCCCAGCAGCCCCAGTGAAAACAGGATGCCGGACAGGATCAGCGCGTGCTCCAGCGGTATGGCGCTCACTCCGTTCATCTTCGTAAGTTCGTTCTGTCCTTATCTGTACCGCCCCGCCGCCAGGGCAGGGGAGAGCTTGCAGCTTTTGTTGTCCGTACTACTTCAGTCTTCGTGCCGGCCGAGATGGAAAGCGGCGACCAGCGCCGCCAGCAGCAGCATCGACGCCAGTTCCACCGCCAGCAGGTACGGCCCGAACAGCGCGATGCCGACTTCGCGCGCGCCGATGGTGCCGTAGCCGATCATGTGCTTGTCGGCGCCGATCGGGTGCAGCACCCGCACCAGTTCGAACAGCAGCACGATGGACAGCGCACTGGGGCCGATCCAGGCCTGCCAGCGCAGCCAACGCTTTTCCTGCTCGATGGTGGCGCGGCCCAGGTTGAGCATCATCACCACGAACACGAACAGCACCATGATGGCGCCGGCATAGACGATGATTTCGAGGATGCCCGCGAACGGCGCGCCGATGGCGAAGAACACCATCGCCACGGCCAGCAGGGACACGATCAGGTACAGCAGCGCATGCACCGGATTGGCATTGGTCACTGCCATGATCGTGGAGATCACGGCGACCGCGGCTGCGAGATAAAACGCGATTTCCATGGCCTTTCCCTTAGGGCAGGAGCGACTTGACGTCGACCGGCTTGGCCTCGTTCTTCGCCGCGCCCTTGGGCTTGCCGGCGATGCTGAGGCCGGCGATGCGGTAGAAGTTGTAGTCCGGATACTTGCCGGTACCGCTGATCAGCAGGTGCTCCTTCTCGTATACCAGGTCCTGACGGCGGTACTCGCCCAGCTCGAAGTCCGGCGTCATCTGGATCGCGTTGGTCGGGCAGGCTTCCTCGCACAGGCCGCAGAAAATGCAGCGCGAGAAGTTGATGCGGAAGAATTCCGGGTACCAGCGGCCGTCGTCCTGCTCAGCCTTCTGCAGCGAGATGCAGCCCACCGGGCAGGCCGCGGCGCAGAGGTTGCAGGCGACGCAGCGCTCTTCACCGTCCGGATCGCGGGTCAGCACGATGCGGCCGCGGTAGCGCGGCGGCACGTAGGGCTTCACTTCCGGATACTGGATGGTGTCGCGCTTGCGGAAGGTGTGGCTGGCCACCATCACCATGCTGCGCAGATTGGTGTAGATGCCGATGAAGATGGCGACAAGCTTGGCGAAAAAGTCTTTCATTGGTGGTCTTCTAGCCTCCCTGGTTGGCGAGGATCACCGCGCCGGTGACCAGCATGTTGACCAGGGCCAGCGGCAGACAGAACTTCCAGCCGCCCGCCATCACCTGGTCATAGCGAGGCCGCGGCAGCGCGCCGCGCAGCAGGATGAAGAGCATGATGAAAATGAAGGTCTTGATGAAGAAGTAGATGAAGCCCAGCCATGCATGGCTTTCGGCGCCAGGGCCGTGCCATCCGCCGAAGTACAGCGTGGTCAGCAGGCCCGACACCACTACCACGCCGACGTACTCGGCGACGAAGAACATGCCGAACTTCATGCCGGAATATTCGGTGTGGTAGCCGGCGGCCAGTTCCTGCTCGGCCTCCGGCAGATCGAAGGGGTGACGGTGCGTGGTGGCCACGGCGGCCAGCGAGAAGGTGCAGAAGCCGAAGAACTGGGTGAGGATGAACCAGTGGTGCGCGCCCTGGTAGGCGATGATGTCGTTGACCGCGAACGAGCCGGTCTCCATCACCACGCCCATCAGCGCCACGCCCATGAACACCTCGTAGCTCAGCATCTGCGCCGCCGAGCGCAGGCCGCCGAGCAGGGCGTACTTGCTGTTGCTGGACCAGCCGCCGAGCATCACCGCGTAGACGGCGAGGCCGGCCAAGGCGAAGAACAGCAGCACACCGATGTTCAGATCACCCGCCACATCCCAGCCCGGCGCCACCGGCACCAGCACGAAGGCCATCATCATGGTGGTCATCGCCACCAGCGGTGCGATCAGGAAAGCCGGCTTGTCGACGAACGGCGGCATCCAGTCTTCTTTGAAGAAGATCTTGATCATGTCCGCCACCACCTGCCCCAGGCCGAACGGGCCGACGCGGTTGGGGCCATAGCGATCCTGCCACACGCCGAGCAGGCGGCGCTCCACCCAGATCAGCATGGCGGCGACGATGACCGAGCCGAACAGCAGCACCAGCGCCTTGAGGCAGGCGATGATCGGTTCGAGAACCTGCGGACT
>JAQGNS010000423.1 GCA_028291705.1 Nevskia sp.
GCACGGGCTGATCCCGCCAGCGCGGCGCCTGCCCAGCGGCTACCGCGACTACGACGAGAGCGCCGTCGAAATCCTGAAGATCGTCCTGCAGGCGCAGTCCTTCGGCTTCACCCTGGAGGAAATCAGCGACGGCTTCCTGGAAAGCCAGGGCAAGGGCCTGCGCTGCGACGACATCATCAAACGCCTCAACGGCAAGCTGCAGGAACTGGATCGCCACCTCGAGCAGGTGCAGATCCTGCGCACCCAGCTCACCAACGCGGTCGCTGAACTTGAAGCGCGCCGCGCCGATAACCAGAAACTGGATGCACGCGCCCGACGGCACGGTTTGCTGGCGTTGGAGCAGGGCGGCGCTGCGGGGCCCAAGCCGGTGCGTCAGGCGCGGAAAATCGCACGGGTGTAGTCCGGGCCATGCTGCCGTCGATCCCGCGGTGACTTCTCTCAGCGCAGGAACGTCGCGAACACCGCGTCGATATGCTTTTCGATTTCCCGCGGATCGAACACGTCCCGGCCATCGACCGCCTTGATCTCCGGCGCCAGCACGTAAATCATCTGGCACGCCGCGTTGATCATGAAGAACAGGCACACGGTATCCACGTCCGGCAGCAGTTTCTTCGCCTTCATCCGCTCGATCGCGGGGAAGTGCCACAGGTGCCGGCTGCGGATGAACTGCTCGGCGGCCCATTCGAGCTGCGGGCCCTGCATGATCGACTGCTGCACCATCAGCCGTCCGTGGTCCGGGTGGCGCGCGGAATAGCCGATGTACCAGCGCACCCACTTCTTCCAGTAGACCACGTCGTCCTGGTTTCCAGGATCGGCGGTGGGCGGCACTTCGGCATGCATGCGCTCGAACAGGAAGCCGATGACTTCCCGCCACAGTTCGTCTTTCGAGCCGTAGATGTGGCGGATCATGCCGTGGCGCACGCCCGCGCTCTGCGAGATCTCCCGGGTGGACGCGCCCTCGAAGCCGCGCCGCGCGAAATGCGACAGCGCGCTTTCCAGGATCGCCACGCGCGTGCTCTGCAGCTTCCTGGCGCGCGCGGGGGTGGCTTTGGCCGGAGCGGCCGGCGTAGCGCGCGGGCTCTTCTTGCCGCGGACCCGGGCCGGACTCTTCAGCGCTTTGGCGGTGGCCATCGGACTTCCTTTGAATGTTCCAGGGTGCTGCTCCAGACGCGACTTCCTCAAGCCGGATCGCTTGATCCACCTAGTTTAGACATTTGACTTGCCTTTGTCGCTATCCAATCGGATAATGAACTCACGCACCGGAAACAACCAGGCCCGGCTCCACCAGTAGACGCCGCCCGTGCGCTTCATCGCTGCATGCAGGACCACACCCCCGAGTCTTGGCTGTTTTTCTTGACCGCTTTCTTGGTGAATGCCCATGCCGTCGCCGGCCCAGCTGCCAGATGAACCCGTAGCTCCCGCAGCCCCGGCTCTCAGCCTGTATCGCAAGCTGGCGATCGGCATCGGGGATTTCGGCTTCAATTTCTACTGGCAGATCGCCAGCCTTTACCTGCTCTATTTCTATACCGACGTACTCAAGCTGCCGCCCGCCGCGGCGGGCGCCATCTACATGGCCGCGCTGATCTGGGACGCCGTGCTGGATCCGGTCGTCGGCCTGTTCGTCGACAAGACCCGCAGCCGCTTCGGCCGCTACCGCATCTACCTGGTGCTGGGATCGCTGCCCCTGGCCGCATCGTTCATCTTCATGCTGATGCCGCCGACCTATCCCGCCGTCGGGGCCGTGGTGTTGACGCTGGTTTCGCACATCGCCTTCCGCACCTTCTACGCCATCACCTCCGTGCCCTACGCCGCGCTGAGCGCCCGCGTCACCCGCGATGCCGGCGACCGTGCCGACATCACCGCCGCCCGCATGGTATCGGCGGCCCTGTCGGCGGTGCTGGTGGCCTCGGTGACCATCCCCTTCATCTCCTGGCTCGAGGCAAGCTCCGGTCGGCGCTCCGCCTGGATCATCATCGCCGCGGTCTACGCGGTGCTGGCAACCGCTATCGTGCAGTTCAGCGCGTACGCCGCCAGGGGACTCGATGCCTCGTCCGAGCACGATGCGGCCGGCCCGACGCTGCCCGAAAAGCTGCGGGCGACGCGGGCCAACTGGCCGCTGCTGCTGGTGCTGCTGGCGGTGGGTGTCACGTCTTTCGTCAACACCATCTTCCAGAAGAACATCCTGTACTACTTCAAGTACGTTGTCGGCGACGCCAAGCTCGGCAGCCTGGCGCTGGGCCTATGGGCCCTGGTGACGGTGTTGTGCGTTCCCCTGTGGACCATGGTGGCCCGGCGCTGGGGCAAGCGCATCGCCTGGCTTTCCGGCATCGGGCCCTACCTGCTGGGCACGGTGCTATGGCGCTTGGCGGACGGGCACGGCACGGCCGCACTGTTCGGCGCACTGGCCTGCATGTCCGGCGGCCTGGCCGCGTACTACGTCAGCTTCTGGGCGATGCTGCCGGATACCGTGGAATACGGCGAATGGAAAACCGGAGTCCGCTCGGAGTCCTTCGCCTTCGGATTGCTGGTGTTCGGGCAGAAAGCCGCGCTTGGACTCGGCGCCGGCGGCCTGGGCCTGATGCTGTCGCGCGTGGGCTACGTCGCCGATGGTGTGCAGGGGCCGGAGGTGCTCGGCGCCATCAAGGCGGCGATGCTGTGGATGCCCCTGGCCGGCGGCCTGATCGCCGCCGCGCTGATTGCGTACTACCCGATCAGCCCCGGCCGCCACCGCGCGATGGTGGACGAGATCGCGGCCCGCGGCGCCCCGTAGCGGAGCGGAACGCCGGCGGGGCCGCGAGCGGTTACGTCTCTGCGGATACCGTGATGCTGCAGATGCCGGAGAGGGTGTGAGTGATGAGGATGATCTGTCCCAGCTCTTCAACCCTGGCGTCGATGCCACCCGGGCCGCTGATCCGCAACTGGAATCCCTGCGGAAAATACAGCGCGGGGACATAGAGTTCGGTCGGCCCTTCGATCAGCGCATCGGCTTCGATCTCCGCCTCGAACGATTGTGCCGGCGAGTCGAATGCGACCCGCGTCAGACGCCCCTGCGCCCGCCGCACATAGGGCCGGCAAAAGCCCGCGATGGCGCGCCCGCCTGAATCTGGATCGCGTGAGTCATCGACCTGGTCGATGGAGAATATCGACAGGTCCTCCTGGTTCCAGCCATCGCCGATGCGCAGATCATTGCGGTTGGAAGCCGTGTAATTCCACAGCATGGCGTGCAGGCCGAGCGCATCCATGGCGTCATACATCAGGGACAGCGCGCAGACATGATCGGCCCACACCAACTCGCGCTCGCCGCGCGCCCAGTCCTGGTAGGCCTGCCCCCGGTCGAGATCGAACGGCACGCCGAATTCGCCGATCAGTGTCGGCACGCCGGCCCCGATTGCCGAGGAGGTCTGCTTGTAGAGCGACAGTTCGGCCCGGTACCGCGCCGCCAGGGCGGCCACTCCATCCGGCCCTCCGGGTTGCGACGCCGCCATGACGCGTTCGCGCGAGAATTTCTTGCTGTAGAGGATGGCGACGTCATACCAGTGACCGGCATTCACCAGCCCGCTCGGCGCATCCGCGGGAAACTGGCGCCCGGCGACGATGGCGTGCGCATCGAGTTCCGCGAACAGCAGCCATTCGGGCTGATGCGCGCGCATGGTCCCTGCAACGGCGTGAAACCAGGGGCCGAACGCATCGTCGACGATGGAGATGGGCCGGTCGCTCACTTTCACGAAGGCATCTTCACGCCGGCTGCGGGCGCGCCCGCCGGCGATGTCGTAGATGCCCGCGACCTGGAACGGGCAGTCCGCATCGTCGCGCCAGATCCGCACGCCGTCCGGATTCATCGTTTGCTCGCCGGCCTGGCGCAGGCGCCCGGTGGCCGGGTCGCGCCCCAGCGTCGGCATCGTCACGCTCAGGCCCTGGGCCACCGCCAGTGCATCGAGCGGCGACCAGGCGGGGCCCGGCTTCATCGGCAGGAGTCCGGGGTCGCCCGGCTGCAGGCGCCGCCCGGAGAGCGGTGACTGCAGCCAGCCCGGGCTGGGCTCGTTGAGACTGTCGAAGCCCAGGACATTGGGCAGATCCCTTAGGCGGGCAGCGACCTGGCCCATCGCGCCGAGCAGCCGCGCCTGCAGGAAATCCTGCACGTTGACGCCGCCGACACGGAAGTCGGGTGTCATCAGACGGCCGCCCCAGAACAAGGTCCACAGGATGCCGTTGGCCGGAGCCAGGTAGTTCGAGCTCCAGATCATCTGCGGGTAGCTCGCCTGGTGCGGATCGGGATTGGCGTAGTCGAACGCCGCCTGCATCACGATCGCCGCGCCAGCCTGCGGGAACTTGCGGAAATCCAGCCCGACCGCCTCGAAGGTCCATCCAGGCGCGCCGCTGCCGCCCGACATGCGCGACCAGGCATCCTGGTGGAAATCCACGAACACATACAGGCCGTACTCGCCGGCGCGCCGCACGATCTCCTCCAGGTAGTCGAGGTAGGCCAGGTCGTAGATGCCGGGGCCGGTGTGCTCCACCGCTTCCCAGGTGGTGAGCAGGCGCAGGCAGTTGAAGCCCCAGTGGCGCAGGCGGGCGAAATGAGTATCGGCCTCTTCGAGCGGGAAGGGGCGCCCGATGAAGGAAACGTCGCGGTGATCGGCGAAGTCGCTGGGGAAATGCGTGCCGCCATGCGGGAAGGGCAGCTTGCTATCGCCGCCCAGGTTGACGCCGCGCAGGATCAGCTGCCGGTGCTGCGCATCCAGCAACAGCTCGCCGTGGGTCCTGATGCGCGGCATGGGTGGCTTCATCATGGGTAATCTGCCCGGTTGCTGAAAGTAGCGGAGTGGCCCGGCAATCACGCCGGAACCAGCCTGCGGTGAGGCCCGGAATATCCTTGCTTCAAGTGTCCCTGGAGCCCGCTGTAACCGCGCGCCGGATTCTCCGGAACGGGTTTGTGTTGTTTTGTTATCCGTATGGATAATTATTATGGGTCACGGAAAATCGCTCCGCAAGCGGCCGGCTGAGCACCGATATGCATTGGCGAAGGTAAATTTCTCCGATAACTCTCAAGCGGTCTTGACACCACCGGCAAACGATTGAACAATGTGTTATCCAGTTGGATAGTAAAAACAGACGCCGCCACTCGCATGGCGGTGCGCCGAGGAGGGAGGATGCGCGGGCACACGTTGTTCATCATGGCGGTAGCAGCGCTCATCTCCCTGGGTGCGGGGTCTTCATCGGCCCAGACCGCCGCTGTCCCTGCCGTCGCAGCACCCCCCACCGTCACCGTTCCGACCCAGGCGGGACAGCTGCGCGGCGTGGTCGATGGTGCCGTGACGAGCTTCAAGGGCATCCCTTACACCGCGGCCCCCACGGGCAACCTGCGCTGGATGCCACCGCAGCCCGTCGTGCCCTGGAGCGGCGTCCGCTCCGCCGCCGGCTACGGCAACGACTGCATGCAGCACCGCTTCCCGTTCGACTCCACCCCTTCGTATCAGCCCCTGAGCGAAGACTGCCTTTATCTCAACGTGTGGGCGCCGGCGCATCCCGCGGCGCCCGCCGCGGTGCTGGTGTGGATTCATGGCGGCGGCCTGGTGATCGGCTCGGGGGCCGCGCCGGTGTTCGATGGCGCCGCCTTCGCGCGCAAGGGCGTGGTCCTGGTGACGCTGAACTATCGCCTCGGCCGCTTCGGCTTTTTCGCGCATCCCGCCCTGGCCGCGGCGCATCCGGGCGAGCCGCTCGGCAACTACGGCCTGATGGACCAGATCGCCGCGCTGCAATGGGTCCGCAACAATATCGCGGCCTTCGGCGGCGATCCCGCCAACATCACCATCTTCGGGCAGTCTTCTGGCGGCGTCTCCGTCGCGCACCTGATGGCGGCGCCACAGGCGCGGGGTTTGTTTGCGAAAGCCATCGTGCAGTCAGGCGGCGGCCGCGAACACTGGGCCCGCATGAACGAGGCCATGGACGATCACCTTGGCGCGCACGTCTCCGCCCTCGATGCGGGCCTGGTATTCGCCAAGGGCGCGGGCGTGTCTGGCACCGGCGCCGATGCGCTCGCCGCGCTGCGCGCCCTGCCGGCGCAGAAGGTGTTGGGCGATGTCAGCTTCATCAACGGCGACACGGCAACCGATCCCGCGCCGATGATCGACGGCAGCGTCGCCGTAGAAGATACGGATGCCGCTTTCCGCAATGGCAGGCAAGCCGCCGTGCCCCTGATGATCGGCACCACCGACGACGAGTTGGGCGCCATGCCCGGCATCATCCTGCGCAAGACCAACAAGAAGCTCCTGCTCAGGTTTGGTGAACGCGCCGCGGGGCTCGATACCTGGTACGGTTCCGGCAAGGGCCGCCGCGAAGACCTGTTCGACGATACCGCCTTCGTCGAGCCCGCCCGCTACCTGGCGCGCAGGCAGGCCGCGAAAAGCGTACCGGTCTGGCTTTACCGCTTCAGCTATGTCGCAAGCAGTGCGCGTGATGGCGATGCGGGAGCGGAACATGCCTCGGAGCTGCCGTATCTGTTCGGCACGCTCGACCGGGCGCCGCCGCTGTATTCGACCACGCAGCTGATCGTGTACTGGCTCCTGTCGCAGGTGGGAATCCACAGCCTGGAGCGGCGCCAGAACTCGGCGGACGACTACAACATCGGCAGCGACATGCAGGACGCCTGGATCGCCTTTGCCAGAAGCGGCGATCCCAACCGCCCGGGCAGCCACGCCTGGCCGCGTTACTCGGCGGACGTCGATTCCCTGATGACGTTCTCCAACGATGGCCCCATGGCGGGTCCGGATCCGATCAAGGCGCGGCTCGACTACATCACCGGCAGCTATCCGGCGGCGGAACGTTGAGCGGCGGGGCAGCGCGGGCGGGATCGCGGATGCGGTTCCCCGCGGCCTGAGCGTCGAGTTGAATCCATGCGGCGGCCGGATGCTGGCCCATGGCCATTGGGACGAACGGAGCAGGTCCGACCTGTCTCCCACAAAAAAAGCAGAGTCACGAGGAGAAGCAACAATGCGGCATGAATTTACCCGGGTGCGGACGGCCTGCTCCGGTGCCCTGATCATCCTGGGCGCGGCCACGGCGTCCCCCGCGCATGCACAGGATGCCGCCGCTCCGGCCGCCACACCGCCGGCGGCCAATGATCAGAAGGTAGTGGCGCCTGCCGCTGCCCAGACTGCTAACCAGAGCCTGGCGGGTACGGAAACCCCGTCCGCTTCCGGCGACGGCCCCGAAGCTTTGCAGGAAGTGCTGGTCACTGCGAACAAGCGGCGCGAATCGGCCCGCGAAGTCCCGGGGGCGGTAACGGTCATCTCCGGCGGCAAGCTGGAAACCATCGGCGCCTCCAACTTCCAGGACTTCGCCACCTATGTGCCGGGTCTCAGCTCCGCCAGCGACGGCGTGGGCGAGAACCAGATCGCCATCCGCGGCATCACCAGCGGCGCCCAGATCAGCTCCACCGTCGGCGTGTACGTGGACGAGAGCCCGGTCGGCTCCAGTTCGGCCTTCGCGCTCGGGAGTTACGGCCTCGACTTCAACGTCTTCGACCTGCAACGGCTGGAAGTACTGAGCGGTCCGCAAGGCACCCTTTACGGCGCCAGCACCCTCGGCGGCCTGCTCAAGTACGTGACGATGCCGCCCGACCTCGGCACCTATGGCGCCTCGGTTCAATCCGAGGCGTCCGACACCATCAACGGCGGCATCAATCACTCCGAGCGGGCCGTGATCAACCTGCCCATCATCCCCAACCATCTCGCCATCCGCGTCGACGGCATCGCGGAGAACGACGCGGGCTTCGTGGACAACCCCAACCGCAACCTCAAGGACGTCAACGCCTCCAAGACCCGCGGCGGCCGCGTTTCGCTGCTCGGTAGTCTCAACCCGGACCTGAGCCTGCGCCTCAGCGTCATGCAGCAGAGCATCGATCGCAACGGCAACTCCGCCGTCGATCGCGACCCCATCACGCACCAGCCGGTGCAGGGCAAATACGACGAGTCGGCGCTGATCGACGAGCCCTTCACCAGCCATTTCCTGCTGTACTCGGGGCTGCTGACCTGGAACCTGCACTGGGCGCAGCTCACGTCGATGTCCAGCTGGCAGGACATCGCCACCACCGGAACGCTCGACGAGACCGCCAACTTCGGCGGCCTGCTGCACACCGGCAACCTGATCACCTTCGTCGCCGACGATGCCGCCACGGTGAAGAAGTACACGCAGGAAATCCGCCTCGCCTCGCCGGATTCGAAAGTGTTCGAATGGCAGATCGGCGCCTTCTACACGGTCGAGCATGCCGATGATTTCCTCGGCGTTTCGGCGGACCTGGCCAGGGACGACAAGCTCCTGGGCCTGATTCCGGTGGGCCTGCTGGGCCCGGACCTCACGCTGCCGCTGCTGGAAGAGCCCCTGCAATCCACCTACCGCGAACTGGCCGGCTTCGCCGATGCCACGGCGCATCTCACCCGGAAGCTCGACTTCACCCTGGGCGTGCGCTACAGCGGCAATCGCCAGGGCTACCAGCAGCAGGAGGGCGGGGTGCTCGGCCTGCTGTCGGGGATCACGGGTCCGTTGACCGGGGCGAGCAGCAATACCGGCGGCTCCTCGCGCGCCAATGTCGCGACCTACCTGTTCAGCCCGCGCTACCACATCGACCCGTCCACCATGATCTACGGCCGCGTCGCCAGCGGCTACCGGCCGGGCGGTCCGAACTACATCGCCCCGGCGCCGTTCCCCTCCGGCCCCGCCACCTTCGACCCCGACACGGTGTGGAATTACGAGCTCGGCACCAAGGCCTCCTTCTTCCATCACCGGGCCACCGTCGACTTCGACGTCTTCTATGTCGACTGGAACAAGATCCTGCTGCTCACCAACCTCGACGGCAACAACACTATCGAAAACGGCGGCAAGGCGCAGGTGCGGGGCGCGGAGCTGTCGGCCAGCTTCAAGCCGCTGCGCGGTCTCACTGTCGGCGGCAACATGAGCTACTCGCATGCGAAGCTGGCCGAGGACGTTCCCGCCCTTGATGCCAAGAGCGGGCAGCGGTTGCCGCTGTCGCCGCGCTTCAGCGGCGCGTTGACCGCGGACTACAGCGTTCCCTTCGCCGAGTACTACCAGGGGACCGCCGGGCTCAGCTACCGCTTCGTCGGCAACCGCCCAGTCGGCTTCGATGGCAGCAGCACCAATCCGCAGTACATGCTCGGCGCCTACGAGATCGTCGACCTGCGCTGCGGTGTGCAGACGCCGTTCGCCAATGTGTCGCTGTTCTTCAAGAACGTGTTCAACAAGCTCGGCGAAGTCTCCGCGGATGCCTCCGCGCTCCAGAACAGCCCCGATGCCCCGGTGCGGGTCGCCATCACCCAGCCCCGCACCATCGGCCTGATGGTCACCCTGGGCTGGAGTTCCGACCGGTAATTCCCTTGTAATGCTCTGGTCGTTCCGGCGGCGGGACCGATCCCGCCGCCGCTTAAGGTGTTGTGGCTGGCCATCGTGGCCTACCCGCTGTGGTCGAACGGCATTCTGGCGGGCTCAGCTGCGGAAGGCACCACCTCGGCCTTCCTGTGGGTACTGCTGCCCATCGCGGCCATGCCCTGGGGCCACGTGCTGACGAAGTACCTACTCCCGCCCAAGGCGTGGAATCCGTTTTCCGGGTGGGGCGGGAAGGCTGCCGCGCTCAGGGTGCCTTGAACAACTCGTGCAGGAGCGGCGCGACAGGCACTCCCGCTTCACGAGGCCTGGAAGGTGGAAATGTTCTCGGACAACCAGTCGGTCAACGACCGCGGAGCCCGTCCCGTCAGCTCTTCGACCGTCGATGTGGTCTCACCCAGCACCGACTCCCGGAACATTTGATCGAGACCGATCAGCAGGTCGGCCACGAATGGACTGGCGCCGCCGGCAATCAGGGCTTCCCGCTGCCGGGCCGGAGATTGATTGGTATAGACGATGGAGCGGCCGAGCAGGCGCGACAGTTCCTGCGCCACCTGCTCCATCGTCCAGGACCGCGGCCCCGTCAGGTGATACGCCCGCTGTGATCCTGGCTCGACCTCCTCGAGCAGTGCGACACGTGCTGCCTCTGCAACGTCGCGGGTGTCGATGAAGTTCACGCGACCGGTACCAGCCGCGCCCGTCCAGGAGCCGGTGGCGACCTGGGCGCCGATGTGGTTGAGCACGGACATGAAAGCGCTGGGCCGCAACGCGGTGGAAGCGACCGGCTGCAGCGACAGATGCGCCTCGACCTGCATATGCCAGGCGAGCGGCAGCAGGCGGGTCGCCGGCCCCAGGGCGGACACCTTGACGATGTGACGAACGCCGGCGGCGACTGCGGCGTCGATCAACGCGATTTCGTTGGCGACTTGCCGGGGCGATGTGCCGTGCGAGATAAACAGCCGGTCGACGCCGCGCAGGGCGTCCGCAAGGCTGTCGCGGCGTTCGAAATCGACGGCCGACACGGCCACGCCGGCCGGCATTCGCGCCGTGTCCGGATTGCGCGTCAGCGCCACGACATCGACGGGATCCGCGGCGAGGAGGGAAGCCAGGGCCGATCCGATTCGGCCGGTGGCTCCGGCGATGGCGATGCGGGGTTGGTTCGAACTGGAGGAAGGGCGATCAGACATGGCGGCACCTCGAAAACAGGATGGAACGAATTAGTTCTGATATCTTGGAACGATCGGTCCATGTATAATGGAATGATCGTTCCAAGTTGTCAAGGAGGATTTGATGAGCGGGAAGCCGCAATACGATGAGGCCGCGGTGATCGACGCGGCTGTGAAGGTTTTCTGGCGGCACGGATACGCGGCCACCTCGATCAATGAGCTGACGGAAGAGACGGGCCTTTCTCGCTCCAGCCTTTATCAGCGATTCCGGGACAAGGACGGTTTGTTCCAGGCGGCGATGGCGACCTATACGGATCGCGTGCTGCGGAGGATGAACGCTGCCGAGGGGCGCACCGGGCGAGAGCGCCTCGTAGCATTGCTGCGCGGATTTGTGCCCGCCGACTCGGCGTCGCAACGCCCTCCCGGCTGCCTGCTGGCGAGGAGTTGCGCCGAGCGCATCGACCTGTCCCCCGCAGGCCGGGAAGCGACACTATCCGGCGTGGATCGACAGCGTGAAATCCTGGCGAAGCTCGTGCGGGACGCTGTGGCGAATGGCGAATTGCCGACCCATACGGACGCTGCTGCTTTGGCCTGGCATTTTCTCGGGGTGTTGCACGCGGTGTTGAACCTGCCGCAGGCGGGCGCCACCGCGAACGAAGTGAATCGAATGATCGACGTTGCGATGTCGGCATGGCCGAATCTGGATTCTCCTGCCCGGCGAACCAGGAGCCGGCGTGGGAGCGACTGAAACATGACATAAGGCGCTTGCGAGTTTCTCCATCAAACCTTTTCAGGCAGCGCCTGTTGCCGCTGCCCGGTGTCCCGCACATCGGACCCGACGATCAGGCGTGCGCCGCGTCCATAGGTGAGATAGCTGAACAGCCATTGACTGGCCACCAGCAGACGGTTCCGCGCACCAATCAGGAAGTAGATATGTGCCAGCCCCCAGATCCACCATGCGAACCAGCCCCGCAACTGGATTCCGCCGAAATCGATCACCGCGCTGTGGCGGCCGATGGTGGCCAGGCTGCCGTAGTGCCGGTAGCGGAAACCCGGCAGCAGGCGTTTGCGCAATACTGCGTTGCGAATCGTCGAGGCCACATAGGCGCCCTGCTGTTTGGCGGCCGGCGCGATGCCCGGCACCGGTTTGCCGTCCTGCAGGAAGGCGGCGGTGTCACCGATGACGAACATTTGCGGATGCCCCGCGACGCTCAGATTGGATAGCACCTCGACACGGCCGGCGCGGTCCGCAGCCGCATCGAGCCAGCGCGCGGCCGGTGAAGCCGCCACGCCGGCGGCCCACAGCACGGTCCCCGCGGCGAGCTTTTCGCCGGATACGGTAATACCCTCCACATCGCAGTGGCTGACGGCCCGCCCGAGTTGCACTTCGATACTCATCTTCCGCAAGGCATCCTGCGCGAACTGCGACAGCATGGGCGGGAAGGCGGCCAGGAGGCGCGGTCCGCCTTCGATCAGTACGATACGCGCGCGCCGCGGGTCGATCATGCGGAAGTCCGCGGCCAAGGCCTTCTGCGCCAGCTCGGAGATCGCCCCTGCCAGTTCCACACCGGTGGGGCCGCCGCCGATGATGACGAAGGTCATCAGCCGGTTTCGTTCCGCCTCGGTCGTTGCGTTCTCGGCGTGCTCGAAGGCCAGCAGGATCCGGCGCCGGATCAGGGTGGCGTCGTCGATGCGCTTCAGGCCAGGTGCGACGCCGCTCCATTCATCGTGGCCAAAATAGGTATGCGTGGCGCCCGTGGCGAGCACCAGCCAGTCGTAAGGTTCCTCGCGTCCACCGGACAACCTGACGGTTCTTGCCGCGGTGTCCACGCCGCAGACTTCGCCGAGCAGCACGCGGGTATTGGCCTGGTCGCGCAGCACGTTGCGGATCGGCCACGCCACGTCGGCCGGGTTCAATCCCGCGGTGGCGACCTGGTAAAGCAGCGGTTGAAAGAGGTGAAAATTGCGGCGGTCGATCACGGTCACCTCGACCGGAACCCGCGCCAGTCCCATTGCCGCCGAGAGGCCGCCGAAGCCGGCGCCCACGATCACCACGCGCGGCCGCACGGCTACTGAGTTGTTCGTACCATCCATCACTGCAACTCCGTATCGTGAGCAAGCCCGCCCGGGTCGGGCGGGAGGTAGTACTGCCACTGCCGCCCGCCCGATGTCTGGCTGTTGCCGCCGCTTCAAAGAAAGCCGGCCTTGCGGGGCAAGGCCGGCAACATCGCCGCTTCGGAGGATTACTTGGCGGCTTCGAACTTGCCGCCGGCCTTGGCGCATTCGTCCTTGCCGGCTTCGGTGAAGCCCTGACCCTTGCAGGAATTCTGGCCCTTGCACGAGTTTTTCGCGCTCTTGCAGGCGCTCTGACCCTTGCAGGAATTGGCGCCGACGCAGTGGCCGGTGGCGCCGGTAGCGCCGTCGGCATTGGCCATCGGCGCGGCGAGGAACATCACCGCGGCGGCAGCGGCGAGGGCGAAGCCATTGGTCTTGGTCGTCAGTTGCATGTCAAAAATCTCCTGGGCATCAATGCCCGTATCGGGTTGGGGGACAGCTTGTTTGGATCGCCGGGCCGTGGTTCTGGATGAACCGGCTTCGGACGAGACGCATGGTCGGTGTTTCGCCCCGTGCGGGATATCACTGTCTGTCCGGGAGTCATGTCCCAGCGTCCGGACCGCATCTCGACCAGGGGCAGAGTCAGGGCCCCCGGCGTCGGGCTTGTCGGTGCCGCGCATGGCACGGATACTGCCGCACCGACGCCGATTCATCCCCCGCATTCAATATGTTCCGGTCAGTATCCAAGCCGCTGCTGCCAGGTCTGGCCCTGTTCATCGCCTGCGCCTGTTTCCCGCAGCCTCTATTGGCACAAGGCGGCCCGCCGCTGGTGACCGATGATCCCGACACGCCCGGCAACGGCCACTGGGAAATCAACCTCGGCGCCATCGGCAGCCATGTGCCCGGCCTGTCGCAACTGGCCTTGCCCGATGCGGACATCAACTACGGCTGGGGCGACCATGTCCAGCTCAAGGTCGATACCCCCTGGCTCATTGCCGACAAGAGCGGCGAGGGCCTGAAGTTCGGGCTCGGCACTTCCGAAGTCGGCATCAAATGGCGCTTCATCGACGCCGAGCGCGCCGGCTTTGCCATGTCCACCTATCCGCAGGTGGCGATCAACTTCGCCGCCTCCTCGTCGCGGCGCGACCTCACCGCTCCGGGCCGGCAATGGTTCCTGCCGCTCGAGGCCTCGATGCAACTGGGCGGATTCGCCGTGGATGGGGAAGTCGGCCGCAGCTTCGGCACGCAGGCGGCGGATGCCTGGGTCGCCGGCCTGATCCTGTCGCACGGCTGCGGCGGCACGCTGGAGTGCCTGGCGGAAATCCATGAAACGCTGGCGCCGCATGACGCGCAGACCCTGCTCAACCTCGGCGCGCGCCTGCGCCTTGGCGATACCCTGTCGCTACTGGCCGCGCTCGGCCGCGATGTGGGCGTGCGCAGCGACGACCGCCAGGACCTGAGCTTCTACCTCGGCTTGCAGGTCCTGCGTTGAGCGTCGGCGATACGGAAGGCGCACCGCGCCTCCCGTAGACCGAGTCGCATTATTTCTTCAGGGCGAGGCCGCTGCAGTCCGCATTCGCCACGGCGGGTGCGCTGCAGTAGGAAAGCGAGGGATCGTCGTCGCGATTCTTCAGCTTGTCGAATACTTCGCCGGAGGGGCAGGGAATCTCGGAAGCGCCGCCGCGGGCGCAGGAGTAGCGCACCCGGCAGTCCGGATGCGCATAAGTACCGTCGTCCTTGCCGACGCAGAAATTCGAATCGCCATGGATCTCCGGTGCATCCATGAACGAAGGCACGCCCGCCCAGGCCGACTGCGACAGGGCCGCCGCCGCAACCACGGTGGAACATGCCGCCAGGTGCCGCCAAGTCAACTTCTTCATCTACTGCCTCCTCTTCCGTGAACAATAAGGCCAGACCGGTGCACGGCAATGCCTCCCAGGCGCGCCGGCTGGAAATGAAAGCGGGGCGTAAGCCCGGAAGAAGACGGGAAAATGCATCCCGCCGCGCGCAGGGCCGCCGTCCCGGCGAGGGGAATGGCGCGCCTCCGCGGTCCGGTATGACGGCCCACGATCGCGAATTGGATGCAGCGGAACAGGATTTGGATTGAATGGAGTGACGACGAACGACAAACGGCGGCCGGTGCGTCGTCACCGCGCATGTGGACGCCTTGATGTACCATCCGGTACCGCGTTACGGTCGGATCGATCGCCGGGTTGAGTCGGGCCGGGCCAGGTGCGCAAGTGGCTGGGCCGCCCGATACAATTCCCCATGCAATTCACCAGGCTCGACAATCCTGTCTGGCATGCCCCGAGCGGCCGGCACCGGCATTTCGCCGAGGTCTGCGGCGCCGCGCGCAGGCTCTACGAAGCGATGGGTTTCAGCGTCCGCGCCACACTGCCGATGGGGCGGCTCGAAAAAATCGGCTGAGCGTTACGCTCCCGCGGGAGCGCGCCATCGTCAAGCCGCGAGGTCTTCTGCTTCCGTTGCCTCGGCGGCGGGCCGCGGCTGTTCCGGCGTGTCGGATTCGTTCGGCGGAATGGGCAGTTTGTACTTCCGGCGCAACAGGGATTCCCGGCCCAGCCCGGTGATGGCCAGCGAACCGTTGTGGCGCGGCATTATGTATTGCCGCTCCGTCAGTTTCTTGTGACAGGCCTTGGATGCCGCGGTGGCGGACTTGCCGTCCGCGATGGCCATCAGGTGCTTCCAGTCCAGCGTCGTCATGTCAGTCATGTGCATTCCTTGCCGCAATGAATCCGGGTGGTGCGTGAAAAAAGCCGCACCGTGGGGTGCGGCTTCCGATCTTCCTTGATGTCAGCGCCGTCAATCCTTTACCCGGCCAAACCTGATCTCAGGTCCGGCCTTCGTCGACGCACCCCGGGCTTGACCCGTCCGGGCGGGTTTAAATCACGTGAAACAGGTACAGCAGAATGATGACCGGGATCGGCAGGCCGACGGCCCACAGCAGAATTCCGCGCATGCGATGTTCCTCCTGCCGGTTGCCTAGAGATCGGCGCGCGGACGGCGCCCCATCAGGAAGGACACCAGGAACAGCACCAGGAACACCAGGAACAGGATCTTGGCGATGCCGGCAGCGGTGCCCGCGATGCCGCCGAAGCCGAGCACGCCGGCGATCAGGGCGATGATCAGGAATACGATTGCGTAGTGCAGCATGGTTGTTTCCTCCATCTTGTTCGAATCGTCGGGGATGTCGATGCGGCATTCCCTGGGAGAGATGGCGCATGGACCATGCCGCTGCTCGCGGCGTCCCGGTAAATTCGGTTTAGTTGTATGGGTTCAATGGCTTGTGCCGGTCGCCGCGGACAAAATTGCGGCTTCATGTTGCGCTGCATCGGTAATTAGTACCGGTAATACCCGGCCCGATCGCGTAATAGCTGCGTGAAGGCCGTCGTTGGCCGCGGGCAGGGCTGCATGCCCGGCGCCGTGCGCCGTCACGCTTTTGCCGGGCAGTTGCTCGAGCAGGCGCTCCACCGCGTTGAGCAAATGCTCCTGCGCGCCGAGCACCTCGCGAAAATACCGGTTGAACGGCTGGCTCGCGCCCTCCGCTTCGATCTGTTCCCGGTGCAGGGCGATCTCGGCGATGTGCTGCGCGATGATCCGGTTCCTGCGTACGAATTTTTCGGTGGTCATGAACTGGCTGTTTCCTGAATGCAGCGGATCGATCGGGTGCCCGGCTCAGATGGTCCAGACGCGGACCCGGTCGCCGTCATTCAGAAGCTTGCCGGCCGCTCCGCGGCCGACGATTCCCGGAATGCCATTGCCGGCGACGCTCAGCGCTCTCGCGGCGACCGATGGCCGCGCCGCGAGCAACTGCCCTTGCGCCCGGGGCGCAGGCGCGGCCATCACATAGGCGCTGCCCATCAGGAGTCCGCCCAGTACGGCAAGCGCGTAATTCTTCTTGGTGCCCCTGAATCGAATCATGGTGTCCGTCCCGTTGCGCTGCGTTCCCGCCAGATGCCGCAAGACTCTGCCGATGAGCGCCGGATTACGGTGCGGTAGCGCACTCTGGTATCGCCGCACGGCCAGCCGCCGTCCGCGCTCGTCTCTATGGAGGTGCCATTGGTGGGATAACGCACAGACACCCGGCTGCCTGGTGTCAAATGGCGTCCCGGTGGGAATGCCGAGGCGCGGGCGCGGCAGAGAGCGGCCGAATGATCCATGAGCCGAGGCTCATCGCATGGACATGGAAGTACGGCGGCCGCAGCAGCAGCGGACTCCGGCAGCGGCATTCGATACGACCGGCGGCGTGTGACCTCCGCCGGTTTCGCTCAGCGGATCTCGATATCCTCGCGGCCGCCCGCCATCCGTGCGCGCACCTGCTCGCGCAGCGCTTCCGGCACGCGGTCACGCCGCTGCGGCGATTGCAGCACTGCGTAGATCTGCCGCACCAGCATATTGGCATCGCCCTCGACCAGGGACATGCGTTCCCCGGCGACGGCAATGCTGTCGCCACGGGCGATCAGCCGCAGCAACTGCAGTTGCGTCCGGGTGAAGCCATCCGCCAGCGGCGGCAACGACTGGATCGAAGGCTCCCGCGACCACAGCGAATCGCCCGCCAGTTGCAGCAGGCTCACCGCCAGCTTGCGGCCAAGCGGCCGCTGATCCTGATCGAGCGCGCCCAGATCCATCGCCGCGCTGCCGGGTGCAAAATTCTTGACGATGTAGCCGTCGGCACCGGCGCAGATCGCGCCGATCAGCGTGTGCGATTCCTCCACACCCACCGTCGCCCAGATGCACAGGCCCGGATGCAGCGCGCGCATCTGCGCGATGGCGGTAGTGCCGTTGAGGTCGGGCAGGCCCAGAGTGATCAGGGCCGCGTCCCAAGGCGCCGTGCCGGAGACCGAGCGGGCCGCCTTCGCCTCCGCCAGCAGCGGCGCACCCGCCGCGTAGCGGATCAGCCGGCGGCCGCCGCACGCCCGCTGCATCACGCGCAGGAATTCATCATCGGCATCCGCCACCGCCAGGGTCATGCGCAGATGCCGCCCGGTACGCGCGCGCGGCTGCTCCGTCGCCGCCTCGCCGCGGCCGGACAGACGGGCAAGGAAGCCATCGGCAAAGCCCGGCATGGTGATGGCGCTCTCGGCGCAGCCGCCGCGCGGCGGCTGCGCCCACGGCGGCGTTGCGGTGAACGTCTCCAGGCGCTGAATCACCCCGTCGATCCAGCGCACAAACGAAGCTCGCGCCGTCGCGCGGAGGCCGGCCCTGGATTGGGTAAGGGCTTGCTGCGTGGAGCGGCTGTTCATGTGTCGGTCCCGGACTCGATACGATCGACGATCTTTACGGCTGCCGGATTGGCGCCGTTTGATCTGAATGTCGGAAACCAAGGCCGAAAACCGCCAAATACGGGCGTGCCGATTTTGTAAAGATCGCTTAACGTACCCCGGGCACCCCGTCGGAGCGGCCCAGGCGGGCCTCTAAGCGCCCTTGAGGCCGCGCAACAGCAGTTGCGCCCTGGCCAGCGCGGCGGGATCGCCGACCGCCTGGTTTTGCAGTTTCAGTAGTGCATCCTTGAGATCGGCGATCGCCCCCTCGCGCTCGTCGCCGCCGGTCTCCAACTCGGCGCGCAGCAGCAGCGTCTGTCCGGCCCGGTCCATCGGCGTGGACTTCTTGCGGTAGTCGGCGGCCGCCTGGTCGAGCAGCGTGCGCGCTTCCGGCTTCGCCTCCGCATGGCCCTGTGCCAGCAGCGTCTGCGCCAGGGCGGTGGCGCGCTCCGCCCACAGCGGGCTGGTTTTCGGATACCGCTTCTCGGTCAGTTCGATGGCGTGGCGGCGCAAGGCCAGCACTTCATCCAGCGCCTTGCCGTTCTTTTGTTCGAGCGTGTCGGCCAGCGCTTCGTCGATCAGGCAGTTCTGGTAGGCGTCCCGCCCCATCTGTCGCATCAGCTCGCGCGAAGCCTGACGCTGGATCGCCTCGGCCTGCGCCAGCTTGCCCTGCATCGCCAGTGCGCGGCCCCACTCGCTGCCGGTGTACCAGGTGATGCCCTTGTCGTCGCCGAGGATCTTGCGGCTCAAGGTGAACGCCTCGCCCAGCTCCTGTTCCGCTTCGTCGCCGTGACCCATCTTCAGGTGCAGGCGGCCGGTTTCCTTCAGCAGCTCGATGCGCGCGCTGTCGTCGCCCGGCGGCATGGCGGCGCGGCTGTCGCGGAACGCCTGCTCCGCCTCGGCGAAGCGCCCCAGCTTCGTCGCGTACAGCACGCCCAGGCTCTTGTAGTCGACGGAGATCGAGTCGTACACCGGCCCCAGCGCCGGCGCCTGCAAGGCGATGGCCTGGCGGTATAGCTGCTCGGCTTCCTCGGAGTGATCGTTGCGCGCCAGCACGCGGGCGAGGGTGGCCAGCGGCCGGTACAGCCACAGCGCCTGGTCGCCGTACAGCTTCTTGTAACGGCCGATGGTTTCCCGCAGCAGCGCCTCGGCCTCGGCATCGTGCCGCTGCTGCTCGTCGCTGCTGCCCAGTTCCCACAGCGCCTGGATCGTCTCCGGATCGTCCGGGCCAAGCCGCGCTTCGAAAATGCGGTTGGCATCCGCCTGCAGCGCCAATGCTTCCTTGGGCGCCCCGTTGCCCCAGGACATGGCGATGGCCAGGCGCAGTTCGGCGCGCGCCGCCTCCACGGTCTGGCCCAGGCCCTTGCGGCGCAGGATGTCGAGCGAGCGCTGGGCGACACTCTGCGCTTCGTTCCAGCGTCCCAGCAGGCCCAGCGGACGCGACAGCATGCGCAGTGCGGTGGCGAGCTGGACGCTGTCCGGGCCATAGTAGGCCTCCGCTTCTCGCGCCGAACGTTGCAGGGTGGTAGCCGCACCCTCCAGGTCGCCGATGTTGAGCTGGATATCGCCCAGGCTGCTCAGCAATTCGGCGTGCAGATCCGGCTCGTCGCGCAACTGCTCGTCGGCGCGGCTGATCGCCGCGGCAACCATGCGCGCCGGCGTCTGCGTCTTTTCGCCGGAAGGCGCCAGCGGATCCTGCTGGCGGAACACCGAGATGACGAAGTTCTTGACCTGTTCGGCGCGGAACGCCTGCGCCTCCGCCCGCCGGGCTTCACGCGCGAAGCCGGCGATGCCGGCAATCAGCACCACCACGATCGCCGCCGCGGCGCCCACCGCAAGGCGGTTGCGGCGCACGAAGCTGCGCATGCGGTAACCCAGCGAATCCGGCCGCGCCACGATCGGCCGCTGCTCGAGGAAGTGGCGCAGATCGTCGCCCAGTTCCGCCGCCGAGCGATAGCGGCGCTCCGGATCGTCGGCCAGGCACTTGAGCACGATCAGGTCGAGATCGCCTTCCACTTCGCGCGCCCGGTTGCGCCGCGCCGTGCCGTCCGCGTCGCGCCCCGCCTTGGCGCGCAGCGCGGCGCTGGGCCGGGCCAGTGGTTCGTGGCCGCGGTTCAGCGCCAGCGCCGCGGCGATCACGCTGGTGTGGTTGCGCGGCAGGCGCCCGGTCAGCATCTGGTACAGCAGCATGCCCAGGGCATAGACGTCGGCGGCAGTGGTGACCGGCTGGCCGAGGATTTGCTCCGGGGCGGCGTACTGCGGCGTCACCGGCGTGCTGCCCGGTCCGTTCAATGTGGTCTCGCCGTCCGGTTCGCCGAGCAGCTTGGCGATGCCGAAATCGAGCAGCTTGGGCGTGCCGTCCGCCGTCACCAGCACATTGGAGGGTTTTAAATCACGGTGCACCACCAGCCGCCGGTGCGCGGCGTGCACCGCATCGCATACCTCGCACATCAACGCCAGCATGCGCGGTAGCGGCACCTTCTGCTCCACGCACCAGTCGGTGATGGGGCGCCCCTCCACCTGCTCCATCACCAGGTAGGGCCGCCCTTCCGGGGTGGCGCCGGCGTCGATCAGGTGGGCGATATTGGGATGGGTGAGCTGGGCCAGAATTCGGCGCTCGCGCAGGAAGCGTTGCAGCAGGCTGTCCGTGTCCAGCCCACGCTTGAGGATCTTCAGGGCCACCTGCTGCTGGTAGGCGCCATCGGCGCGTTCCGCCCGGTACACCTCGCCCATGCCGCCGCGGCCCAGCGGCCCGAGGATGCGCCAGGCGCCGTAGCGGGTACCGGCCGGCACCGATTCCAGCACCGGCTCGGTGGAGCTGACCTGCACCGGCTGCAGCAGGAAATCGCCGGCCGTGTCCAGCGCCGCCGCCATCTCCGCCGCCTCGCGCTGCACCGCGGGATCGTCCGCCGCCTGGCGCAGCAGGGCCGCGCGGCTGGCCTGCGGCAGGTCCAGCATCTGCGCGAACAGCGCTTCGGCGCGCTGCCATTGTTCCGCTGTCAGTTTCATCCCGCCATTCCCC
>JAQGNS010000449.1 GCA_028291705.1 Nevskia sp.
CCTTGCAGTAACGGCATCGCAGCAGGCACAGACCAAAAACATCGTTCCATGCGCAAGGCCCCGATCCGGGTCCGGTAGCGGGAACAGACGATACAAGGATTCAGGGAGTACGGCGCATGGCAGGCAAGGCAATCACGGGACCCGTAGCGGACGCCATTCTGCGCGCGGTCGAGCCGATCATCTACACGCGGCGGCATCTGACGCACATCATCCTGATCGTGCTGACGCTGTTCTTCTTCGTGCAGACCATGCGCCTGGAGCCCGACGCCGGCTGGCTCAAGACGGTGCCGATGGATCACCCCTACATGCAGAAGTTCCGCCAGTACTACAAGGACTTCGGCGGGGCCAACACGGTGCTGGTGGCGCTGATCCAGGACAAGGACAAGGGCGAGATCTACAACCCGCAGTTCATGGACGCGCTGCAGCACGCCACCGACGACGTGTTCTTCCTGCCCGGCGCCGATCGCGCCCGCGTCATGTCGATCTTCACCCCGAACCTGCTCTACGTGGAGAACGTGGAAGGCGGCCTGGCCGGTTCCACGGTGATTCCGCATGACTACGCGCCGACACCGGAAGTGCTGCAGAAGGTCAAGTCCAACGTGGCCAAGGCGCAGGCCATCGGCCGCTTCGTCACCAACGACCAGCGCGGCGCGCTGATCATGACGGAGCTGCTGGAGCGGGTTCCGGCGGAGCAGGAAACAACGCCTGCGGCCGATGCTGACGGTAGTGCCGGCGGGGGCGATGCAGCGCCGGCTGCCGGCCAGGCACAATCTGCGGGAGGTGCAACAGATGCCGCAGCGGCGCCTGTCGCCGACTACAGCCAGAAAATCACCCTGGCGACGCAGGACAAGACCCAGGCCGCCATCGAGCACTTCCGCGAGAACGTGCTGCGCGTGCATAGCGATCCGACCAAGCTTGACTACAACAAGGTCGGCGCCTACTTGGAGAAGCTGCGCGCGAAATACGAGAAGGACGGCATCCACGTCCACATCATCGGCTTCGCCAAGATCGTCCACGACATGACCAACGCGGCGATGCAGGTCGCCGGTTTCTTCATGCTGACCCTGGTCATCACCGGCATCCTGCTGTGGGTCTACTGCGGCTCGTTCAAGCTGGGCCTGATCCCGCTCGGCTCGTCCATCGTCGCGGTGATCTGGGAAATGGGCGCGCTGCGCTGCTTCGGCTTCGGCATGGATCCGTTCGCCATCCTGGTGCCGTTCCTGATCCTGGCGGTGTCGGTGTCGCACGGCGTGCAGTATGTCAACGCCTGGGTCGACGAGGTGCATCATGGCAAGAACAGCTACGACGCCTCGCTGGAAACCTTCCGCCGCCTGGCCATCGCCGGCACCATCGCCCTGCTCACCGACGTGGCCGGCTTCGCCACCATCTACCTGATCAAGATCGAGACCATCCGCGAGATGTCGATCAACGCGGTGCTCGGCGGCCTGGCCATCATCGTCGCCAACAAGATGCTGGTGCCGATCTGGCTGACCATGATCAAGCTGAAGAACGTGGATGCGTTCATCGAGCGCCAGAACAAGAAGGATGCGGTGCTGGACAAGGTCTGGTGGTGGTTGTCCGGCGTGACCAAGCCGGGCGTGGCCAGCGTCATCCTGATCTGCTGCGGCGCGGTGCTGGGTTGGGCCCTGTGGGGCAAGCAGGATCTCAAGATCGGCGATGCGATCAAGGGCGTGCCGGAGCTGCGCCCGGACTCGCGCTTCAACCAGGACTTCAACGCGATCACCAACAATTTCCAGATCGCCGTCGACCAGCTCAAGGTGGTGGCGGAGTCCAAGCCCAACGGCTGCGTCGACTACCAGCTGATGAACCAGGTCGACCGCTTCTCCTGGGACATGGACAACACGCCGGGCGTGGCTTCCTCGCTGTCGATGCTGACGCTGGCCAAACTCGCCTACCAGGGCCTGTCCGAGGGACGTCTCAACGCACTGGTGCTGCCGCGCAACCACTTCGCCCTGGCCCAGGCCACGGCGCTGGTGCCGACCAGTTCGGGCATGCTCAACGACGACTGCGACGCCATCGCGGTGTACATGTTCACCAAGGACCACAAGGCCGAAACCGTGGCCACCATCGTCGCCGAGGTGAAGCGCTTCAACGAGCAGAACCGCAAGGACTTTTTTGCCCGCACCAAGGACGTCGACGCCGCCTACTGCGATGCGCAGTACGCCACCTTCCAGGGCCTGAAGAAGGCGCAGGACGACATCATCAAGTTCGGCGAATCCGGCGAAGCGCCCGACTCCGCCAAACTCACCGAGGCGCAGGGGCGGCAGAAGGATTTGCAGACCAAGTACGAGGGCATGCCCAAGGACTGCCCGGTCAACTTCGCCCTGGCCACCGGCAATGTCGGCGTGATGGCCGCCACCAACGAGGTGGTCGAGGCGCAGGAAGGCCGCGTGGTGCTATGGGTCTACGCGGTAATCCTGCTGCTGCTGTGGCTGTGCTTCAGAAGCTGGCGCGGCATCGTCTGCATCGTGCTGCCGCTAGGCCTGGTGTCGCTGATGGGCTATGCCGTGATGGCCGCGCTCGACATCGGCATGAAGGTGGCCACCCTGCCGGTGCTGGCGCTGGCGGTGGGCATCGGCGTCGACTACGGCATCTACGTCTATGGCGTCATGGCCGGCGGCCTGGCCGAAGGCAAGTCCCTGCGGCAGGCCTACTTCGAAACCTTGCGCGGCACCGGCAAGGCGGTGATCTTTACCGGCATCACCCTCGCCGCCTCGGTCACCACCTGGCTGATGTCGCAGCTGCAATTCCAGATCGACATGGGCTTGCTGCTGCTGTTCATGTTCACGGCGAACATGCTCGGCGCGATCCTGGTGTTGCCGGCGATTGCCTGCTTCCTGCACCCGGAGCGCTCGCCCAACAAGGGGGCTGAGCCTTCGACGCGGATTCCGCAGCATTCGGAGCATGGCTGAGGGAGCGGCTTAAGCCGGGTTGAGCGCCCCTCACCCCGGCCCTCTCACTTCGTAGGGAGAGGGGGAACAACGGCTTGAGAGGGCGACTCTAGGCCTTGCGCGTGGCGCCGACGATGGCGCTAAGGGTGTCGGCGGTGGCCTTGCCGTTCTGCTCTCTTGCCGCGGCGCGTTTCTGCTCGCGGTATTGCACCGGGGTCATGCCGGACCAGCGCTTGAAGGCGCGGTAGAAGGTGCTGGGCTCGGAGAAGCCGGTGAGGTAGACGATGTGCTCGATCGGCTCCTCGGTGCTGCGCAGCAGCTTGCGCGCCAGGGCGTAGCGGAAATCCGACAGGAGCTGGCTGAAGCTGGTACCGGCGCGGGCCAGCTCGAAGCGCAAGCGGCGGGCCGGAACGTCCAGTTCCTGCGCCACGTCTTCCAGGTCGCACTGTTCCAGTTCCAGCTTCTGCGAGAAGACGGTGCGGATGCGCTCGATCAGGTCCTGCCGCTCGATGCTGGACAAGCGCTTTTCGGCCAGTTCCTCGTGCAGGCGCAGGAGGTCCGGATCCCAGCGGGGCGAGCGGTATTCGAGCAGGGCCGGATCGAAGTAGATCTCGTTCTGCTCGGCTTCGAACTCGACCGGGCAGCCGAAGACCTTTTCGTATTCCGAGACTTCGGCGCGCTGGGTGCAGCGCAGGCGCACGCGCAGGGGCTTGTAGTTGCTCTCGGTGACGGACTTGGCGAATTGCATGGCCTCGTAAACCATGCAGATTTCGGTGTGGCGCAGCTGCGGTGCCTGCAGCGCGGCGCCGATCACGGTGAAGCGCGGGCCTTTTTCGTCCTCCACCAGGCGCACTTCGAGGGCGTCGCTGACCAGGCGCAGGTATTTGAGGGCGCGGTTGCAGCCGTCGCGGAAGGTGGGGCTGCTGAAAAACAGGTATTCGATGACTTCGCCGCGGTACACCGGCAGGTGTGGGCACAGGTGCAGGCCGATATCGGGATCGCCGGTGACGGCCTCGACGATTTCCCAGAAAAAAGCCTGCAGGCGATGGGGGGTGCGCAAGTCCTTTTGCGTCAGTTTGTCGGCGTGATAGCCCAGCCGGGTGTAGATCGCTGCCACATCCAGGCCGGCCTTGACCATGCCGGCGTGAATGATTTGCAGGAGGACTCCTGAATCCCGCATCCTCTCTCCCTCTCCTTCGTCAAATTGTGGCGCTACGGCCAATCGTATCCGGCACTATAGTTTGCCGGAGCGCCATGCGGCAAACACCGCAGGGTCAATGCCCCGCTACAAGCAGCCCTTTACGGTGGAAGATTAATCATAAAGCTAATTTGTGCGCTGCGGCAAAGTTGACCCCAACGCCACTTTCCCCGCGCGACCGGGATTCCCCGCCCCCTTACCTTCAAAGAAAGCCATGAACGCCCGCCAGGCTTACCCGCATTTCCAGACCATCACCACGCGCTGGAAGGACAACGACATCTACGGCCACGTCAACAATGTCGAGTACTACAGCTACTTCGACACGGTCATCAATACCTGGCTGATCCGCCAGGGCGGCCTGGACATCCAGGGCGGCGACGCCATCGGGGTCTGCGCCGAATCACATTGCCGCTTCCTCGATTCGCTGGCTTTCCCGGACGGCGTCGATGCTGGCTTGCGGGTGGCCAAGCTGGGGCGGTCCAGCGTGCGTTACGAGATCGGGCTGTTCCGGGAGGGGAGCGACACCCCGGCGGCGGAAGGCTGGTTCGTGCACGTTTTCGTCGACCGCGCCGAACGCCGGCCCCAGGCCATCGCCGGAACCCTGCGCACCGCGCTGGAGCGGTTGCTGGTGACCGGAGAGGCGGCATGAGCGGCCGCCGGGAGGTACGCGGCGCAGTGCTGCGGCAAATGGGCCTGCCGGCGCCGTATGCGGTATCGAAGCCGCTGCGTATCGAAACACTGGAACTGGATCCGCCCGGCCCTGGTGAACTGCTGGTGCGGGTGCGGGCGGCGGGGTTGTGCCATTCCGACCTGTCGGTGATCGACGGCTCGCGGCCACGGGTGATGCCGATGGTGCTCGGCCATGAGGCGAGCGGCGAGGTGCTGGAATGCGGCCCCGGCGTGGCGGATTTCAGCCCGGGCGACCAGGTGGTGTTCTCCTTCGTGCCCTCCTGCGGCCACTGCAATCCCTGCGCGGCCGGGCGCCCTGCCCTGTGCGAGCCCGGCGCGGCGGCGAATACCGCCGGTACGCTGCTGTCCGGCAAGCGCTACTGGCATGGCGATGGCGAGGACACCCTGCATCATCACCTGGGCGTGTCCGGCTTCACCGAGATGACGGTGGTTTCGGCCCGCTCGGCCGTGAAAGTGGATGCGGACCTGCCGCCCGAGATCGCCGCCCTGTTCGGCTGCGCGGTGATGACCGGCGTCGGCGCCGTGGTCAACACGGCGCGCGTGGCCGCCGGCGAGAGCGTGGCGGTGTTCGGCCTGGGCGGTGTCGGCCTGGCTGCCCTGCTCGGCGCCCATGCTTCCGGCGCGCATCCCATCGTCGCCGTGGACGTGCTGCCGGCCAAGCTGGAACTGGCGCGGCAACTCGGCGCCACCCATGTGATCAATGCACGCAACGAAGACCCGGTGGCCGCGGTGAAGGCCGCCACCAGCGGCGGCGCGCACCACGCCATCGAGACGGTGGGCAGCGAAGTGGTGCTGGGACAGGCCTATGCGGCCACGCGGCGCGGCGGCACCACGGTCACCGCCGGCCTGCCGCATCCGAGCAAGATGTTCTCGGTGCCGGCGGTCAGCCTGGTGGCCGAGGAGCGCACGGTGAAGGGCTCTTATATGGGCTCGGCGGTGCCTTCGCGCGACCTGCCGCGCTACATCGCGCTGTACAAGGCCGGGCGGTTGCCGGTGGACCGGCTGCTGACGCACCGTTTGAAGCTGGAAGAGGTCAACGAGGCGTTCGACCGCCTGGCCAGCGGCGAGGCGGTGCGGCAGGTGATCGTGTTCTGAGCGGCGGCATGCACTGCCACCCGCCGCATCATCAACCGGCGGCTTTGCCCGCTTGCGGCTGCGACTCCGCATCCGCCCTGTCGTTCTCGGCAGCATTCGCCGCGCCGGCTTTGCCCAGGCTCATCGCGGGGGCGAAGCTGAGGCTGTCGGCGCCCGGCTCGGTGGTATTGAGCAGGATCGATACGGTGCCGTCGAGCTGGTTCACCACGGCAAGGTCCAGCTTGCCGTCGCCGTTGAAGTCGCCGGCGGCAATGGCATAGGTCTGCCCGGCGCGGCCCGGCGTTGCGCCGATGGCGCTGGCAAGCAGGTCCGGCGCAGGAGAAGGGAACCCGGACGGCAGCGGCGCAGCCTCTTTCTGCAACTGGCCGACGAATTTGTAACCACGCCCCGGCACGGTGACGATGTAGCGATGCTCTTCCGGCGATTCGCCCAGGGCCTTGCGCAGCAGGAAGATGTTGTGGCTGAGGTTGCCTTCCTCGACGAAACCCCGGGGCCATACGGCCTTGAGCAGCTCGTCCTTGCCGAGCAGGCGGTGCGGGTTGGCGAGGAGATGACACAGCAGGTCGAAAGCCTTGGGCGCCAATGCCACAGGCTGCCCTTCCCGCATCAGCAGGCGGGCACCACTATCGAGATGGAAAGGGCCGAACCGGTAACTGGCCTCGTTTGACGCGTCCATCGTGCTTCCCCGTTCCCCGAAGAAAACCGATCACAAGTCCTGACAAGTCCTGAGGACAGGCAAAGGATTCCTGAGAACGGGCCTGCTTGAATGTGCACCACAGCACAAAAGCCTAGCAGTTAGCGACCGGCGTCGCACGGAACGGGAGATGGGAGCTTGCCGGGTATGCGCTGTAAGCGGGATGTAAGTCGGCGGCACGACATTTATTTTTGGGGAATACGCATGTCCAATTCGAGCAACAAGCCCTTGCGCGACATCGCGCGCCAGGATGAGGAATTCCCCGGCCTGCTGGCCGCCCTGAAACCGGTATTGCTGGGCCTGGTACCCGACGACCAGAACTACAGCGGTGACTCCTACGACGAGCTGTTCGTGGTGCTGGCGGCGGCGCTCTATCTGACCCATGACCCGGTGCTGCGCAAGCGCAATGCCGACCGCAACGGCGGCAACCCGAAGCTGGTCAGCGTGATGCTCAACGAGGGACCGAAAGACAAGGATGCGCTGCTGGTCGGCAAGGTGCTGGACCGGCTGGCGCCCTATGTACACCCGGCGGACTTCCTCGATTCGCTGTCGCGGATGCATGCCAGCACGGAAACCCTCTTCCGTGAATACCGCAGCGCCCTCGAACGCATCGCCGCGGACGTGTGGCGCATCACCATCGGCTTCGAGCCGGCGCCGAAGTGCCCTGACACCCTGAGAATCTGGGCCGGGGGCCCGAATCTGCCGCTGCTGCGCAAGATCCTGGTCCCGGCCTGATCCGCGACGCCACGGACACGCGGCCATGACGATTCAGCCGCCCGTGTCAGTGTTTTTGGGTTCGGTAGTGGCTTCACCGCAAGTCGTTGAAAGTCCTGGGGCGGCGCCGGCTGGATCATTCCAGCCCGGCGCGTCGTAAAAATGCCCCAAGACGGCAGACGGGGGGTCCCAATCCCCAGTAAAGTAAGACCATCGGGAAAGGGACCGGGGATGCAGTCTTTCATATCGGAGCTTCGGCGCCGCAATGTGCTGCGTGTGGCTGCTTTTTACGCGGCCGCGGGATGGCTGTTGGTGCAGGTGGCCACCCAGGTGTTCCCCTTCTTCGATATCGCCAACTGGGTGGTGCGCGTGGTGGTCGTGGCCATCGCGCTGGGCTTTCCCGCCGCCCTGGCCCTGGCCTGGTTCTACGAGCTGACGCCGCAGGGCCTGAAGCTGGAAAGCGAGATCACGCCGGCCGAGTCGATCACCCGCCAGACCGGGCGCAAGCTGGACCGCTGGATCATCGTCGTACTGGGCCTGGCGGTGGTGCTGTTGCTGGCGGACAAGCTGGTGTTGCACCAGGCGCAGCCACCCGCGCCTGCCACAATCGCGGCGAATGCCGCGGGCGGCGACAAGTCCATCGCCGTGCTGCCCTTCGACAATCTCTCCGACGACAAGGCCAACGCCTATTTCGCGATCGGCATCCAGGACGAGATCCTGACGCGGCTGGCCGGCATCGGCGCGCTCAAGGTGATCTCCCGCACTTCCACCGAGAAATACGCGAGCCATCCGGACAATCTGCGCACCGTGGCGGCGCAACTGGGAGTGGCCAGCATCCTCGAAGGCAGCGTGCAGAAATTCGGCGATACCGCCCGCATCAATGTGCAGCTGATCGACGCCGCCACCGACCATCACCTGTGGGCCCGCACCTACGACCGCGCCATGAAGGATGTGCTGGGTGTGGAGAGCGAGGTGTCGCAGGACATCGCCCAGGCATTACAGGCGCAACTATCGCCGAGCGAGAGCAACGCCCTCGCCACGCTGCCGACGCGGAACGCCGCAGCCTACGACTGGTTTCTCAAGGCGGAGAACAAGGCCTTGCTGGCGGTCGATACCGAGGTGGAAGCGGATTACCGCGCCGCGGAGGAAGACTACCGCAAGGCGATTGCGCTCGATCCTGATTTCGCCCTGGCTCATGCCAGGCTGGCGTATTGCCAGATCTCGCGCCATTGGTTCGTGTGGCGTCTGTCCACCGACGAACTGGCGCAGGTGAAAGCCGGGATCGACCGTGCATTGCTGCTGGCGCCCGATCTGCCCGAAGCACAGGTTGCACTTGGCCAGTACTGGTACTGGGGTTTCCGCGACTACGACCGCGCAGAGCCGGCATTCCAGCGCGCCCTGGCCCTGGCCCCCAGCAATTTCAACGCCCTGGTCGGGCTCGCCGCCATCCAGCGGCGCCGGGGACAGTGGCCGCAAGCGCTGGAGGCCTTCGGCAAGGCAGCCGAGATCGGCCCGCGCGATCCCTACATCCTCGCCGCCCTGGGCGAAACGTACATGGTCATGCGCCGCTATCCGGAAGCGGAGCAGTGGTTGTCGCGCAGCCTGAGCATCGACCCCAACGGCGCCGAGGCGGTCGACGAGCTGCTGACCATCCATCTGTTCGCCCACAACGATGTCGACGGGGCGCGGCAGCTGGTGGCTACACTACCGCCGGGGCGGCGCATCCTCTACGACTACGTCGGCGGCGAAGCCATGACGCTGACCGGTCCCTGGGTCTATCCGGACGTCTACGAGCGGCGCTTCGACCAAGCGCTCAAGGACTGGGACAGCGCAGCGACGGCGACGGCGACGGCCAGACAGCGCAACGAACGGCTGGCCGCGCGCACGGTGATCATGATGATGGCCGGCCGGCAGTCTGAAATCCGCGGCGACTGCAGCCAACTCAAGGCCACGCTCACGGCGCAGGCCGCCGCGGAGCCGGACGAGCCCGCGATTCTGACCGGCCTGAGCTGGGCCGACCTCTGCCTGGGTCTCGGCGACGAAGCGGTGCGCGCCGCCCGCCACGCGACGGAATTGCTGCCGCTGGAGAAGGATGCCTACTTCGGCGCCTATTATCTGAACGGCCTGGCGCAGATCGATGCCTGGGCCGGACGGCCGGACGAGGCGCTGCAGTTGATTACGCGGCTGCTCTCGATCCCTGCCGGCGATTACATGTCGCTTGGACGGCTGCGGCATGATCCGCTGTGGGACCCGCTGCGCAAGGACCCGCGTTTCCGGAAACTGATCGCCGTCGACGAAGCGGCAACGGGGCCAGCCAAGCCGTGAGCGCCCGCCCCTCCTTCTTCGCCGAGCTGCAGCGCCGTCACGTCTACAAGGTCGGTGCGATGTACGGCGTCGCCGGCTGGCTGCTGGTGCAGATCGCCACGCAGGTGTTTCCCTTCTTCGACATTTCCAATGCGGCGGTGCGTTGGGTGGTGATCGCTGTAGTAGCCGGGTTCGTGCCGGCGCTGATGCTGGCCTGGCTGTTCGACATTACGCCGCAGGGCATCGTGCGCACCGGTGAACTACCCGCGAGCGGCGAGACGGCGGTGGCCGCGGTGGAGCGGCGCGGCATGGAGCGCAAGCTGAATATCCTGCTCGGCAGCCTGCTGGTGCTGGCGCTGTCTTATGTGGGGCTGGAACACAGTGTTCTGCGGCGCGACGCGATGCCGGTCGCCGCGACGAGCGCGACCGCGGCGGAGAAGTCGATCGCGGTGCTGCCCCTGGTCAACGGCAGCGGCGATTCCGCCAACGAGTATTTTTCCGATGGCCTGACCGAGGAGATGATCGCCATCCTCGGCAAGATTCCGGACCTGAAGCTGATCGGGCGCGGTTCTTCGTTCCATTTCAAGAACAGCAGCGAGGACAGCAAGGCCATCGGCGAAAAGCTCGGCGTGGCCAATCTGCTCGAGGGCAGCGTGCAGAAACAGGGCGAGCGGGTGCGCATTGTCGCCGAACTGATCAATGCCGCCGACGGACGCACCTTGTGGTCGGAAACCTATGATCGCGAACTGAAGGACGTGTTCGCGGTGCAGACCGAGATCGCCACAGCGGTGGCCGAGCAGCTGAAGCTCAAGCTGCTCGGTAGCTCGGTCGCGCCGGACGCCTTGTCTTCCACCCGGAACCTCGACGCCCAAAACGCCATGCTGCAGGGCGACTTCTATTTCCAGAAGTTCAGCGAGGCCGGCATGCGCCAGGCCATCGCCGCCTACCAGGAGGCGGTCCGGCTCGATCCGCGTTATGCCCTGGCCTACGTCAAACTGGCGCTGGCCTGGCGCCAGCTGGCCGCCAGCTGGCTCGGCGGCGCGGAAGGGAACCAGGCCAATGCGCAGGCCCATCAGGCCGCGCAGACAGCGCTGACGCTGGCGCCCGACCTGGGGCGCGCCCACGAGGCGTTTGGCTGGGTTCTGCTCACGGCCGACTTCGACACGCCCAGGGCAGCGCAGGAATTCCGGCGCGCGCAGGAGCTGTCGCCGGGCGATCCCGAGGTGATCCAGGCGCTGGCCTACATGCAGGCGGTCGAGGGCAGGCTGCCGCAGGCCGAGGCCACGGGGCGCACGGCGCTGGCATCCGATCCGCTGGCCCTGCCGCCCTACCTGAACCTGGCCCGCATCCTCATCGCCATGGGTCGCTACGACGAAGCGGATGTCTATCTGCGCAAGGCGCTGGAACTACAACCGGGGGCTGCGCGCACCCATGCTTATTTGACCGTGATCGACGCCCGGCGCGGCGATGCCAGGAGCGCCCTGGAACACGCCGGCCAGGAACCGCCGGGTTTCTGGCGCGACTATGCCCTGGCCCTGGCGCAGCAGCTGCAGGGCGATGCCGCGGCCGATGCGGCGCTGCAGAAATTCATCGCCGGGAACGACAAGAACGGGCCGTTCCAGGTCGCCACGGTGTACGGTCTGCGCAAGGACCCCGATCGGATGTTCCAATGGCTGGATCGCGCCTACGAGGAACGTGATCCGGGCCTGTCGCAGCTGACGGTCATGCCCTTCATACGCGACTATCGGACCGACCCGCGCTTCGCCGCGCTGTGCGCCAGGCTGAAGATTACACTGCAGGCGGAGCCGCCCGCTTGAGTACCAGGCCCTCTTTCTTCGCCGAGCTGCAACGCCGCCATGTCTACAAGGTTGGGGCGATGTACGGCGTGGCAGGCTGGCTGCTGGTGCAGGTCGTCACCCAGGTTTTGCCGGTGTTCGACGTGTCGGCACTCGGGCAGCGCATCCTGGTACTGATCGTGATGGCCGGCTTCCCGGTAGCGCTGGTGCTGGCCTGGCTGTTCGATCTGACACCGCAAGGCATCGTACGCACCGCCGACGCGCCGGCAACGGGCGAGTCACCGGCCGCCGTGCGCGAGCGGCAGGGTGTCGAGCGCAGGCTGAACTACCTGCT
>JAQGNS010000450.1 GCA_028291705.1 Nevskia sp.
CGGGGGAGTTGCGCTGGGTGTCGAGGTAGCCGATGCGGCCGTCGCCGTCGGCATCGGGGTTCACCAGCGGCATGCCGCTGACGTAGCGGCCGTTGCTGATCAGGTCCTGGGTCACCCGGTTCATGTAGGAGCCGGAGGTGATGGAGCTGGAATACTGCGCGCCGGTTTCGAGGCGGAAGGGGCCGGCGAAATCGTTGAGGGTGGTGCTGGCTTGCAGGATCTTCTGGCGGACCTTGACCTGCTCGACGAAGTCGTCGGAGTCCTCGAACAGGCCGAACAGGTAGAAGCCGCCGTTCCTGCCGGCCACTTCGTAGGGCGCGCCGACGCCGGCCTGGGCTTCGGTCTTGCCGTAGGAGCCGGCGGTGGCCTGGACGAATCCCTTCAGGCCTGACAGGTAGGCGCCGGACTGATCGCGGGCCGATTTCGGCATCATGTTGGTGTAGCCGCCCATGGAGCCCATGCCGTAGATCGGCGAGGGCGGGCCTTCGACGATTTCAAGGGAGTCCACGGCGTTGAGGTCGGTGCGCGCGTGGCCCTGCAGGGTCAGGCGCTTCATGCCGCGGTAGAAGGCGTCGGCGGTGAAGCTGCGCACGTTGACGCCGCCTTGCAGGTCGTAGCGTGTGGTGGTGAAGGTTCCGGGCACGACGCGCAGGATGTCTTCGATGGTGGTCACGCCCTGGGTGTCGAGCTGGTCGCGGCTCACGGTTGAAATGGTGCGCGGTGTTTCGATCAGGGGCTTGTCGAAGCCCAGGGCGAAGTCGCTGGACTGCGTCGCCGGGGTGCGCGACGCTTGTCCGATCACTTCGATTTCGCTGAGTCGCGCGGCGTTGTTGCGCGGGGACGCGGATTTCCTGGGCGCGGTGCCGGGCGGGGTTGCGGCATCGGCAAGTTCGCCGCCCTTGCGGGGGTCGTAGAGGGCGATGGTGCGGTGGTTGACGTAGCGCCAGGACAGGCCGGCGTTGGCGATCAGCATGCCCATGGCATCCGCTGCCTGCATCGGCCCGGCGACGCGCGGGCTGCGCTTGTTCTCCACCGTGCCCTGGTCGTAGACGATCTGCAAGCCGCTTTGCTCGCCGAAGCGTTCCAGCGCATCGGCCAGGCGGCCGGCGGGAATGTCGAAGGCCACGGCCTGCGCGGGTTCGTCGGCGTTGGCCTTGGCATCGGCAAGGCAGGCCACTGCGGTGCAGACCGCGAACAGAATGTGGGCGATCAGGCCCGCGGGCGCGATGCGTGCCGGGCGCTGCGCAGGCACGGCTTCAGCCAAGCCGGGCCTCCGGCTTGCGGCCAGCGACGCAGCGGATTTTCGATTCTGCAAAGGACATGAGGTTACGGTCGGCTATTGCAGTGTTGCACTGGCCTGTGTGCCAACGTGGTATTTCGCGACGGTGTTTCAAACAGGTTCGACGCAGTGTCCAAGACGCCTCCGGGTGAACCGCCGGGAATGAAGCGGCGCTCCGGCCAAGGGCTTCGGCCGGATCCGTGGCCTGCTTCGCAAGCAGGTGGTCATGCAATAAACAGGCCCTCGTGCCGCCGGAATGCGCGCGGCGGCGGCTGTTGCGGCCGTGTTCGGCAAACAAAAAGGTAGGGGCTTGGGCCTCGCGGGCGTCTGGCTACAGGAGGGGCTTTTCGTCCCCGACCGAACCCCACGCCCAAGGAACGATAGAACGACATGGCGCGATTCCGATTGCTGCTTACCGTGCCGGCGGCGCTGTGCGCGCTGGCCTTCAGCCTCAATGCCGCCGCGGCGGATCTGCCGCAGGTGAAGCTGTTCACCACCGGCGGCACCATCCAGAGCCGCGCCAGCAACCGCGACAAGATGATGGAGTACACCGACGGCCGCAAAGTGGAGCCGCAGGAGCTGCTCGACGAGTTGCCGGAGCTGAAGGCGATCGCGCAGATGAGCTACCTGGAGATTTCCAACGTCGGCACGCCGCATCTGCACAACACCGAGCAGCAGCTGCAACTGGCCAAGGCCATCAACGAATGGCTGGCGCGGCCGGAAGCGGCCGGTGCGGTGGTGACGCACGGCACGGCGATGCTGGAGGAGACGGCCTATTACCTGAACCTGGTGGTGAAGTCCGACAAGCCGGTGGTGGTGGTGGGCTCGATGCATCCGTGGAGTGCGATCAGCCGCGATGGCCCGATGAATCTGTACAACGCGGTGCGCGTTGCCGCTGACCCGAAGGCGCGTGGGCAGGGCGTGATGGTGCTGCTCAACGACGAGATCGACGCCGCGCGCGATGTGACCAAGAACAACACCTATCGCGTCGATACCTTCGTCAGCCGCGATCTCGGGCCGCTGGGCTATGCCGACTCGGACCGCGTGGTGTTCTATCGCAAGTCGCTGAAGCGGAATACGGCGAAGACCGAGTTCGATGTGAGCAAGCTCACTACGCTGCCCAAGGTGGATATCGTCTATGCCTACCAGGATGCGGACCGCGCGCCGATCGACGCGCTGGTGGCCGCCGGCTCCAAGGGCATCGTGCTCGACGACAACGCCGACACCTTCCCCGATGCGACCAAGGACGGGGAGGCCAAGGGCGTGGTGTTCGTGCAGAGCGACCGCAAGGGCAGCGGCCGCGTGGTGCTGAGCGAGAAGGCCGCGGGCAAGGGGCTGGTCACCGCCGACAACCTCAATGCGCAGAAGTCGCGCATCCTGCTGCGCCTGGCGCTGACCAAGACCTCCGATCCCAAGGAGATTCAGCGGATGTTCAACGAATACTGAAACAGACAGCCATGCAGACCTTCGATGTGATGTTTGTCCGCTCCCTCCGCCTGCTGCTCGGCGGCGTCCTGGCCGCGGCTGCGGCGGTGCCCGCGCTGGCCGATACAACAGCTCCGGCTCCGGTGCCGATGGCGGCGGTGGTGCCGCCGGAAATACCCTTGTCGATTCCGATGGAGGCGGCGCCGAAGAATGCGGCGGCGCTGCCGCACGTGGTGCTGATGTCGATGGGCGGCACCATCGCCAGCCGCGCCAGCACCCGCCTCAACATCACCAACTACGGCGGCAAGGGTGTGCCGCGTGTGAACCCGGAAGACTGGATCCACGATTTGCCGGAGCTGGCCAATGTGGCCCGCGTCACCACCGAGGACTTCCGTCCGCCGGAGGACCGTCCTTCCGGGCCGGAGACCTTCGCGGACCTGGAGATGGTGGCGAAGCGGCTCAACGAGCTGGCGCAGGATCCAAGCGTCGATGGTGTGGTGGTGACCCACGGCACCAACACCATGACCGAGGTGGCGTATTACATGGACCTGGTGGTGAAGACGCACAAGCCGATTGTGTTCGTCGGTTCGCAGCGGCCGTGGAGCGGCCTGTCGGGTGATGGCCCGCTCAACCTGTACAACGCGGTGCGCGTGGCGGCTTCGAAGGATGCCTGGGACAAGGGCGTGCTGCATTGCATGAACCAGAACATCAACGCGGCGCGCGATGTGATGAAGACTAGCGCTTATCGCGTGCAGACTTTCCGTGGGCCGAATGCCGGGGCGCTGGGCTTCGCCGATCCGGATCGGGTGGTGTTCTACCGCGAGCCGGTGCGCAAGCACACGTATCTCTCCGAGTTCGCCGGGGTCGATTACAAGGCGGTGCCGGCGGTGGAGGTGGCGTACGGCTATGAGGAGGCGCCGGGTTATCTGATCGACGCCATGGTGGAGCATGGCGTCAAGGGCATCGTCATCGACGGCACCGGCGCCGGCAGCGCCACCACCTCGCAGACCGAGGCGATCAAGCGGGCCCAGGCCAAGGGCGTGACGTTCGTGATGACCACCCGCACCCGCAGTGGGCGTGTGCAGTTCACGCCGCGGCGCCGCGAGGCGAACATTCTTTCCGGTGACGATCTGCAGCCGGAGAAGGCGCGGCTGCTGCTGCAACTGGGGCTGACCAAGACGGGCAACTTCGACGAGCTGCAGCGGTACTTCGACGAGTATTGAGGGCGCGTGAAAAAGGCGGGGCTGCGGCTCCGCCTTTTTGTTAAGTGCCGCGGATCATTCGCGGATTCATCCGCAACATGTGTAGAGCGGGCAACGCATACGCGGACGTGTCGATGGTTTTAAGTGTGACGCGTGCGCG
>JAQGNS010000459.1 GCA_028291705.1 Nevskia sp.
TCGTTGAGGCCGCACTGGTTGTAGATGCGGTTGATGGCGGAGATCAGGCGCACCGGCTGCGCCGGGTCGGCGTTGAAGTGCTGGTGGATGGTGTTGGGCGGGATGTAGATCACGTCGCCGGCTTCCCACTCGAAGCGCTGCACCTGCTCCTGCGCGGTCCAGTGGTAGGTGTCGGTGATCTCGACGTCGCAGTCCTGATGCAGATCATAGCCACGGCCTTCGAGGACGTAGAGGCATTCCTCAGCCAGGTGGCGGTGCTTGCCGGAACGGCCGCCGGGCGGAATGATCTGCATGTAGGCGTCGACCGTCTCCATGCGCGTGTTCATGCCTTCGTTGATCAGGTGCTTGAGGATGCCCTGGCGGGCCATCTCCCAGGGCATCTGCTCCGGCGTGACCACCTTGCGGCGCAGGGCGTTGCGCTCTGGGGCAGTTGCCGCATCCTCCAGCAATCCTTGGTAGAGGCCCTGGTTGTCGCTGCCGCTGAGCCAGGCTGCGCTTTCGCTCCAGGCCATCTCAGTACCCTCCCTGCGGATGATTGAAATCGTCTTCCGCCTCGCGCGGCTCGAAGTCCACGCCTTCCGGTGTCGGCTCGCGGTGGCGCGCCTCGACCTGCTTCTGGAACAGCATGTTCATGAACAGGTACATCGGCTTGGTCTTGATCACCAGCGCGCGCGCCGGCTTCACCGGATCGGCGTTGAAGTGCTGGTGCACGCAGTTGTTGTGGACGATGGCGACGTCGCCCGCCTGCCAGTCGTAGCGCACGCCGTCGTGTACTTCATAGCCCTTGCCGTCGAGGATGTAGAACGCGGCCTCGTTGACATGGCCGTGCTTCTGCGACTTGCCGCCGGGGCCGTACTCTTCCAGGTGCAGGTGGAAGGTCTGGGTGATGCCGTCCTTGGGCTCGACGTAGTGGCGGCTGTAGGCCTGCGGCCCGTCGACGAACTTGATCTCCTTGGCCTTGCGCACGCGCGGCATCGAGCGCAGGCGCTTCAGTTCCTCGTTGAGGCTGTAGGCACCGGCGATCTGGCGGATGAAGATGCGGTCCTTGTTCTCGTGGTAATACTCCTTCACCACCTTGGGCGGCGCCAGGGGCGCGGCTTCAGGATGGGAATGGTCGTGGTCTTCTTCTGCGCACATCGCGGCTTCCTCGCTGAGAAATTGCGTCGTACTACGTACTAGTTACCGTTGCCCTTGACGATGATCCGGTCGTACAGCGTCTGCCACTTGTCGGCGTGGTCGAGTTCGTCGGCCGGGTCGAACAACTGGGTCTTCAGGCCCTTGAGCGGCGAGTCGACCTTGGTCGAGACCGGCACGTATTCCAGCGAAGCCAGCACCGGCTGCGCCTCGCTCAGCATGTAGTCCTCGAACAGGGCCGCGGCATTGGGATGCTCGGCGTTCTTCAGCACGCCGACGCCGTTGGCGCGCACCACCACCGGCTCGATCGCGAACCAGTCCAGCGGCGCGCCCTGCGCCTTGGCCTGCGCCGGCATGTAGTTGTAGATGGTCAGCGCCAGCGGCACTTCGCCGGCCGCTACCAGGTTGTCGAGCAGGGTATGACCCTTGCGCACCGACAGGCCGTTGGTCTTCACCAGGTCGCGGAAGAACTGCACGCCCTTGTCGTCGCCGCCCATGATCTTGGCGACGGTGATGAACCACTCCAGGTCCTGCACTTCGTAGCCGAGCTTGCCCTTCCACTTCGGATCGAGCAGGTCCTGATAGGTCTTGGGCAGTTCGGACTTCTTCACCGTGTTGGTGTTGTAGACCTGCACCCAGGCGGACAGCAGGGTGCTGGCCCACTGCTTGTGCGCCGGCACCGCACCGGGAACCAGGCTGGCGTAGTACGGCGACTCGATCCGCTCGAGCAGCTTCTCGCGCGTCAGCGCTTCCAGCTCGGTCGAGGTGATGTGCACAGCATCGACCGTGTGGCGGCCGGCCCGCTGCTCCTGGATGATGCGCTGGATGATCAGATCACCGCTGGCGCGCCAGACGTTGACCTTGATGCCGTACTTCTTCTCGAACGGACCGAGCACCGGCTCCAGGTCCTTCTGTGCGATAGAGGTGTAGAGGCTGATCGAGCCTTCCTTCCTCGCCGCGGCTTCCAGCTTCTGCGCGCGATCCGGCGCCGTCGATGCCAGCAGCGAAATATCCGCCGCCCGCGCCGCGCCCGCCGAGAACAGCATCGCCAGCGCCAGCATCGTCAACCGCATCCAAAGCCGTACCGGATTCATCGTTCCTCCTGCTGTTTTAAAACCGCCCCGCTGGTCGGTGCCCCGGTCGTCGCCGGGGCTTGCGCCGCAGTGGAACACGTTGTTCCTTCATAAGGAACACTGTTCCGTATATACGAATTTACGGTAACAGTGCCCCTGGGGAGTGTCAACGCGAGCGCACGCTGACGAAGGCTCTGTCCGCGCAAGTGCCGCATTCAGGCATGGTCCGAATGCCGTCGCTTACCCGAAATACTTGCCGTGGTAGTAGTCCCACACCTTGCGCAGCAGGTGAGGCCGCGACAGGTTGCGGCTGATCACCGCACACTCCTCCGCATCGAGCACCTGCGGTTCGCCAATCTGCAAGGCCAGGTAGTGGCGGTGGGCGTTCTCTTCCAGGTACACGGCGCGGACGAAGGCGCCTTCCACCGAAGCAGCGGCGACGACGGCGCCGTGCGCTTTCAACAAGGCCGCGCTGCTGTCGCCGAGGCTCGCCGCCAGTTCGCGGCCCAGTTCGGCGGTATTGATCGAGGCGGTCTTGGGAAAAGTCGGCACCGCGCCGAGCACGGCGGCCTGCATCGTCACCGGGGCGAAGCCTTGGCCGACGGTGGTCAGCACTGTCGACCAGCAGGGATGGGTATGAACCACCGCCTGCGCGTCGGGCCGGGCGTGGTAGATCTGGGCGTGGATGTGGAATTCCATCGGCGGCCCGCGCGTGCCTTCCAGCGGACGGCCCTCGAAGTCGATGGCGATGAAGTCTTCCGGCCGCAGCCGGCTGCGCACCGAGTCGGCGGCGTTGATCAGCAGGCCCCGGCCATCCGGCAGGCGCGCGCTGAAATGGCCGTTGAAGTCGATGATGCCTTCGCGCTCCAGCATCGTCATGGCCTGCAGCAGATCGCGGCGCAGTGCGGCGAGAACGGTTTCTTCCTCTATCACTTTCACAGCTACTCCAGATGGATGCATGGGGCTTCGCCCCGATTCGTACTCAGGCCGCCGCACGATGACCGAGCCGGACCGACATGGCCTCGGCCGAGCGCATCACTTCCGGCACCAGGGTGCGCAGGTGGCGCTTGGTCAGGCGTTGCGCCGGCGCCGCCAGGCTGACGGCGGCGATGACATCGCCGGACATGTTGCGGATCGGCGCGGCGATGGCGCGCATGCCGATCTCGCTTTCCTCGTCGTCGAAGGCATAGCCGTAGCTGCGCACCTCGTTGAGGATGGTGCGCAGCCTGGCCGGATCGGTGACGCTGGCCGGCGTGCGCGGCAGCAACTCCTCGCGCAGCGCGCGCGATACCAGGTTCGGCGGCGAGAAGGCCAGCAGCACGCGGCCTTCGCTGGTGCAGAAGGCCGGCTTGCGCGCGCCGATGTTGGAGCGGATGCCGATGGCCTTGCGGCTTTCCAGGTTGTGCAGGTAGACGATCGAGGTCTGGTCGAGCACGGCGAGGTGGACCGCCTCGTCGGTATTGTCGCGCAGCATCAGCAGCAGCGGCTTGGTGTGCACCGAGACGTCCATGCTGTTGCGCATCAGCGCGCCGAGCGAGAACAGCGACAGGCCCAGGCGGTAGCGGCCGTTGTCCGGGTTCTGCTCGAGGAAGCCCTCGGCCACCAGCGTGGTCGCCAGGCGGTGCCCGGTGCTCTTGGCCACGCCCAGACGCTTGGCCAGGACGCTGATGCCGAACTCGGTCTCATCCTCGGTGAAGATCTTCAGCAGGCGCAGGGCGCAGGTCACCGATGACAGGCGTCCGCCGTTGCTCTCCCGCTCCCCTTCCCCACTCCTTTCCGCGTTCTCGTCTTCCATTGAACACCCCTCATCTTGTATGCCGAAACGCAAACACGCGAATGCTGGCGGCGCAATGGCGCCCTGCCCGCCTAGTGTGTTGAATCCCTAAGCCGCCAGCGCTTCCGTCGCGCGCATGGCCACACTCTGCAACGGGTCGATGGAGACCCAGATCGGGCTCCCGACGTGGGCGCGCAGGGCTGGATGTGCCTTCGACAGCAGCAGGCGCTCGCCCACCTTGATGCGCACGTCCATGGCCTCGCCGAGGAAGATCTTCTGGTCCACCTTGGCCTGCAGCACATCGCCCTGTTCCGGACGGGCGTCGCTGAGCTGGAGGTCTTCCGGGCGGATCGACAGGACCACCGCGTCGCCGGGGCGCAGCAACTCAATCGAGGTGGAGCGCAAGGAGCCGATCTCGGTGTCGATGACGCAATGGCCGCCCTCGGCAACCGAGCGCACCGTCCCCTCGATGAAGTTGGTGGCGCCGACGAAATCGGCGACGAAGCGGTTTTTCGGCTTTTCGTAGATCTCGCGCGGCGTGCCGAGCTGCTGGATGCGGCCCTGGTTCATCACCGCGATCTGGTGTGACATGGCCAATGCCTCACCCTGGTCATGGGTGACGTAGACAGTGGTGATGCGCAGCTCGCGCTGCAAGCGCTTCAACTCGAAGCGCATCGCCTCGCGCAGCTTGGCGTCGAGGTTGGACAGCGGCTCGTCGAGCAGCAGCAGCTTGGGCTCCATCACCAGGGCGCGGGCCAGCGCCAGTCGCTGCTGCTGGCCGCCGGAGAGCTGCGTGGCCTCGCGGTCGCGCAGGTGGTCGAGCTGCACCGCCTGCAGCACGCGCATCACCTTCCGCTCGATTTCGGCTTTGCCCAGGCGCGACTTGCGGCCGACCCGCAGGGGAAACGCGGTATTGGCGAACACGTCCATATGCGGCCAGATCGCGTAGGACTGGAATACCATGCCGAAGCCGCGCTGGTTGGGCGCGACGAAGATGTTCTTCTCGCCGCAGTAGACCAGGACGTTGTCGACGCGGATCTGCCCGGAACGCGGTCGCTCCAGGCCGGCGATGGAGCGCAGCGTGGTGGTCTTGCCGCAGCCGCTGGGACCGAGCAGGGTGAAGAACTCCCCCTCCTCGATCTCGAAGCTGACATCCTGGGCCGCCTTCACCGCCTGGCCCTGCTCGTTCCTGTACTCGGTGCACAAGGCATCGATCTTCAGCATTGCGGTCTCCTCCGCGCTACGCGGCTGTCAGTTTTCTTTGATGCCGAACCTCTTGGCCAGATACTGGAACGCCATCACCAGCGTCAGCAGCAGCAGGATGAACATCACCGCCAGGGCCGACAGTTCGACGTACTGGCCGTTTTCCCAGAATTCCCACACCACCACCGAGATCACTTCGTTGCCCGGGCTGTACAACAGGATCGAGCTGGATAGTTCGCGGATCGACACGATCATGATGTAGATCCAACCGCTGACCAGGCCGGGCTTGAGCAGCGGCAGGACGATGCGATGGAAGGTGGTGAACCACGAGGCGCCGCTCATCGCCGAGGACTCTTCCAGCTCCTTGTGAATCTGCAGCATCGAGGTGGTGTTGAAGCGCAGGCCGTAGGGCATGAAGCGCGTGAAGTAGGCGATGAACAGGATCCACAGCGTGCCGTAGACGCCGATATCGACGTGCAGGTAGAAGATCATCACCGACAGGCCCAGCACCAGGCCCGGGAACACCATCGGCAGCGAGGACAGCTGCTCCAGCAGCCGGCGGCCGGGGAAACGGGTCTTGACCACGATCCAGCAGATCACCGAAGTGACCAGCATGATGGCGGTGGCGGTGCCGAAGGAGAGGACGATGCTGTTCCACACCGAGCGCCACAGGTTCGGGTAGTTCAGCACCGCGCGGTACGGGTCCAGCGTGAGGTGGTGCAGCGCCGCCATCGAAGGCACGGCGTAGTAGTGCTGGAACGAGGACCACAGCAGCACGCCCAGCGGCAACACCAGGATCAGCATGAAGTAGACGATGAACAGCCCGGCCATCGGCCAGCGCCACGGGCCGAGGTCCATGCGCCGGGGGCGGAAACCCTTGCCGGTCATGGTGGCGTACTTGGAGCCGCTGGATGACAGGCGCGACACGAACCAGGTGCCGGCGCTGGTGATCAGCAGCAGGCACATGGCGTACGACGAGGCCAGCCCGACCTGGCTCGGGTAGCGGTGGATGGCCTCGTAGATCGACGAGGTGAAGACGTTGATGCCGGCCGGCAGGCCGAGCAGCGCCGGCACCTCGAACGACTCGATCGAGCGCACGAACAGGATCAGGAAGGTGCCGAACACCGCCGGCCAGGACAGGCGCAGCGTGATGCGCCAGATCACCTGCGGCACGCTGGCGCCGCACATCATGGCCGACTCCTCCAGCGAGGGGTCCATGGCGCGGAACGCCGCGCTCATCAGCAGGAAGGCCATCGGCGAATAGTGCAGGCCGTCGACCCAGATCATGCCGCCCATGGAATAGACGTCAAAGGGCGCGGCATTCAGCCCGAACCAGTGCTGCAGCACCAGGTTCACCAGGCCGATCTTGGAACTGCCCAGCATGATCCACGACACCGTGAACAGCACGCCGGGAATGACCAGGGGCACCAGGGACAGGGCGAAGAACAGCGACTTCAGCGGCGCGTTGGTGCGCTCGTTCATCCAGGCCAGCGCGGTGCCGACGACGAAGGAGAAGCCGGCGGTGCCAAAGGCGAAGCGCAGCGAATTCCACAGCAGCTGCACCGTTTCCGGGCTGCCGTAGGCGTCGAGGTAGTTGCCGAAGGTGAAGGCAGCGGCCTTATCAGCCGTGTCCGGGGTGAGAAAGCTCTGCCACAGCAGGAAGACCAGCGGAATCACGGCGGCATAGAGAGTGATCGCCACGCACAGGCCGATGATCAGCCACTTCCACTCGACCCGCACGCGACGCAGCAGCGCCAGCAACGCGGCGACCGGGGCATCGCCCTGTTGCCCGCCACCACCTCCTCCTCGCGTCGGCGCCATCTCTGCGGCGCCGATCTGTTTTGTTCTCATATACGGAACGCCGGTCTGTATAGCGATACGCGAATGTATGCGTCGCTTCCGGAAGGTGTCAACACTGTTCCGCGGGCGAGCGCAT
>JAQGNS010000469.1 GCA_028291705.1 Nevskia sp.
CTCGGGATGCGTCGGCCGCGGCGCGGCGCCGCGCTCGCCGCCGAGCAATACCCAGTCGAGCGGTTCATAGCGCCGCAGCGGATCGCTCTTCGGCATCCACTGCGGCTGATTGTCGGCATCGAGCCCCAGGTACTGCTGCACGATGCCTTCCAGAGGCCACAGGATATCGCGTGTCGGCAGCTCCACGGATTCCACGTTCACCGCGCCAAGCAGGGGCTCCAGCACCACGTGCCGCCAGGCGGCCGGCACGTCGAACAGGTAGGGCACGCGTTCGGCGTAGCTGGCGGCATCCTCCGCCGCGATGCCGAGACTGAGGTTGTCGGGCAGCTCGGTGCGGCCGAGCAGTTCGCGCATGCGCCGCTGGTAACGCGTGGTGATGTGAAAGAAATGCTGCGGGTGATCAGCGATCACATCGATCACCTGGGTGATGAACGTCGCCGGCACCCCGGGCTGGAACAGGTCTGCCAGCGGCGCCACCGTCACCTGTTGCGGCGTGGGCCAGCGGGCCGGCTCCGTCAGCGCCGCCTGCACCACCACCGGCTGGTGCCGTGCGGACGCCTGCAGCAAGCGGCCGGCATTGACGTGGAAACGCGCCAGGCGCTCATGCGCGACGCAGGATTTGCAGGCATCGGAGACGGGCTGGCAGCCGTACACCAGATTCCACGGGCGCTCGTTGAGCGACAGCGACTCGTCGCGCTGGCGCAGCAACTCGTGATCCGTAACCCTGATCGCTGGATAACGCGTCGTCATCAGCGCTACTTTCCCCTTCGAGCCCTTGACCCGGTCAGGCCTGTCGATGGCCGATCCGGTTACCCTTCCCCGCTAGCAATACATCTGCGCCAATGTATCCTACCGGACCTGTGACTGATCCGTCCTACCCGTTCAATATAAACTTAAAAGTCAATAAAATGATTGGCTTGAACGCCAAATCCAGCGCGTCTGCGGGGCCGGGGCCGCGGCAGTGAACCAGCCCATGGAATTCGCGGTCTGAAGGCGGGATCGCGGCCGTGGCCGCAACGGCGATGGAGAGCATCATGGCGAAAATGAACGGCCCGGTATTTGTCACGCGGGTGGATGAGGTGGAGCCCTTGATCCTGTCCGGCGCCGAGGGCATCGCCGCCGGTGACGCCGTGCGCCACCATGCCGAAGGGCCCTGCCTGGTGCTGGCCCGGCTAGGCGATCACTTGATGGTCGAAGCGGACCCCGCGCCGTCCGCGGAATACCCGGAAGCGGGCTCCCGCTCCGCCTGAGGCGCTTTCAGAAAATCCCGCAAGACAGGCCGGCGGCCAGGGTTTGCCCCAGTTCCCGACAGCGCGCCAGGGCCGCAGCGTCAGGCTCTCCCTTGACCACCAGCGGTTCCGCCACGCGATTCCAGCCGCAACCGCCGGCAATACGCTCGATGGCGCGGATGGCGCCGCTGCCGTCGTTGCCGGCGCTGACGAACACGGCGTAGGCCAGGCCCAGCTTCCTGCCCTCGGACGGGTAGTAGACGCGGTCGAGAAAGTCCTTCACTGCACCCGACATGTAGCCGAAGTTCTCCGGCGTGCCGATCAGCAGACCATCGGCCCACAGCAGATCGTCGAGTCCCGCCTGCAGGGCCGGCAGCACGCGCAACTCCACTTCCCCGGCGAACTCGCCGGCACCGGCGCATACCGCATCCAGCAGGGCCCTGGTGCGTCCGGTCTGGGTGCTGAAAATGGCGAGCAGATGCTTCATCCGCCCATTATGGAGCCAGGCCGCAGACGTGACGCAGTGCGCGGTCCGTCCCGTGCGCATCTTCTAACATCAGGGTGCGGCAGCATCCCCCCTGAAACGGCGCCACGTACGCCACCGCTGCCAAAAGGCGAACCGATATGGCCGGCTTGGAGTCGATAGGCGCGTTCCTGGCGTTCTGCACGCAGCGCAAGCCGCGCTTCGTGCATCCGATCCCGCAGCGCACGCCTTACGAGCAGATGCTGATCGACCTGGAAGATGGCGACGCGGCGGTGCTGACCGCCTTCAACTGGGCGCGGCAGGCGCAGAATGCGCCGGCGGAAACGATCCTGGCCGAATGGCGCCGCTACGCCGAAAGCGAACGCGCCAGCGTCCGCGAGGCAGTCGGTGTCAGGCATACATTGGCATCTCCGCCCCCGAGCGGTCAGCTGGAGGATTTCCGCGTCCGCCTTGGCGGTGCCAGTCCCGAACTACTCGAGTTCTATGGCCGGCACGACGGCGCCAGCCTGTTTGCCGATGTCGAGGACGGCGGCAGCGGACTGTTTTTCTTTCCACTCGCCGAAATGGCGGCGGAGCGCGAAGGCGTGGCCGAGCGGCTGGAAGAGCCCGCGGTGGAAACCGTGGAGGACGGCAGGCTGCAGATCTACGGTAAGCCGGCCTGGCTCGGCAGTGCGGTGATCTTCGGCGGCTTCGGCTACGCCCCGGAACGGCTGCTGCTGCCCACCACGGGCGAGCACCGCGGCAAGGTGTTCCTGTTCAGCCATGACCCGCTGCAGCTGGTACGGATCGGTACCTCGTTTGGCGAACTGTTGGACCGGCTGCGCCTGCAGCCGATCACCCTGTTGGGCAGCTACGGCGGCAACAGCTATCAGGGAGCATCGGCCTTCATCACCGATGGTGCCCCCTAGGCTCCCCGTACAGCCCCGGCTCAATCGAGCGGCGTGGCGATGAATTCCGGCAGGCTTTCCGCATGCGCCGACCAGGCGGACAGCAGCGGATAGCGATCCGACGGGATCAGGTCGGCGAGGTAGTACTGGGTGAAGCGCCAGGCCACGGCGATGCTGACATCGGCCTGGGTCAACTGGCCGCCGAGCAGCCAGGGACTTGCCCGCTGAACGGCGCGCTCAAGCTCCACATAAGCCGCATCGATCTGCAACTGGATGCGGTCGAGCCAGGGCTGGTGCAAT
>JAQGNS010000504.1 GCA_028291705.1 Nevskia sp.
CCGCCCGCGTGGCCGAGTCGCAAGGCCCAAAGGTGGTGGCGCGCCTGACCGAATCCCTGCGCGCGCTGGCCAAGCCGGCCGCGCACGCTTGAACCGGACCCGCAGCCATGAAGCGCAAGGCTGTGGCGCGGATGACATTGCCATTTTATGATGTAACATTGAACAATGTTTCATGCGTCGGGACAGTAATTGGCGCTATGATCGTTCCAAACAAGGCACTGGCAAGCCCAGCGTCCCGCCGCGGCGGGACGCCCGAACCAGAAAAAAAGCCGTGGGTCATGCGGGAGGAGAAAGCAATGCGGAGACTGCGTCTGCGCTGGATCGTGCTTGGCACCCTGGCCGTCAGCGGCGGGGCCGTGGCCCAGGATTTCGAATTCTGGGATTTCACCGGCAACATCAAGAGCCGCCTGTCGTTCGGCGCGGCGGTACGCACCGAGAATCCCGATGCCAGCCTGATCGGCAAGCTCAATCTGAACCCCAATCTGTGCGGCGCCAGCGACTGCATCTCCTTTTCCGGGGACACCACGCAGAACCAGAAGCTGGTCAACTCACCCGGCGCCTATTTCGGCGCCAACAAGGACAACGGCGACCTCAACTACCGGCGCTGGGGGCTGGTTTCCGGGGTATCCAAGCTGAGCGAGGATTTCACGCTATCGTGGAAGGAGGTCACGCTCAAGCTCAGCGCCTTCGGCTTCTTCGACCCGGTGAACTACAGCAAGACCGAATACCACCCGGACACCACGTTCCAGCCCTCGACCACCATCCGCGACCCTGCCGTGGCGCATCAGCTGGGCCAGGACTGGCAGCTGAAGGATGCCTTCGTTACCGGCAAGTTCAACGTCATCGACCACGACTTCTCGGCCAGCGTCGGCCACCAGCACATCCGCTGGGGTGAGTCGACCTTCAACGCGCTCAACAGCATCAGCCAGATCAACCCGCCCAGCTCGGTGCTGCTGCACCAGCCGGGCACGCCGATCAACGAGTATTTCCGCCCGACCCCGGCGGTCCTGCTCGGCACGCAGCTGGTCGACAATCTGTCGTTGGACCTGGTCTACGAGCTGAGCTGGGAGAAGGCGATCCCGGAGCCGAACGGCAGCTTCTATTCTTTCCTCGACGTGCTCAAGTCCAACACGGCGCTGGTCTCGCTGGGCCAGTTTCACGAGGATCCGAACGGCCTGCAACGGCTCCCCTTCCCCGGTAACGCCATTTCCAACACCTCGCTCACCGCCCAGGTGTTGAACGAGAAGTACGGCCAGCCGCGCAAGCAGGGGCAGTTCGGCGGCAAGCTGACCTATTACGCGGCGGACCTCAATGGCGGCACCGAGATCAGCTTCTACGCGCTCAACTACCACAGCCAGCTGCCCTACCTGAGCACTATCGCCACCGACCAATCGTGCATGTCGGACTCCACCAGCTTCGTCGACGCCTTCGTCTCCTGCAACGGCTTCATCGGCCTGAATCCGACCTCCGGCAAGGAACCGCTGCCGATCGACACCTTGAAGATCTTCGCCGAGTACCCCGAAGACATCCAGATGTTCGGCACCAGCTTCAACACCAACATCGGCAAGTGGTCGCTGGCGGGCGAATACTCGATTCGTCCCAACATGCCGGTGCAGGTGGATGTGACCGACCTGATCTTCGCCGGCCTGCAGCCCGCGTTTCCGAAGCAGGATCTGAATCTGGGCCTCAACGCCGCCACCATCCAGCAGACCGTCGCGTCTCTGGGCACGGTGATCGGCAAGCTGCCGGTGACCAATCCCACCCTGCTGCTGCAGGATGCCACCGCCCTGCTCAACGGCTTGCCGGCGATTCTCGGCGCCGTCGGCCAGGGCGGCGTGACCATCCCCGGCCGCCGTTCCGCGGTGCCTGACTACCTGGAAAGCTACCGCGGCTTCACCACCCAGCCCAACCAGATCATCCACGGCTACGAACGCATGGTGGTGGACCAACTCGACCTGACCGGCATCCGCGCCATCGGCAGCAGCGACAATCCCATCGGCGCCGACCAGATCCTGATCCTCACCGAAGTAGGCTTCACCCATATCTGGAACATGCCCAACCGCAGCCGGCTGCAACTCGAAGGCGGCGACAACAATGACACCCACGCCAGCCCCGGCGCCGACGGTACCGGCAACAGCGGCCAGGCCGACGCGCGGCGCCTCAATCCGACGCAGCAGAAGTCCGGCTTCGCTTCCAGCTTCGCCTGGGGTTACCGCATGCTGGCGCAGTTCGAGTACGACAACCTGTTCTGGGACCTCAACTTCAAGCCCTCGCTGCAATGGCAGCAGGACATCTCCGGCATCTCGCCGCAGCCGGTGCAGAACTTCATCGCCGGCACCAAGACCTACGTGGTCGGTACCGTCATCGAGAGCGGCCAGCAGTGGAGCGGCCAGGTGTTTTACCAGGGCTCCACCGGCGGCGGCACCGTCAACACGCAGCGCGACCGCGACGTCATCGGCATGGCGATTTCGTACACCTTCTAAGCGGCACCGCGGCTGCGGTGCCGGCACCTTCATCGATCGGGTTTAGAGCGGCAGACAGGAGAAAACAGGCATGAACAGCAGACAATGGTTGGCATTGGCGGCCGGTACGGCCTGCCTTGCCCTGTCCTCGGCGGCGTACGCCACGGCCACGGCGGCCGAGGCGGCACGGCTGGGCAAGGACCTGACGGCGGTGGGCGCCACCGCGGCGGGCAACAGCGACGGCACCATCCCGGCATGGGTCGGCGGCAAGAACTTCGACGACAGCATCAAGACGCAGACGCCGCAGAGCCTGGAAATCCTGCGCCAGCAGTTCGAGATCGTGCGCACCAAGAGCCCGGGCGATTTCGACGCCCTGCTCAAGTACCTGGACAGCTTCACGCTGGCCGACTACC
>JAQGNS010000516.1 GCA_028291705.1 Nevskia sp.
CCAGTGCAGGCGCGGGTACAGGGGCTCCCGCCGCCACACTTCGGCGCTGCCGCTGGCGCTGCAGGTGCTCCTTCCAGGCGGCGCTGCGGTCGCGGATGAAGTTGCCGAGTTCCGCCGTCGAGCCGAAGGTCGGCGTCGCTTCCTCGAAATACCCCTGCTCGTTGCGGATCGGCAGGGCCGCGACACGCGCCGCATGCAGCTTGTCGATATGCGAGGGCGTCGACGAAGCCGGATGATGGACGGCGGCGACCGGCGGCAATACGCCCTGGAGCGGATCGTCCTGCCGGGGCTGTTTGAGGCTCAGCACATCACCCAGCGAGGCGGCGGCCTGGTCACGCTTGGTCAGCGCAGCGGTGCCCCAGCGTTCGTGGATGGTCTTCAGGACCGAGGTGTGGTCGATGCGCCCGGTACCCCGGAACACGGTACCGGCGGGAATCAGGGGTGAAACCAGCACCGCCGGCACCCGCAGGCCGAAGCGGGTGAAATCGAAACCGTTCTCCCCCACCGATCCATCGCCCGGCGGCGTGGCGTCGGCCGGCGGCGCCACATGGTCGTAATTTCCGCCGTGCTCGTCGTAGGTGATGATCAGCAGGGTGGACGCCCAGGCCTTGCCGTTGCGCACGGCGTCGTAAACGTCGCGGATCAGCTGCTCGCCCTTGGAAACATCGTAGTTCGGATGCTGGCTGTTGCCGCTCGCATCCCAGCTCGGCTCGAGGAAGGAATAGGCCGGGAGCGTGCCGGCGGCGGCATGCGCCTGGAAATCCCGGAAGTGGCCGAAGTGGCTTTCATCCGCGCCCTGCGTGTCGCTGAAGTCGTGGCGGGTAAGCGGGTCGCGGTTGTAGCCGTAGATCGCCCAGTCGATGCCCTTGTCTGACAGGCGCCCGAAGATGCTGGGGCAGGTGAAGATCTTGGTGTGATCGTCCAGATGCCCCTGCGAGGTGCCGGCCGCGGCGAAGGCACGGTTCGGCATGGTCATGGTCGGCACCGGGGAAAACCAGGCGTCGCACACCGCATAGCCCTGGGCCAGCCCGGACAGGATGGGCAGCAGTTCCGGCGTGTACATGCCCATGATCTGCGCGGGCTGCGTGCCGGGCAGCGTGTCCTTGTAGTGCTTCGCCAGGTCCGAGGCGATGGCCGATTTGAAATTCCTGACGAAGCCCTGGTTGTCGGGAACGGCGCCGGGCGCGGGATCGTCGGTCGAATACAGCTGGTAGTTGGTGTTCTGGAAGCCCTCGCCGGGATCGGCGCCCGGCATCAGGTAGGGCTGCGGATCGGTCGGCTTGATCCGGTAGACCTTGATCTCGCGGCCCGTATCGTCCGGATTCGATTCGTTCCCGGTGAGGCCGTCGAACGGATGCCCGGCCGCGGAAACATTGCCGCTGTCGCTATATAGAAAGCCGAGCATCTGGTCGAATGAACGGTTCTCCAGCATGAGCTGGACGATATGGTTGACCTTTCCAAGCTGGTTTGCCATCGGCTTCCTGCCTTGAACGACGCGCTTGGGCAGAAGCTACCCCGGCATCAAGACAAAACGGTGAACCGCCGATGGCTACAGCATGCGGATGCTCGCCGTCAGGGCTGGCCCGTCTTCTCGGATTGGTGCAGGCGCCAGCGCACCAGCCCGACCATGAGCCGGTTCGACAGCCAGAACAGCAATACGCCGGCAACCGCCACTGCGGGAAATACCCACCAGCCGTCCACCTGGTGAATATCCGGAGTATTGCCGCTGGTGGTGCCGATGAAGAAGGCATGCGGGCCGACCCACAGGCCAAGCTGGTCCGGGAAGAAGGGCTTGAGCGCGGCGCAGACCAGAAAGCCCAGGGCGACGAACTGGGCCAGCAGCAGGGGCAGCAGGCCGAACAGCACCAGCACGCTGTCGCGCGCGGCGATGAACAGGGCGCGGCCGAGGGCCCAGGAAGTGCCCTGGACCAGGGCGCTGCGCAAGGCCGACTGGATGACGAAGCTGGCGGCAAAGCGCTCCGCCGAGCCGAAGCCTTCCAGCAGGTTAGCCCGCCCCTGCGCCTGCCGGTCGAGCAGGTGCGAGCGCAGCTCCGCAACGATATCGTCGCGCTCATCCTGGCCCAGCGAGGCCAGGCCCTGGCGGACCTGCTTCAGATACTCCTCGGCTTGTTTTGGCAGCATCATGTCGGACTCCTCAATTCTTCGCGGTCAGGCCGTCGAAGGCCCGGCTGAATTCATCCCAGGCAACGAGCATGGCCGCCAGGACTTCCTGGCCGTGCGCGGTCAGCTCGTAGTACTTGTGGGCGTGACCCACGCCGCTGTCGACCCATTCGGTCTGCACCTTCTTTTCCGCGCGCAGGCGGGCCAGCAGCGGATAGATGCTGCCCTCGCTGATGCCGAGATTGGCCGCATTGAGCAGGTCGACCAGTTGCAGGCCGTAGCAGCGCTGCTTGCGCAGGGCCAACAGCACAGCCAGCTCCAGCGTTCCCTTGCGCAACTGCGAACGCCAGGCCAGGACTTCTGTTTGCACGTTATCTTGCATAACAAGAACTTTAGTATAGACTCAGCTCATAGTCAATCCCGAACCGCCCGCTTGCGGCACCCGGCCGCAGGGCGATCCGGCCTCTTGGAAACTCCATTAGAGACTCCCTTACAGGCTCATCCCATCCACCTGGCTTTAGCGATCGAGAGAAGGACGCCATGGAACAAATCCGCAACAACCCCGCGCACCGCCGGCGCAGCCATGTTCCCGGTCTGGTTTTGATAGCCGCTCTACTCATAGCCACTGCCGCACTGCCGACGTGGTCGCAAGACAAGCCACCCGCCGCCCCTCCGACAGCGCTTGCCGTGCCGGCGGCCGGTAGCGTTGCGTCCGCACCCCGCATGAGCACCGAGGATCTCAGCGCCTTTTTCGACGGTGAGCTGCCAACGCTGATCGACAACGACGACATCGCCGGCGCGGTGGTCGCCGTGGTGAAGGACGGCCAGGTGCTTTTCGCCAAGGGCTATGGCTACGCCGATGTGAAGAAGAAGCAGCCGGTCTCCCCCGCCGACACGCTGTTCCGTGTCGGCTCGACCTCCAAGCTGTTCACCTGGACCGCGGTGATGCAGCTGGCGGAAGCCGGCAGGATCGACCTCGATGCCGATGTGAGCCAGTACCTGGATTTCCCCTTGCCGCGGCAATTCGGCAAGCCCATCACCATGCGCAACTTGATGACGCACACGGCGGGCTTCGAGGAAACCATCCAGGACATGTTTACCTTCGACGCGGACCATCTCGGCACGCTGGGGGCCTATCTCGCGGCCCATGTTCCGGCGCAGATCTTCCAGCCGGGAACCGTCGGCGCGTATTCCAACTACGGAGCGGCGCTGGCCGGGTATATCGTGCAGCGCGTTTCCGGCGAGGAGTTCAACACCTATGTCGAGCGCCATATCCTGCAGCCGCTGGAGATGCGGCATGCAACGTTTTCGCAGCCGTTGCCGGCAGCGCTGGCGCCGCTGATGTCGAATGGATACATGCTGGCCTCGGACCCGGCCAGGAAATTCGAAGTGGTTCGCGTGCCGCCGGCGGGCAGCATGTCGGTATCGGCCCTGGACATGGCGCACTTCATGATCGCGCATCTGCATAACGGCGCCTACGGCGGCGGCCAGATCCTGCGGCCGGAAACGGCCCGCCTGATGCACACGGCGCAGTATTCGTTCGATCCGCGCCTCAATGCCATGTGCCTGGGCTTCTATGAGGATTCACGCAATGGCCAGCGCATCATCGGCCACGGCGGAGACACCGAATACTTTCACACCGATCTGCACCTGATGCTGGATGCCGACACCGGCATCTTCCTGTCTTATAACGGCACCGGCAACGGCCGCATCAAGTCGCGCGCGCCGGTGTTCCGCAGGTTCGTCGACCGCTACTTTCCCTACTCCGCGCCCGCGCCCAAGCCGCTGGCCAGCGCCGCGGCAGATGCCCGTGCCGTCGCCGGTTCCTATATCGGCAGCCGGCGCAGCCAGACCAACCTGATGGTCCTGGGCGCCCTGCTCGACCAGGCGCAAGTGTCGCCGGCCAAGGACGGGGCGCTGCTCATCGACGCACTCAAGGGCCTCAACGATCGGCCGATCAGGTGGCGCGAAGTGGAACCGGGCGTGTGGCAAAACCCGAACGACGCCAACAGCCATGTCGTGTTCAAGCGTGACGCCGGCGGCCGCTGGGTCCTCGCATCCGATGCGCCGTTCATTGAGTTCCAGCGGGCAGCCTGGTACCAGAGCCAGAACTTCGTCATCGCCCTGCTGGTGTTCGCGCTGGGCACTCTCCTGCTAAGCCTGCTGCTCTGGCCGGTGGTGGCCCTGATCCGGCACCATCACGGCTTGCAGCGGACGCCGGGCGCGCGTGAGCGCCATGCACGCAACTGGGGACGCGCCGCCGCCGCGCTCCACCTGGTCTTCTGGACGGTGCTGTTGGGCACGCTCATCGCGGCGACGGTCGATGCCGAAGTATTCACCGCAAGCTGGTTCGACCCGGTGCTGCGCACGGCCCTGCTGCTCGGCGCGCTGGCCATGCTCGGCAGCATTGCCGCGCTGCGCAGCGCCTTCATCCTGTGGCGCACTCCGGCGCTGTGGTGGTGGAGCCGGGTGCATCACACGCTGCTCGCCCTCGCCTGCATCGCCTCGGCCTGGCTGATCGGGTATGCCCATCTGGCCGGACTGACGCTGCACTACTGATACACGGCACCGGACCTGAACATGCTCAAAGCGCAAGCCGCCTGCCCTCGCGACGAGGACAGGCGGCTGCGCTCCGGCAACGACGGCGATTGCTTCAGAAGAAGACGTGCGCTTCCAGGAATCCTTCGGTGGCGTTCTGCAAGTCGTTCTGCGGAATGCCGTCGAGCTTGCGCACGCCGAGCCGCGTCTGCAGGAACTGCATCGGCGTGTATTCCCACACGATGCTGAAGCGGTTCTGGTTGTTGTGGGCGATGTGCGTATCGGGATCGAGGTACTCGGCGGTGAGCTTGAGATTATTGCCGCGCAGGAAAGCCCAGTCCGCCTCCAGCAAGCCGGCATATTCATCCACCCGTGGCGCGACGGTGTGGTCGGCGATGTAGTCGACTTCCGCCAGCCAGGCCACCGGTCCGGTGCGGAAGCCACCGAACAGGCCGCCCATTTGCCGCTTGCCGACGGTGCCGTCGTTGTCGCTGTAGCTGACGCCGAGGCGCCATCCCGGCTTGATGTAGACCGCGCTGCCGGTGACCTGCTTGCCCTGGTTGTTCTCGGCCGCGCCGGCGGTGCCGTTGGTGATCGCAAGCTGCGCATTCCAGGAGCCGTGCTGATAGCCGAACTCCGCGCCGTTGTCCGGCGTGGTGTAGTTGATCCCGGTGGCCTGGCGCACGAAGGCCTCGTCGTCCTGCAGGCGCAAGCCGTACGGCAGGTACATCTGGCCAGCCTTGATGTAGACCTGGTGCTGATCGAGCCAGAGCAGGCCGTAGGCTTCGCGGCTCTGCGTGCCGCCGGGCGCCAGGCGCTCGTCCACATAGAGCTGCAGGCGGTTCTGGATGACGTCGGCGACACCGTAGATGCGGAAGTCGTCAATGGCGAAGCTGTCGGCTTTCTTCTGGTGCGGCGTGTCGTTCCAGGTGAAGTCGTCGCGCAGATTGCCGCCGACACGCAGGAAGTCGGTGAGGTTGCCGAGCCACAAGCCGCGGCCGCCGAGGTCGACCTGCTGCTGCGGCATCTGCGTTTGCGAGTAGACGTCGCCGTAGGTATTGCGCATGCCGCCGCCGGTGGGATTGACGTGGCAGGCGCCGCAAGGCAGGCCTTCACGCAAGGCCAGGTAAGGCTCGGCATGGGCATGCACGCCCAGCAGCTGTGTTGCCAGCAGCAGGCACAGGGACCAGAACTTCAAGGCGCGCAGGTTCATTGTTCCCCCGGGTTGCCGGCGTCATTGGAAGATGAAGGTGGCGGTGGCGCGCCCTCGCTGACCCACTGGCGGATCAGGTCGATGGTTGCCGTGGTCAGGCAGGGCTGGGTGATGGGGCAACCGGCCGGCATCTGCGCGCCGACTGCCGCCGTGCCCATGATTTTCTGCACCAGGTAGCTATTGTCCGGATCGCCGGGCGCGATGCGCTTCAGCGCCGGCTGTTCCTGGCTGGGCACGCCGACGATCATCGCGTAGGCCTCGCCCTGGCTGAGCTGCAGGCCTTGCGGCGCCGAGGCGCCGGCATGGCATTGCGCACAGATCGGCGTGAATACCTGATCCTGGATGGTCTGGAACGAAACCGTGGCGCCGCTGCTGCCCGAACCGGAGCCGGAGCTGGACCCGCCTCCGGAACTCGAGCTCGAACTGGAGCCGATTGGCTGGCCGTTCTGGTCCAGGCCATCGCCGCTGCCGGCGCAGGCGCTCAGCAGCAGCGCACCGGCCAGCCACAGTGAAACCGCAACAAGCTGTCGCATCGGTGAATTCCCCGCTGTTCAGTGACACCGCTACCGCGGTGCGCGCCCCGCCGGACGGCGGGGCGCGCCGCTCCATCAATTGTTCAGCGCCCCGGCATTCACCCAGGAGATGAACATGTTGATCTGCGCTTGCGTCAGGCAAGGCTGCGTAGTGGGGCAGCCGCGCGGCATCTGCTCCCCGACCGCGGCCGTGCCCATGATCTTCTGGATCAGGTAGCTGTTGGCCGCATCGCCCGGCTTGATGCGATTGAGCGAGGACACTTCCACGCTCGCGACGTTGACGGTCATGCCGAAGGACTGCCCGGCGGTCAGTTGCAGGCCTTCCGGTGCGAACGAACCGGCGTGGCAGCTCGAGCAGATCGGCGTGAAGAAGTTCGTCTGCAGCTGGGTCAGGGTGGTCGCCGCCGGTGCGGCGGCATTGGCGACAGTCACGGTCTGCGGCGCGGCGGTGCCGGTATTGCCGTCGACGTCCGTGGCGGTGGCGTTCAGCGTCACCGAACCGTCCGCTACCTTGGTGGTATCCCATTGCACGCTGAACGGCGCAGTGGTGGCGGTGCCGATGGCGGTACCGTTGGCCATGAACTGCACCTGCTTGATGCCGACGCTGTCGGTGGCCGTGGCGGTAAGGGTCACCGTGCCTTTGAGCGTGCCGGTGGGCGCGCTCAACGTGACCGTGGGCTTGAAGCTCGGCGCACCGGGGCCGGCGTCGATGCGGCCATACACACCGTCAGCCTCGCCATTGGTGCCGGCGGTGAAGAACAGGGTGTTGTGCGGCTGGTTCAGGCCGGCGGCGTCGTTGCCGAAGGCGATGCCCCACAGTCCGCTGAGCGCGATCGGCTTGTTGCTGCTGTCGGCCAGGGTGCCGACGAAGGTGCCGGCGGAAGGATCGTAAACGTTGATCTTGCCGTCGCCGAAATTGCCCACCAGCAGATCGTTGCTGGCCGCGCCGAAATCGGCCGGCGCCAGGGCCATGCCCCAGGGCGCATCGAGCGCCCCGCCCGCCGCAACCAGCGTCTTCACCAACACGCCGGCCGTGGTGTACACGTCGACGATGCCCAGTCCCGCGCCGTCGGCATTGTCATGATTGTCCGGCGCCTGCTGCTTGGCGTAGCTCACGTACAGCTGCACCTGACCCTTGACCGACAGGGCGGCGATGCCGAACGGCGCATAGCCGGCGGGCAGCGCGGGATCCTTGAAGGCGAAGTTGCTGGCGCCGGAAACCTTGGCGAAGGTACGGTCGAACACGTCGACCTTGTTGTTGTGGAAGTCGGTGGCGTAGAGGAAGTTGGCGCCGCCGTTGGCGGCCTCCACCAGCCCCTTGTAGACCGCGCCGCCGGCATCGCTGTAAACAGTCACCGCGTTGACCGGATCGACCGTCGGCGACCAGCCGGCGATGGTGCCGCCCTCGCCGTCGAAGATGAAGACCGAGCCGCCGGACTTGCCGGCCTTGCTCACCACGAAATCCGCGGCGGTGCCGTTGAAGACGATGCCGGTGGGATTAGCGTCGCCGTTGGCGCCGGCCGGAACCACGAACGGCCCTTTCTGCGTCATGCCGTCGCCGTCATAGAGCGTGGACGTCTGGCTGCCGTTGTTGGCGATCCACACCGGCGCCGAAGGCGCGAACACCAGGCCCCAGGGATTGACCAGGTTCTTGTCGAGCCGGGTCGCGGGCGTACCGGTGCCGGACTGCAGACCGCTGATATCCGCCACCAGGTTGGTCACGGTATAGGGAGCGGCGCTGGCGCTGCCGCTCGAGCTGCTCGAACCACCCGAGCTGCTGGAAGAGCTGCTGCTCGAACTGCTGGAGCCGCCGGAGCTGCTCGACGATGAGCCCGAGCCGTCGTTTCCGCCGCAGGCGGAGAGCAAGGCCATACAGAGTGCAAACGATAAACCCTTCAATGAAGCACCACGAAATTCCATGTCGTCTCTCCTGTCCTGTGATGCGATCCATGACGCGCAAATGTCCACTCGCCGCGTAAGTGCCGCAGCCGCAACAAAGGGTTGCAGCCGCGAACAGCCGCTTCAGGATTTGCCGTCTGTGGATGAGTGCCGGTGCGCG
>JAQGNS010000587.1 GCA_028291705.1 Nevskia sp.
GTGCTGGTCAACATGGCCGACCGCAGCATCAAGAGCGGCGAGGTCTACGCCATCGCCGTGGAAGACGAGCTGCGCGTCAAGCGCCTGGTGCGCCGCACCGACGGCTCCCTGGAAGTGAAAAGCGACAACCCCTCGCCGCAATACCCCACCGAAATACTGGAAGGGACGAGGATCGAGCGGCTGAATGTGATCGGGCGGGTGGTGTGGCGGGGCGGGTAAGGGTTGAATCGAAGCGACTGCTTTGCATTGAGCTGATATTGAGCCGTTCAATCGGGAGACGTACCTTGAGCCTGCGAATCGGGGAGTGGAAAGGCCGGCAAGTCAGCGTCACCTCACGGCTGATTCCCCGTTTCTTCTGGATGACCGCCTCGATTGACGTTTTCATTGACTCCCGATGCGTGCTGAAAACCGGCGGACAGCTCAAGATGATCGGCGGCAGCAGTTCCAGCTTTGAAGACTCCGGCACAACGCATTCGGTTGAGCTGACCTGGGGCCACGCCGGCCTGCGCTCATTTCCTATCGAAGTTAAAATCGACGAAGAGCACATCGCGAAAACACGTGTAGTTACCGGAAACTGGCCAATGGCCCTTTGGCCATGGGCGCTCGGTATCGGCCTGCTGTCGTGGCATATCATCCAACGCAAGTAGCCCGCAGGACGGGTCCGAACATTCAACGAGGCTGAAGGCTTATGGATTACGCACGTTTCCGTTCGCGCCTGGCCGCTCACATCCTCGACATCCTCCTGATGATCCCGCTCCTCGGCCTGATGATCGGCATCGGCGCGGGCAACCAGTCCACCGCCATATTGCTCATCCCGTTCCAGGGACTCCTCCTCTGCGCCTACACCTTCTACTTCCACGCCAAGTCCGGGCAGACGCTCGGCAAGCGCTGGCTCGGCATCAAGGTGGTGACGCTGGAAGGCGGGCCGATCGGCTACGCCGGATCCTTCCGCCGCAACCTCATCATGCTGTGCGAAAGCCTGCCGTGGATCGCCGCCACCATGATCGCCGCACTGCATGTGACCGACGCGCAGTTCAGCGCGCTGCACGGGCGCGCCTACACGCAACTGCTCAAGAGCCTGCAACCGGCGTGGTACCCGATCGTCGCCAAGGCATTCATGGTGGTGCTGCTCGCCGAGATCGCCTCCATCTTCCTGAGCAAGCGCAACCAGAGCCTGCATGATTTCGTCGGCGGCACCGTGGTGGTGAAGCTGCCGCCGCGAACGCAGCCGCACGGGTCTGCGCCTGCGCCCACGGAGCCGGTCAATACTTGAGCTGCGCTGAGTCACCTGACGAAGTGTGCAAATGGCACGGATGGCCAATTCCAATGCACAATCCGGTGTGCCGGTGCGTCCGGCATCGGGGGATCGAAGGGGAAACAAGGTGACTGCATCCACAACCGGCACCGTGGCCGGCATATTGTCGCTGGCTGCCTGCGCGTTATGGGTATTCGACGGACCACTGCTCTTCAATCTGGTGAACACCGGTGCATTGAGCGCCTTTTCGCTGTTTGTGGCCATCGCATTGGTGCTGTCGCTGCTGACCGGCGGCATCCACGCGCTGCGGTGCCGCAGCGGCAAGGTGGCCTTCCCGCTCGCCCTGGTATTCACGGTCCTCACGGCCTTCGCGATGCACTTCTTCAACTTCCTGCCGACCCTCGCGCTCGCACTCGCGGCGTGCGTTGCCGGGCTGGTGTATGCATTTGGGCCGAAGGCGACTCCCTAGAGTGAATTACACTGCACCTGCCCTTTTCCACGGTCCCCGAACATTGCAGGAGGGCTAGCATCGTGAAACAGTCAGACCTGACTGGTTTCGGTCTGTTGGTGGCGTTTGGTCTGTGGTGGCTGTTGGCTCCACGCAGCGTCATCGCGTTTTACAGCTGGTTTCATCGTATGGCACCGCCCTCCCTGCCGAAACCGCAGGTGATACGCCTCCTTGGATTTGCCTGGATTGCCGGACTTTGTCTTGTGGAATATCTGGCAATCCCTCAACACGCCTGAGGTGGATTGGCGCAACACAGCCCGCTCTCGACGACAGCGCTCTCTGCACTATGAAATTCAGCATTTACGGCCGCTTCCAGCTCGAGGTCGAACGCGAAGACGATGCCTGGGCGGTGTACCGCCTCAGTATCGGGCTCCGCGTCAAGGCGCATGACATTGTCATTCCGGCGGAAGTAGAGGCCACCGAACTGGCCGTATTCCTCGACGACCTGTTCCATGAACTGGCACAGCCGGGGGAAAACATCGAACAGTTGTAGGATCGGCGAAGCGCGACATACTCACGATGCCACGATAGGCGAACCACCAGCACAATTCCGGAGAAATCCCATGCCGAACATCGAACAACGCCTCTCCGCCCGCGGCCTGATCCTGCCGCCGCCGATCACGCCGCCGCCGGGCGTGGCCCTGCCCTTCCAGTTCGTGCGGCTGATCGGCAACCGCGCCATCTTCTCCGGCCACGGCCCGCAGAATCCGGATGGCTCGCTCGCCGCGCCGCTGGGCAAGCTGGGGCTGGAGCTGTCGGTGGAGCAAGGCTATGACGCGGCGCGGCTGACGGCGCTGTCCATCCTCGGCAGCCTGCAGCGCGCGCTCGGCAACCTGGACCGCATCAGCGCCTGGGTGCGCGTCTTCGGCATGGTCAACGCGGCGCCCGGCTTCAACCGCCAGCCCAGCGTGATCAACGGCTTCTCCGACCTGATCCTCGAACTCTTCGGCCCGGAGGTCGGCGCCCATTCCCGGAGCGCGGTGGGTATGGCGGAGCTGCCGTTCGACATCCCCGTGGAGATCGAGGGCGAGGTGGCGTTCGTCTGAACCGGGAGGGGCAAGCTGTGCTCCGGGTTGCCGGCTGGGTTACCCTCTGCGAAATAATCCGGAGCAAGACTTGAAACCCACCACCTCGCCACTATTCGCCGCACTCGTGCTCGCTGCGTTGTCCGGCTGCGCATCGAGACAGGAAGACCCGCCATCGACGGCCCCCGGTGCCGCAGCGCGCCCGCAACTGAGCGCGCGATACACGAACGGCCGGTCGCAGAACATGGCCGAAGCCATCACGCACAAGTGGAAGCGCACGCCGGACACGGACAAGAACGCCAGGGCGCTGGTCAAAGTGGAAATCAACACCGACGGCGACGTCATAGCGGCGGAAATCACCGAAAGCGATGGCGACGCGGCATTCAATGAGTCGGTGATACAAGCGATTTATCGAACCAGTCCGTTGCCGCTTCCCGAGGATTCCCGCTTCTTCGATTCGAACCTCGATATCTGCATGTCGCAGAATCGGCGCAGCTGCCGATAAAGCAATGCCAAGGGGATCGCGCACCCTCGATCCACCTTGCGCGCTCGCACTTGCGTTCACCTGGAGCAAGCGGGCCGCGCCCTTCAGACTCCTGATCGCGGCCCTGGCTTGCGCCGGCTTTTGCGCCATGGCGGACGGCAGGGCGCCGGAGCGCGCAATCGCGGGCACGGTCATCACCTCGGCACACGATCCGGCGCTGCGCATCGAGCTGCCGGCTACCGCGCAGTACGTCGGTGCGGCTCGCTGGGACTTGTACGGCATGGCCGACTGCGAGCTGCACGTCTTCGTCGACGCCGATGCGCGCAAGAGCGTGCAGCGTCTGTACTGGGTGCAGTTCGAAGCCTATCTGCCGACGCGGCCGGAGCTGCATCACACCTACGACTCGCCGCAGCACACCACCCTCGGCGGCCTGGATTTCTACGTCGATACCTGGGCGCAGGCGCGGGACGCCAAGACCGAAGCCGGCGGCGACGGCGAGCACGTCCGCACGCTGATCCGCGGCAAGGGCTACACGCGGCCGGCGGACATGATGGTCGTGCGCCTGGTGCATCTGCTGGACGCGGACAAGCGCAAAGAACTCATGCTCATCTATGCTGAAGACCTCGCGCCCACCGGCTTCACCGCCGCGGACCTGAACGAAGGCGGCAAGGCGCATGCGCAGTGGGCGGCGATCCAGGCGGGGTTGGTGGAGCGGGCACGCGGGGCCGTGGTGATCGCGCCGAAGTAAAGCCATGAAGTAGGGCGGATTAGCGAAGCGTCCCACGGGATTCCCGTTGGTCATAATCCGCCTTCCGCGAACGCCTCGCGCACGGCAAACTAAGCACATGCGCAAGATCCCCTACCCGCACCCCGGCGAAATCCTCCTGGAAGAATTCCTCAAGCCCATGGGCATCACCCAGTACCGGCTGGCGAAGGAGATCGGCGTGTCGCAGCGCCGGATCGGCGAGATCGTGGCGGGCAAGCGCGGCGTCACGGCGGACACCGGCCTGCGCCTGTCCCGTTTCTTCGGCATGTCGGAAGGCTTCTGGACCGGCCTGCAGCTGGACTACGACGCTGCCCAGGCCAAGGATGCCCTGGCCAAAACGCTCGCCAGGATCAAGCCGTGGGCCGCAAGCGGCAACCACGTCGCCTGAGTGCAGCCGGGTGGCCGGTTCAGCCCCCTCCCCTCAAACCACCACCGCCGCATACCGAAACACCGCCATCGCCAGCACCGCCGCGCCCAGCAGCCCGGCGGTAACGCGCCCGCTGATCATGGCGCGCAGACGCAGCGCGGCGATGCGCTGCTGCGTTTCCGGTGAAGGCGGCGCGCCTTCCGCACCGCCCGCCTGCAGCTTGAGCATGGCCAAGCCGGCGGGACGACCGATCAGCAGGCCCACCGCCAGCGACAGCAGCGCCGCCACGGCGCCGGCCGCGAGCACGCGGGCGCTGGCCGAGCTGTCGTGATGATGCAGGGTGGCGAACAGGTAAGTACCGGAGACGATGGTCAGCAGCGCCGCAATCAGCGAGACGCGGGCGGCGCGGCGCGCCACCAGGCCCAGCCAGCGGCCGGCGCCTTCCGCCGCATGCCGCGCCAGCACCGGCGCCACCACGCCCGCCATGATGAAGGTGGCGCCGGCCCAGGCCACGCCGGACAAGACATGGACCGCGCGGGCCAGCACAATAAGGCTCAGTTCGTTCATCGGTGTCTCCTCGCCGTCGATATTCGCTATACATATTGTATATTCAATTTATGATTGTCAAGGGCACCCCGCGTTCCTACAGCAGCCCCGCACGCGCCGCCGCCGCGGATGAAACGCGCGCGCGCATCCTCGTCGCCGCCCGCACCCTGCTCGGCGACGGCAAGGGCCTGCCGCCGTTCTCGCTCGACGGTGTGGCCAAGCAGGCGGGCGTGACGCGGCTGACGGTGTACAACCAGTTCGAGTCCAAGCGCGGCCTGCTGGAAGCGGTGTTCGACGCCGTGGCGGAAGAAGGCGGCCTGACCGAGCTGCCCTCGGTCTTCGCCGAACCGGACATCGACGTCGCCCTGCGCCGCTTCGTCTCCGTCTTCTGCCGCTTCTGGTCCGGCCACGGCAGCGTCGGCCCGCTGATGCCCAGGTTCGGCGCCCTGGCCAAGCTGGACCCGGAAACCGCCGCCAGCCTGCGCCTGCGCACCGAGCGCCGCCGCCAGTCCCTGACAGTACTGGTGAAGCGCCTGCTGCCGGATGCACCCAAGCCCAACGCGGAACTGGTGGACGTGCTGTTCGCCCTCACCGGTTTCGAACTATTCGAAGCGCTCTCCGCCCGCAACCGCAGCGCGGCGGCGGTGGAGGTGCTGGTGCAGGAGTTGGTGGCGCAGACGGTGGCGCGGTATCGCGGCGGGAAGTGATGCTGATGCTTCAGCCCCACAAGCCCGCCATCCGCCCCATGACCATCGCCGATTACGATGCAGTGATCGAACTGATGCGGCAAACCCCCGGCATTTCGCTGCGGGATGCCGACTCGCGCGCTGCCACAGCCATGTACCTAGAGCGGAATCCCGGCCTCAGCCATATCGCCGAAGCCAGGGACCGGATCATTGGCTGCATCATGTGCGGACACGATGGACGTCGCGGTTATTTGCAGCATCTGCTTGTCGTGCCGGAATTCCGGCGCCAGGGCATCGCCAATGCGCTCGTCGAGGCCAGCCTGCGCAAACTCGGGCAACTCGGCATTCACAAATGCCACATCGATGTGCTCAAGACCAACACGCTGGCCTCAACGTACTGGGAGAGCCAGGGCTGGAAACTCAGGACCGACATCCATCGCTATTCCTTCATCCGCTCCGACGATGAAAACGTCTGAATCGGGCGTTGAGATTCAGCTTTTGCAGGGTGGCCCATGGCCGCCGTGCTCACTCGGTCGGTGCGCAACAAGCCCGTAGGATGCAATGTGCGCTTCTCGCGAATTGCATCGCTGGCCTCGAAGCCATTGATGCAATTCGCTGCGCTCATTGCACCCGGCGTCTGATTACCGATCTTCACCCCTTACCGCCCCCATCCACTCTTCACCCCCGCCTCCCGCACCACCCCGATGAACGCCCGCAGCCCCGCCGGCACATGCCGGTGCCCCGGGTAGTAGAGGCACAAGCCGGGATACTGCGGCGACCAATCCTCCAGCGCGCGCACCAGGCGGCCCGAGGCGAGGTGCGGGGCCACGTCCCATTCGTTGATCCAGGCCAGGCCCATGCCGTGCAGGGCGGCGTCGATCATCAGCGGGTGGCTGTCCAGCGTGAGCGAGCCTTTCGGGTCGATCTCGACGATCTCGCCGCGCTTCTCGAACTCCCAGCGGTACAGCGCCCCGCCGGGCAAGCGGGTGCGGATGCAGTTGTGCGCGGCCAGGTCCGCCGGGCTGCGCGGCGGCGGGTGCTTGCGGAAGTAGGCGCGCGAGCCGACCACGGCGAAGCCCACGGTAGGGCTGCACGGCACGCGCATCATGTCCTGCGGCACGCCGTCCTCCTGGCGGATGCCGGCGTCGAAGCCTTCGGCCACGATGTCGATGAAGCGGCCGTCGGTGACGAGATCGAGTTGCATGTCCGGGTAGCGCTTGAGGAACTCGAACACCACCGGCGCCAGGATCTTGCGCGCCGCACCCTCGGAGGTATTGATGCGCAGCAGGCCCGCCGGCGTGTGGCGGAATTCGTTGGCCGCGTCCATCGCCTCGGCGATCTCGCGCAGCGCCGGCCGCAGCCGCGCCAGGAACTGCTCGCCCGCTTCGGACAACGCCACGCTGCGCGTGGTGCGGTGGAACAGCCGCACGCCCATGCGCTGCTCCAGCGCCGCCACCGCGTGGCTCAGCGCCGAGGGCGACATGCCCAGCTCCGCCGCCGCACGGCGGAAGCTGCGGTGGGTGGAGACCGCGACCACCGCGTTCAGCTCGAACAATCCGGCCTTCTGCATTGTGCGAAATCCTGCATGACTTTATCCAACATTAGACGGCTTGTTGCAGCAGTACAAGCGGACTATCTTCTGCCGCATCACCATCCGCAGCGGAACCCACCCATGAACCAGACCGTCCTCATCACCGGCGCCTCCTCCGGCATCGGCCTCGCTACCAGCCGCCTCTTCGCCGCCAAAGGCTGGAACGTCATCGCCACCCTGCGCAATCCCGCCGGCAGCGAACTCGCCGCACTGGATAACGTGCTGGTCACGCGCCTGGACGTGGAAGACCCCGCCAGCATCGCCCCCGCCATCGAAGCCGGCATCGCCCGCTTCGGCCGCATCGATGCCCTGGTCAACAACGCCGGCTTCGGCTTGTACGGCCTGTTCGAAGCCACGCCGCCGGAGAAGATTCGCCAGCAGTTCGACGTCAACGTCTTCGGCGTGATGGAAGTGACCCGCGCCCTCCTGCCCCACTTCCGCCGCAACAAGGCCGGCGTGATCGTCAACGTCAGCTCCGGCGCCGGCATCTTCACCCTGCCGATGATCTCGCTGTACTGCGCCAGCAAGTTCGCCCTCGACGGCTTCTCCGAAGCCCTGGCCTACGAGCTGGGCTCGCAGAACATCGGCGTCAAACTGGTCGTGCCCCACGGCGGCGTCAGCAGCACCAGCTTCGGCGCCCGCTCCGCCACCGAGTACGCGCAGGACGCCAGCCTCGCCGACTACGACGCCTTCGTCGCCAACACCAACGCCATCTTCGACCGCATGCGCGGCGGCCGCATGATGAGCGCCGACGACGTCGCCCAGGTCATCCACCAGGCTGCCACCGACGGCACCAGCCAGCTGCGCTACCTCGTCGGCGACGACAACCGCGGCCTGATCCAGGCCCGGCGCGAGCTGAGCGACCAGGGTTATGTAGACTTCATGCGGGAACGTTTCACCGCGCCGGCCTGAAGACCGGGCGGTGCCGCTCAGCACTCGACAGGGCGGAAGAAGCACAGCGCATCCCGCCATTTGGGCCGCAGCAATGAACCCCGCAACGGTGGAATGCGCTACGCTTATTCCGCCCGACGATTGCTTCAGCAAACAGGAGGTACAGATGAAGCGGCCGATACCAGCGCCTCCACCGATCATCGACTCGGCCAGAACGCTGTGCTACGCGGTTTGCGATCACGACGTGGTATTCACCGACCGCATCATGCTCATTGTCGGCAGCGAGAGACTTGGGGAGGTTTCGCATCTCGCCATTTGCCGAAATTACCGCGCACCTAATGACATCCTGCTTTTGTTTTGCGACTCAAACTGGGAATCAAAGGGCGTGATCGCGTTTGATTCGATTGAAGCCGCCAAGGCAAAGGCGGAAATCGGATACAGGGGGATATCCAAGA
>JAQGNS010000599.1 GCA_028291705.1 Nevskia sp.
GTTACGGGTGGCTGAAACATAACAGCGGTCGCTTCCGATATCCGCCTTCGATCCAGTGCCGCCCCGACTTCCGAAGTTCCTGTTCCGAGGCGGCACTACGCATCGGAAGGCCGGCTTCGCCGCCAAACCGGCATCCTACAGGGCTGCTGGCGCACACGTTCCGGCGTTCCCAAAGCCCACCCCTACAGCGAAATCTTCAAAAACGCCCCGATCTCCCCGATGATCCCGCGCCGGAACGCCAGCACGCAGATCATGAAGATCACCCCCTGAGTCACCGTCACCCAAGCCCCGAACTGTGCCAGGTAGTTCTCCATCGACGTCACCACCACCGCACCCATCGCCGGCCCGAACACCGTCCCCAGCCCGCCCAGCAGTGTCGTCAGCACCACCTCGCCCGACGTCGAGGAATTCACGTCCGTCAAGGTCGCGATCCCGAACACCAACGCCTTCGTCCCGCCCGCCACCCCGGCGATCGAGCAGGACAGCACGAACGCGATCAGCTTGTAGTCGTCCGTCCGATAACCCAGTGAGGTCGCCCGCGGCTCGTTCTCCCGAATCCCCTTCAGCACCTGCCCGAACGGTGAGTGGATGATCCGGTGCACCAACAGGAATCCGCCGATAAACACCGCCGCGACAACCCAGTACATCGTCATGTCGCTCGACAGGTTGATGAACCCGAACAGATAGCCGCGCGGCACCTGCTGGATGCCATCCTCGCCCCCGGTGAACGGCGCCTCCAGGCAGAAGAAGTAGACCATCTGCGCCAGCGCCAGCGTGATCATGGCGAAGTAGATGCCGGACCGGCGGATCGCCAGGTAACCCAGCCCCAGCCCCAGCACCGCCCCGGTCAGCCCGCCGAAAATGATCGCGATCGACGCGTCCACATGCCACACCTTGATCGTCCAGGCGGCCACGTAGCTGCCCATGCCGAAGAACGCCGCATGGCCGAACGACAGCAGCCCGACATAGCCGATCATCAGGTTGAACGCGCAGGCGAACAGCGCCGCGCACAGCACCCGCATCAGGAACACCGGATACAGCACATACGGGCAGACCGCGATCAGCACCACCATCACCACGAATGCGATGGACTGCGCCCGCGAAAATCCGAACATCTCAGGCTGCCCTTCCAAAGAGGCCGCGCGGCCGGGTCAGCAACACGATCACCATCACCACGAACACCACCGTCGCCGAGGCCTGCGGGTAGAACACCTTCGTCAGCCCCTCCACCACGCCCAGCCCGAAGCCGGTCAGGATCGAGCCCATGATCGACCCCATCCCGCCGATCACCACCACGGCGAACACGGTGTTGATGAAATTGCTCCCCATGTTCGGGTTCACCGAATAGATCGGCGCCGCCAGCACCCCTGCGAACGCCGCCAGTGCCACCCCACCGCCATAGGTCAAGGTGATCAGCCGAGGCACGTTCACCCCAAAAGCCTGCACCAGCGGCGCGTTTTCCGTCGCCGCCCGCAGCGTGGCGCCCAGCGACGTCTTCTCGATGATCGCCCAGGTCGACACGCAGACCACCATCGCCGCCAGCACCACCCAGCCGCGATAGTTCGGCATGTACATGAAGCCCAGGTTGGTCGCGCCCTGCAGGATGTCCGGGATGCGGTACGGCATGCCGGAGCTGCCATAGCTGTTGCGGAACAGGCCCTCGATCACCAGCGACAGACCAAATGTCAGCAGCAGCCCGTACAGATGGTCCAGTTTGTACAGCCTGCTGATGATGGTCTTTTCCAGGATGATCCCGAAGATGCCGACCAGCAGAGGCGCCAGGATCAGTGCCGGAAAGTAGCCGATACCGACATAGTTCAGCAGCATCCACGACGCGAACGCGCCCATCATGAACAGCGCCCCATGGGCGAAATTGATGATGTTGAGCATGCCGAAGATCACCGCCAGGCCAAGGCTCAGCAGCGCGTAGAACGAGCCGTTGATCAGTCCCACCAGAAGCTGTGCGTAGAGAGCCTGCATGATCGGTCTTTCCGCTCAATCTTGGGTAACGCGAATGGGTGCCCGCCGGCGCGAGGCCGGCGGGCAAATCGTTGTTACTTCTTCACCAGCGGGCAAGCACTTTCCGACAGCGGCCGGAAAGCCTGGTCTCCTGGAGTGGTACCTACCAGCTTGTAATAGTCCCACGGCCCCTTGGACTCCGACGGCTTCTTCACTTCGAACAGATAGGCGGGATGAATCTTGCGTCCATCGGCGCGAATTGAACCCTTGCCGAACAGCGGATCGTCGGTCGGCATCTCCTTCATCTTCGCTACCACCTTGGCGCCGTCGTGCGGATTGCCGCCCATCGCTTCAAGCGCCTTGAAGTAATGGATCAGGCCGGAATAGACGCCGGCTTGCACCATGCTGGGCTGCGCCTTGCTCTTGGTGCGATCGGAGAAGCGTTTTCCGAACTTTCGGGTGTCGTCATTGAGGTCCCAGTAGAAGGTCTCGGTGAAGTTCAGGCCCTGCGCGACGTTCAAGCCGAGCGAGTGCACGTCGGTGATGAACAGCAACAGACCCGCGAGCCGCTGTCCGCCCTTGACGATGCCGAACTCCGCAGCCTGCTTGATCGAGTTGGTGGTATCGCCGCCCGCGTTGGCAAGCCCGACGATTTTCGCCTTCGACGCCTGCGCCTGCAGCAGGAACGAGGAGAAGTCCGACGAATTCAACGGATGCTTGACGGTGCCAAGTACCTTTCCGCCCGACTTGACCACCACCGCGGTGGTGTCGCGCTCCAACGCAGCACCGAAAGCGTAATCAGCGGTTAGAAAGTACCAGGTGTCGCCACCGGCCTTCACCAGTGCCTGACCGGTGCTGTTGGCAAGCATGTAGGTGTCGTAAACCCAGTGAATCGTGTTCGGCGAGCATTGCGCATTTGTCAGGTCCGACGTCGCCGCGCCGGTGTTGATCATGATGCTGTTCTTTTCCTTGACGACGTTGTTGACCGCTAGCGCCACGCCGGAATTCAGCACATCCATGAAGATGTCGACCTTGTCAACATCGATCCATTGCCGGGCGATGTTGGTGCCGATGTCAGGCTTGTTTTGATGATCGGCGGAAATCACGTCGATCTTCCAGCCCTTGGCCTGCAGGCCGGAATCCTCGACCGCCATCTGGGCGGCCAGTGTCGAACCGGCGCCGCCCAGATCGGAATAAAGACCCGAATTGTCTGTCAGGACACCGATCTTGATGTTCTTGTCTTGCGCGAAAGCGCCGCCGCCCGCGGCAAGCACTATTGCGGAGCCTAGCAACAGAGCCGGGATTTTATTTTTCATCTATTGGTCTCCTCGTTGGATTTTTTCTCGTTGTTCTTATACGCCGAGATAGGTGTGAAGCTTGTCCATGTTGGCTTGCAACTCCGAGTTGGCAAAACCATCGATGATCTTGCCGTGCTCGACGATGTAGAAACGGTCCGCCACGGTGGAGGCAAACCGGAAATTCTGTTCGACCAGCAGGATGGTAAACCCTTCCGACTTCAGCCGCGCGATGGTGTGGCCGATCTGCTGGATGATGACGGGGGCAAGACCCTCGGTCGGCTCGTCCAGCATCAGGAAGCGCGCCCCGGTGCGCAGGATGCGCGCGATCGCCAGCATCTGCTGCTCGCCGCCGGATAGTTTGGTGCCCTGGCTATTGAGCCGTTCCTTCAGGTTGGGGAACAGCTCGAAAATCTGGTCCAGCGACAGGCCGCCGCTGCGCACGATCGGCGGCAGCAGCAGGTTCTCGCGGACGTCGAGGCTGGCGAAAATACCCCGTTCTTCCGGGCAGAACGCAACGCCCATGCGCGCGATTCTGTCCGATGACGCCCGCGTAATATCCTGATCGCCGAAGCGGATCGAACCGGTGCGCTTGCCGATGATACCCATCACCGACTTCAGCGTCGTGGTCTTGCCGGCGCCGTTGCGGCCGAGCAGCGTGACGACTTCGCCGGCGTTCACGTTGAAATTGATGCCGTGCAGGATATGGGACTCGCCATACCAGGCTTCGAGATTTTCAACCGCCAGCACGGGACCGGCCGCAGCGGCGGCCGTTGCACGGTCGGCCATTTTCACATCAGCCATGACCTGCCCCCAGATAGGCTTCCTTGACGCGCTCGTCCTTGGTCAGCTCGGCGTAATTGCCTTCCGCCAGCACATGACCGCGCGTCAGCACGGTGATGATGTCGGACAGATTGGCGACGACGCTCAAATTATGCTCGACCATCAGGATCGTGTACTTCGCCGAGATGCGCTTGATCAATGCTGCGATCTTGTCGATGTCTTCATGGCCCATGCCGGCCATCGGCTCGTCGAGCAGCATCATTTCGGGATCGAGCGCCAGCGTGGTGGCGATCTCCAGCGCGCGCTTGCGCC
>JAQGNS010000006.1 GCA_028291705.1 Nevskia sp.
ACCGTGCGCGGGATCGAAAAGGTCCGCGCCGTCGTGCTCTGGTACGCGCTCACCAACAACATCCTGCAGGGTAACCGCCTCCGCAGTGCATAAAGGAGAGTTCTGCGACAACTCGAGCCTCAAACTGCCATTTGCCGCGACGAGCAGTTCCCAACTTGCTTCAAAGCTCCGCGGGGCCTGAATGCGTCACAAGCTCTCAGGATGACGGCATTTCAGAATGGTGGGCACGGCGCAAGTGCGCCTTTGCCCACCCTCATATGGGGATTTGTGAGTCAAGACCTCTGATAGATCCGGATCAGGTTTGGCGGGATGGAGGGGCGGCGCGCGGAGCCATGCGTAGCGCAGCGCGCCGACCGGGCCCCGGGCAAGGACTGGCTTCTGAAGATTGCTGCGGTTCACAGCATCACCTCATATCCGGTCGGACCAACGTCCGAACCCACTTTCCGCATGCATGCGGCGAGGAAGCCAATGAGGATGAGACCCATCTACGAAACGGCATTGGTTGGCCCCTGGGTGGCACGGTCATCATCCATCCTGTGCGGAGCGCGGCGACAGCCGCGGCGCCGGCTTTGCGTATCCGGTGTTATGCCTTCAAGGTCGCGCCGGCCGGAACAAGCCCGGTAGTGAGATAGCGCCACAGCGCCACGATCAGTTTGCGCGCCAGCGCAACAATGGCGATACGCCTCGCCCGCTTGCCGGCATTGGCGGTACGGGTGTTGAACCAGCGGCTGAGTTCGCTTTCCGGCTGATGCCGCAACCACAGCCAAGCCAGCTCGATTGCCTTGACACGGGCGCGCGGATTGCCGGCCTTGCTGATGCCCTGCTCGCGATCGATGCCGCCGCTGCGCCATGGACTAGGCGGTAATCCGCAATAGGCGGCGACCTGGCGCCGGTTGTCGAAGTCCTTGTAGAACAGCTCGCTGGTCAGCGTGGTTGCGAAGGACGGGCCGAGCGCCTTGAGCCGCTGCAGCTGATCCCGCCGCTTCGCCATCGCTTCCGGAACCGGAGAAACTTGTGCAGCCTGGGCCTGCTCCAGCGCCGCAAGCTGTTGGCGCACCAGCATCAGGCGGGCATGTTCGCGCGTCACTTCGGCCAGCAGATGCGGCGACAGCGGCTGGCCTTGCCAGTCCCGCTGCTGCGCCAGCCAGTGCAGCCAGTCGCGCCGGCGCGGATAGCCGACCGCCATTCCCTGCAGCCGCAGCAACGCCTTGATCCGGTTGCTGTGGGCGGTCTGTTCCTTGACCAGCCGCTCGCGTTCGCGGCTGGCGCGGCGCGCGTCTTCCTGCTCCACGGTCGGCACCCGCACGATCCGCACCACCCGCGGCTCGCCCCGCAGATGCGCCATCAAGGTGCGCAGCAGCAGCTCGCCGTCGATCCGGTCCGTCTTCGCGCGCCGCCCACGCTGCTCCACCGGAATGCTGGCGGCGTCAAACACGAAGTTCATGATCCCGACCGCCAGCAATAGCCGGTGCAGCCAAAAACCGTCGTAGCCGGCTTCGTAGCAGCTTGCGATCCGAACCGCCGAGCCCAGCTTTTGCTCCGCCCGGCTGCGGGTCTTCTCGATCAGGGCCAGCAGCCCGGCATGATCGCCGCCCTCCAGCTTGTGACGCGAAATCCGGTCACGCTCAGGACTGTGCAGCGTCACCAGCCAGCTCTTCTGGCTGAGTTCGATTGCAACGAAAATTGTGACACAATAGTCGGCGGTGGGCGTGTCTACGGTCGATGCTTGCATCTGACTCTCCGATGGTTCGAGTGTGGAAACCCAAATCTATCGGAAAAGCCACGCTCACCACCCCATGGAATCTACGAAGTCACCTACTGCGACTTCGGCCGCACGATGGCCCAGCCGATCCGCAAGAGTCCCTGACGTCCGGTGACCAGCCGCTCGAAGGCGCGCGGGATTTCCGGCACGATGTTGGGAAATCGTTTGGCGAGTTCGTCCGGCGGCGTGCCGGCGGTATCGGATGCGCGCCAGACCACGATGCCGCCAAGCTCGTTGAATTTCGCCGGATTGAGCCACGGCGTGCGCGCCGGCGTCGCATCGAGAAACAGATGCGGCCGCGAAGAGTCCATTCCGATCAGCGTCGCGATCTGCGCGTCGCCCGCGACCGCCCGCAACGGACGGTTGGTACGGCGCTCAAAACTGTCGCCGAAAAACCGGGCGATGGCGGTGGCAGGCAGCGACGTCGGCACTTCCGCGGTCCCGGCCCAGGGCAGAAACAGCGTCGTCGCCAGCGTGGCAAGCGCGGGCGCCACGATCACCGCCGCCCAGACCGAACGCAGCAGCCGCTGGCGCCGCAGGTGAACCAGATCGCCGGTGGCGACGATCACCGCCAGCCCCGACATCAGCAGCGCGATCCCCGCACCGCCCACCACGCGATCCTGATTGAACAGCCCGGCCATCAGGCTTCCTGCCAATGCCGGCGCCAGCGCGAAGAAGTAGACGAAATGGCGCGCCAAGGGATCGACCGGCGGCCGGAAGATGATCGGCGCCTCTTCCGGGTTGCGGGTGAAGCGGCCCGAATTGAGGATGACCAGCACCACGATGCCTGTCATCGCGGCGAGCAGGAACACCAGCAGCACGCCCCAATGGACCGCGCGCGCGCTTAAGTCGGCCACGGCGGGCAGTGGCGGCAGGGCGAGGGGTTCGGCGCGGATCAGCCAGATCAGGTAAGGCAGCGCCAGCACCGCGATCACCAATAGCGCGAACAGCGGATCGAACGACATCAGCGTGCGCCGGCCGCGCGCGGTCGCCAGCGCAAATCCAGCGACCAGCAGCAACAGCCCGATCGCGGCCGGTGTCGTCAGCAGCAGCAGTCCGGCTTCGATCGACAGCGCGAACCAGGCATTGCGGCGGCCCTGGCCGATCACCAGCCATGAGTGCAGCAGCACCAGCGCCCATAGCGGGCGCGCCAGCACCAGCGGCCCGAACTCGACGCCCGGAGAACTGAACGCCGTGACCGTCAGCGTCAGCAGCACCACCAGCACCGCCTGCTGGCCGCCGACGATGGCGCGGCTTAGCGAATACAGCGACCAGAACGTCGCGATGAAACAGAGCTGCGCCAGCAGATAGACGCCGAAGATGTGATTGCCGGCGAGGCGGAAGGCGATGTCGGCAAGCCAGAACGCCAGCGGCGGGCCGAGATCGGTCCCGACCTGGTATTCCCGGCCATAGGCCAAGACCGTCGCGAGATCGCCGGGCGGGCTTCGATACAGCACAAGCGGCACGATCAGCCACAGCGCCGCCTGAAACAGCACCACCAGCCAGACCACCAGCCGCGGCCGAGCGCGGATCAGTTCGATAATCAGGGAGGTGAAACGCATGAAACGTCCGGAATGCCCCGCCCAGCCCTACAATCCGGCCCTATTCGATCTCAACGTGTGATAAAGAGCTGTCGGCGCTGAGTCAACCACGTCAGACTCCGGCCGTGACCGCGACCTCGATCGACGTT
>JAQGNS010000031.1 GCA_028291705.1 Nevskia sp.
TGCGGCGCGCAAGTCCACCTTTACAGACGAAAGAAGTCACCAGGAGAAACCATGGCATCAGTCCTCACACAGGCGCCACCCGCGGCGGACGACGCGCCCAAGGCGAAAAGCCGCGAAGCCGCCATCACGGCGGTGATGCATCCGCAGGAAGCATCGGCGCCGCTGACCGACGGGTTTCACCTGGTCATCGACGCGCTGAAGCTGAATGATCTGAACACCATTTTCGGCCTGGTCGGCATCCCGATCACCGACCTGGCGCGTCTGGCGCAGGGCGAGGGCATGCGCTTCATCGGCTTCCGCCATGAGCAGCATGCCGGCAATGCCGCCGCCATCGCCGGCTACATGACGCAGAAGCCCGGCATCTGCATGACCGTTTCCGCGCCGGGCTTCCTCAACGGCCTGACCGCCCTGGCCAACGCCACCACCAACTGCTTCCCGATGATCCTGATCAGCGGATCGAGCGAGCGGGAAATCGTCGACCTGCAGCAGGGCGATTACGAGGAAATGGATCAGCTCAACGCGGCCAAGCCCTACGCCAAGGCCGCCTATCGCGTGCTGCATGCCGAGGACATCGGCATCGGCGTGGCCCGTGCGATCCGCGCCGCCGTGTCCGGCCGTCCGGGCGGCGTCTATCTCGATCTGCCGGCAAAGCTCCTGGCCCAGACCATGGACGCCGTGCGCGGCAAGCAATCCCTGGTCAAGGTGGTCGATGCGGTGCCGCGCCAGATCCCGGCTGCGGAGTCGGTACAGCGCGCACTCGATCTGCTGAAGAGCGCCAAGCGTCCGCTGATCCTGCTCGGCAAGGGCGCCGCCTATGCCCAGGCTGATGCGGACATTCGCGCCCTGGTCGAAAAGACCGGCATTCCCTACCTGCCGATGTCGATGGCCAAGGGCCTGCTGCCGGATACCCATGAGCAGTCGGCCGGCGCCGCCCGCTCCTTCGTCCTGGCCGAGGCCGATGTGGTGATGCTGATCGGCGCGCGCCTGAACTGGCTACTGTCGCACGGCAAGGGCAAGACCTGGGGTGGTCCCAAGCAATTCATCCAGCTCGACATCGCGCCGACCGAAATCGACAGCAACGTGGCTATCGCCGCGCCCGTCATCGGCGACATCGGTTCGTCCGTCTCCGCCCTGCTGGCGGGCATCGGTGCCGACTTCCCCAAGCCCGACGCCGAATGGACCGGCGCCATCGCCGAGCGCAAGGACAAGAACCTGAAGAAGATGGCGGTGACGCTGGCGCAGAACCCGTCGCCGATGAACTTCCACAGCGCGCTCCGCGCCATCCGCGACGTGCTGAAGGCGCGCCCGGACATCAACGTCGTCAACGAAGGCGCCAACACGCTCGACTACTGCCGCAGCATCGTCGACATGTACGAGCCGCGCAAGCGCTTCGACTCCGGCACCTGGGGCATCATGGGCATCGGCATGGGCTACGCCATCGGCGCCGCCGTCATCAGCGGCAAGCCGGTCGTCGCCATCGAAGGCGACAGCGCCTTCGGCTTCAGCGGCATGGAGCTGGAAACCATCTGCCGCTACGAGCTGCCGGTCTGTACCATCGTCTTCAACAACAACGGCGTCTATCGCGGTACCGACGTGAACCTGAGCGGCGGCAAGGATGTCGCGCCCACCGTGTTCGTGAAGGGTGCGCGCTACGACAAGATGATCGAGGCTTTCGGCGGCATCGGCTACAACGCCACCACGCCGGAAGAACTGACCAAGGCGCTGCTCGAATCCATCGCCTCGGGCAAACCCAGCCTGATCAATGCCGTCATCGACGAAGCGGCGGGCACCGAGAGCGGCCGCCTGACCAACCTGAACCCGCAAAGCGCGGCGAAGAAATAACAGTCTCAGTCAATCGAGGAAATTCCCATGAGCAACAAGCCACTTGCAGGCATCAAGATCATCGACTTCACCCATGTGCAGGCCGGCCCCGCTTGCACGCAGATGCTGGCCTGGTTCGGCGCCGACGTGATCAAGGTCGAGCGCCCCGGTTCGGGCGACGTGACCCGCAGCCAGCTGCGCGACATCCCGGATGTCGATGCGCTGTATTTCACTATGCTCAACAGCAACAAGCGCTCGCTGACGCTGGACACCAAGAAGCAGGAAGGCAAGGAAGTCCTGGAAAAGCTGATCCGCGAATCCGACGTGCTGGTGGAGAATTTCGGCCCCGGCGCGCTCGACCGCATGGGCTTCTCCTGGACCCGCATCAACGAGCTGAATCCGAAGATGATCGTGGCCTCGGTCAAGGGCTTCAGCGATGGCCACCACTACGACGACCTCAAGGTCTACGAGAACGTGGCGCAGTGCGCCGGCGGCGCGGCTTCGACCACCGGCTGGTGGGACGGTCCCCCCACGGTGAGCGCGGCCGCCCTGGGCGACAGCAACACCGGCATGCACCTGGCCATCGGCATTCTCACCGCCATCATCGGCCGTCAGCAGACCGGCCGCGGCCAGAAAGTCGCCGTATCGATGCAGGACAGCGTGCTCAACCTGTGCCGCGTCAAGTTGCGCGACCAGCAGCGCCTGGATCGCCTCGGCTACCTCGAGGAGTATCCCCAGTACCCGCACGGCAGCTTCAGCGACGTCGTGCCGCGCGGCGGCAATGCCGGCGGCGGCGGCCAGCCGGGCTGGGTGCTCAAGTGCAAGGGCTGGGAGACCGACCCGAACGCCTACATCTACTTCACCATCCAGGGCCACGCCTGGGCGCCGATCTGCGAAGCGTTGGGCCGGCCGGAGTGGATCAAGGATCCGAACTACAGCACCCCCAAGGCGCGCCAGCCGCACATCATGGAAATCTTCGCCACCATCGAAGCCTGGCTGGCGGACAAGACCAAGTTCGAGGCGGTCGACATCCTGCGCAAGTTCGACATCCCCTGCTCGCCGGTGCTGTCGATGAAGGAACTGGCCGCCGATCCTTCGCTGCGCGCCAGCGGCACCATCGCCGAGGTGTCCCACAAGGAGCGCGGTACCTACCTCACCGTGGGCAGCCCGATCAAGTTCTCCGACCTCAAGCCGGAGATCACCGGTTCGCCGCTGCTGGGTGAGCACACCGATGAAGTCCTGGCGGAACTGGGCTACGGCAAGGAACAGATTGCCGCGCTGCACAAGGCCGAAGCGGTCTGAGCGGGATAGACTGAACCGTCCCCGGCGGACTCCGTTCTGGTGAACGGAGTCCGCCGGGGTTCGTGTGCGCCAGGGAGAATCCGATGCTTTCCAATACCGAGCTGAAGCAACTCGTCGAGAGCGCCGCCGACGCCATCATGGTCTGCGACGCGCAAGGCGCCATCACCTTCTGGAACGGTTCGGCCCAGCGCATCTTCGGCTTCACCGCGGCGGACACGCTCGGGCAGTCGCTGGACATGATCATTCCGCTGCGCCAGCGTCAGCGTCATTGGGACGGCTACCACAAGACGATGGCGACGGGCATCACCAAATACGGCGCCGACCTGCTGCGCGTACCGGCGCTGCACAAGGACGGGCATACGCTGTTGATCGCCTTCACGGTGTCGATGCTGCATACGGCGGACGGCAAGGTGAGCGGAATCGTGGCCATCGTGCGGGACGAAACCAGGCGTTTCGCCGAAGACCGCGAACTACGCAAGCGCCTGGCGGAGCTGGAGTCCCAGGCGGCCTCGGCTGCGGCTGGCTGAACGGGGGTTCCCCGGCGTATTGGCGTAAAAGCTTCGAAATCACCACAAGGAAGTGTATGGTCCGGGGCAGCCTGGGCCGGCGGGTTCGCGCGTGCCCTGGGACTGCAAGGCGCCGGGCCCTGTATGCTCGGCACGGCTGTCGTAGTACCTGGTGCGGGCGATTCACGGATAAGCTCTTGGGGCTGGTCCACGCGGTTGCGGTAAAACAGAAAATCCCCAAAGGAGGGGTTGCATGAGCAAGGCATTAGACGGCGTCCGCATCCTGGACTT
>JAQGNS010000048.1 GCA_028291705.1 Nevskia sp.
GTAGGGCGGATTAGCGAAGCGTAATCCGCCTTCCGCGCGCCTTCCCTTACTCGTAGTTCAACCCTTTAATTGTCGGTGCTGCGGCCCAATCCGCCGATACCTGACCACTCGCCACAAAACGATGAAAGCTCGAATGCGGCCAGTCGATCACTCTTTGAACGTACCCATGCTTCACCGGATTGAAGTGGATATAGTCCACATGCGCCGCGTAGTCGTCATCGTCGCGGATGGTGTGCTCCCAGAAACGCCGCTGCCAAATGCCGCGTTCTCCTTTCGATTCACGGCGGGAGGAGAGGCGTTCTCCAGCCGGAATGCAATTTCCGAAGCGGGTCTTAATCAAACGCCATCGCGTAGAGAAATCGGTATCACCCTCCGGCAAAGTCCAGATGCAATGCAAATGATCCGGCAGGATGACGATTGCGTTGATCTCGAAAAGCCTTCTGGTCCGCACGATACGGAAGGTCTCTCGCAGATCATCGACACGATCGATCAATAACCCTCGCCGTCTTTCCAAAAGCGCTACAGTGAAAAAGAAGGTTCCACCCGGAACATGGCTTCTTATATATTGCGGCATGCGTCTAGTTTGCCGTGCGGAGGGCGCACGCGGAAGGCGGATTACGCTTCGCTAATCCGCCCTACACGGAGCTGGCCAAAACGCTCGCCAGAATCAAGCCGTGGAGCGCAACCGGCAGCCACGCCGCCTGATCCCGGTCTGGGGCCCGCGCACGGCGCCCCCGCTCCACTCACACCGCCGCCGCGTAGCGAAACACCGCCATCGCCAGCACCGAGGCACCAAGCAAGCCCGCGGCGACGCGCGAGCCGATGGCGACGCGCTGGCGCAGCGTGGCCATTCTCTGCAGCACGTCGGCGCCGGGTGGTGTGCCTTCCGGGCGCGGCTCCTGCAACCTGGCCAGGCTCAGGCCGATGGGCCGCACGATCAACAGCCCCACCGCCAGCGACAGCAGCGCCGCCACCGCGCCGCTCTTCAACACCAGGCCGCTGGCCGAGGTGTCGTGCGGATGCAGGGCGGAAAACAGGTAGCCGCCGGAGACGATCGTGAGCAGGGCCGCCACCATCGACGCCCGGCCGGCACGGCGCCCCACCATGCCCAGCCAGCGGCCGGCGCCTTCCGCCCCATGCCGCGCCAGCAGGGGCACCACCACGCCCGCCATGACAAAGGTAGCGCCAGCCCAGGCCACGCCGGACAAGACATGGACCGCGCGGGCCAGCACAATAAGGCTCAGTTCGTTCATCGGTATCTCCTCGTCGCCGATATTAGATATACATACTGTATACTCAATTTATGATTGTCAAGGGCACCCCGCGTTCCTACAGCAGCCCCGCGCGCGCCGCCGCCGCGGATGAAACGCGCGCGCGTATCCTCGCCGCCGCGCGCACCCTGCTCGGCGACGGCAAGGGCCTGCCGCCGTTCTCGCTCGACGGCGTGGCCAAGCAGGCCGGCGTGACGCGGCTGACGGTGTACAACCAGTTCGAGTCCAAGCGCGGCCTGCTGGAAGCGGTGTTCGACGCCGTGGCGGAAGAAGGCGGCCTGACCGAGTTGCCCTCGGTCTTCGCCGAACCGGACATCGACGTGGCCCTGCGCCGCTTCGTCTCCGTCTTCTGCCGCTTCTGGTCCGGCCACGGCAGCGTCGGCCCGCTGATGCCTAGGTTCGGCGCCCTGGCCAAGCTGGACCCGGAAACCGCCGCCAGCCTGCGCCTGCGCACCGAGCGCCGCCGCCAGTCCCTGACGGTACTGGTGAAGCGCCTGCTGCCGGACGCGCCCAAGCCCAACGCGGAACTGGTGGACGTGCTGTTCGCCCTCACCGGCTTCGAACTATTCGAAGCGCTCTCCGCGCGGAATCGCAGCGCGGCGGCGGTGGAGGTGCTGGTGCAGGACTTGGTGGCGCAGACGGTGGCGCGGTATCGCGGCGGGAAGTGATACGGCTCGATACCGCACCCGATAGTAGGGCGGAATAAGCGCAGCGCATTCCGCCTGCGACACGGTGCCGCGAAGCGTGGGTGCGGGAGCAGGCGCAGCGGCCCCGGGATAACGCCGCCAAGGCAAGCGTGCGTCCCCTCCCGCACCCACCTCGCTACGCTCGGGCACCGTGTCGGGGCCGCCCATTCCGGCGATAGCGATGAATTCCATAACGGCGGAATGCGCTACGCTTGCTGGGCAGCCAACCCGCCGGCTTGTTGATGCCTTAGATCCCCATGCCCTTGATCCGCCCCATGACCATCGCCGATTACGATGCAGTGATCGAGCTGATGCGAAAGACGCCCGGCATTTCGCTGCGGGACGCCGACTCGCGCGCCGCGACGGCCAGATACCTTGAGCGGAATCCCGGGCTTAGCCATATCGCCGAAGTCGGGGACCGGATCGTCGGATGCGCCATGTGCGGACACGATGGACGCCGCGGCTATTTGCAGCATCTGCTCGTCGTACCGGAATTCCGGCGCCAGGGCATCGCCAATGCACTCGTCGAGGCCAGCCTGCGTAAACTCGCGCAGCTCGATATTCGGAAATGCCACATCGATGTACTCAAGATCAACACGCTGGCCTCAACGTACTGGGAGAGCCAGGGCTGGAAACTCAGAACCGACATCCATCGTTACTCCTTCATCCGCTCCGGCGATGAAAACGTCTGAATCGATTGGCGAGATTCAGACAATAGGGCGGAATAAACCGGTCCCGAGTAGCCCGCTTCGCGGGCGTATCGAGGGCGCAGCGCATTGCGCCTGCGACACGGCGCCGCGAAGCATGGGTGCGGGAGCAGCGCAGCGGCCCCAGGATGGTGTCGCCAGCGCAGGCGTACGCCCCCTCCCGCACCCACCTCGCTACGCTCGGGCACCGTGTCGGGGCCGCCCTTTCGGGCCGCAGCGATGAACTCCACAACTGCGGAATGCGCTACGCTTATTCCGCCCTACGAGTGCTGCAATTGCTGACAACGGACGCTTCCAACCCTGCGGGCTTTCGCTCCATCAAAGCAGGAACAGGATCGTCAGGTTTGAAGCAGTCCGGTGAATGTGCGCCCGCGCGTTGACGGGTGGATCAGATCCAGGAAGGAACCCCAATGAGCAAACTCAAAGTCCAGGCCTTCTCCATCTCAGTCGATGGCTACGGCGCCGGGCCCGGCCAGAACCTTGAAAACCCGCTCGGCGTAGGCGGCATGGCCCTGCACGACTGGGCTTTCGCCACGCGCACCTTCCAGAAGATGTTCGGCCAGGAAGGCGGCGACACCGGCATCGACGACGACTTCGCCGCCCGGGGCTTCCACAACATCGGCGCCAACATCCTGGGCCGCAACATGTTCGGCCCCGTGCGCGGCACCTGGCCGGACGAGAGCTGGAAGGGCTGGTGGGGCGACAACCCGCCCTATCACACGCCGGTGTTCGTCCTCACCCACCATGCCCGCGCGCCCATCCCCATGCAGGGCGGCACCACCTTCCACTTCGTCACCGAAGGCATCCACGCCGCCCTTGAGCAGGCCAGGGCCGCGGCCCAGGGCAAGGACATCCGTCTCGGCGGCGGCGTCGCCACCGTGCGCCAGTTCCTGCGCGCCGGCCTCATCGACGAACTGCACTTGGCTATTTCGCCCGTTGTTCTCGGCGCCGGCGAAAACCTGCTGGAGGGCATCAACCTGCCCGAGCTAGGCTATCGCGTCACTGAGCATGCCGCCACGGCGAAGGCCACCCACATCGTCCTGACTCGATGAAGCTGGAGCGCTCGACAGCAGCCTGACAGTAGGGCGGAATAAGCGTAGCGCATTGCGCCTGCGACACGGTGCCGCGAAGCGTGGGTGCGGGAGCAGGCGCTGCGGCCCCGGGATAACGCCGCCAACGCAGGCGTACGCCCCCTCCCGCACCCACCTCGCTAGGCTCGGGCACCGTGTCGGGGCCGCCATTACGGAATTCATCGCTATGGCCCGAAAGGCGGAATGCGCTACGCTTATTCCGCCCTACGATTGTTGCGTCGACAATCCGTACCCGTGCGCAACCGGCCCGCTACTTCCGGCTACAGGGAAACGCATCCTTGAACGCATCGAGCGCCACGCCGAAGTAATCCTTCTCCATCTGCTCCGGATGATTACCGGCATAGCGCGTGAACGCGGCGATGAGCTGCATCTTGGTGGTCTGCGGCGGGACGCAGGCGTCGTACTGCTGCCGGCCCCGCCAATCCTTCGACGTCGTCGCCGATTGCAGGCTGGAGAACGCGCCCCAGCAATAGCCGGTATAGAAATCCGTGGGCAGGCGGACCTCGGTACCGGCTGCGGCCTGCGCCGTGGGGACCGCCTTGCAGGCAGACAGCATCTGCCCCGCGGTGTCCTGCTGCGCATCCACCTGGAAGGCGACGAGTGCGAAGGCCGCGACAACCGGCAAAAGCAATCTGGTCACGCAGCCCTCCATGGGTTCAATCCGGTGTCTTTCACTGCTCGTCGCCGATAGGCCGCGCGAACGGGCCACGAATATATCATCCGCAACAGCAGCCTCCCGGCGTCATCCCGGACGCAGCGGCGCCGCCGAGACACGGCAAGGCCGAATCCGGCAGACTTGATCAACGGCGGCGGCAAGGCAGCATCCGCAAGGCCCTGCCCGCGCACACTTCATGCATCAGTCGAACGCAGCACCCGTCAGCCTCACCTACCCAACTCTCGCATCACGGCGCCATCAGGGAACAACGGTGAACCAAGACCAGCCCCTCCCCCGCGTCCTCGGCGTCTCCCAAGCCACTGCCGTCGTGGTCGGCACCATCATCGGCAGCGGCATCTTCCTGGTGCCGCGCGAGATGATGCAGGCGGCCGGCTCCGCCGGGCTGGTGTATCTGGCCTGGATCGTCGGCGGCCTGCTCTCGCTGTTCGGCGCGCTCACCTATGCCGAGCTGGGCGCGGCCCGTCCGCAGGCCGGCGGCGAATACGCCTACCTGCGCGATGCCTATGGCGACCTCGCCGGCTTCCTCAATATGTGGACCTGGTTTGCCGTGGCCAAGCCGGCCTCCATCGCCAGCGTCACCATCGGCATCACCCGCGTGCTCGGCACCTTTCCCGCGCTGGACTTCCTCAACCGCCCCATCACCCACGGCCTGCCGCTGCTATGGGCGCAGCCCGCCGCCATCGGCTTCGCCTGGCTGGTCACCTGGCTCAACTACCTGGGCATCGAGAAGGCCGCCAATTTCCAACTCGTCTTCACCTGGCTCAAGGGCCTGCTGGTGCTGGTCATCGTCGGCTTCTGCCTCTCCGGCGGCCACGGCGACACCGCCAACTTCCACACCCTCCTGCCCGGCGCAGTCGGCGGCTTCACCGGCTTCATGATCGCCCTCACCGCCACCTTGTGGGCCTACGACGGCTGGAACGATCTCAACATGGCCGCCGGCGAAGTGAAGAACCCGCAGCGCACCCTGCCGCTGGCCCTGATCCTCGGCATGCTCATCGTCGCCTTCCTCTACATGCTCACCAACGCCGCCATCCTCTACGTGCTGCCGCCGGCGGACATGGCCGCCTCGCCGCGCCCCGCCGTGGAAGCCATGCTGCGCAGCGCCGGCCCCATCGGCGCCGGCCTGGTCTCCGCCGCCATGGCCCTGAGCATGCTCGTCACCCTCAACGGCACCGTCCTCTCCGGCGCGCGGATTCCCTACGCCGCCGCGCGCGACGGCCTGTTCTTCCGCCGCATGGCCGCCGTACACCCGCGCTTCCACAGCCCCGCCAACTCGCTCATCGTGCAGGGCCTGCTCGCCACCGCCCTGCTCCTGCTCAGCGCCGGCTTCCAGGCCCTGTTCGAACTGGCCATCTTCGCCGAGTGGCTGATCTACCTGCTCGCCGCCAGCACCGTCTTCGTCTTCCGCCGCCGCCCGGGCGAGCCGCCCTCCCCCTACCGCATGCCCGGCTACCCGGTGGTGCCGGCGCTGTTCGTCCTCGCCGCCGGCGCTGTGCTGGTCTACACCTATGCCACCAACTTCCTGCACTCGCTCGCGGGGACCGCGCTGATCCTGGCGGGGGTTCCGTTGTATTGGTGGATCAGGAAGGGCAACGACATCCGCCGGTGAGTCCCTGACGCGCCGCCAAGCCGCTTAAGGCACCTTGATCCGGAAGACCGCGCGGTACACCCTCTTTCAGGCCGGCCCTACCGTCTATCCGGGCACGTCGGATCCTGGCCCGTGGACGAATCGGACTTGCGCTAAATTGGAACAACACCCAGCCAGTCCCGGCAATGAACGAGTTCCCCGAAGACTGGCGTCTGCATGGTCAGGAGGAATTCCTGAAGGGAGCATCGCTCACGCTGAGGACCTGGTCCTCGCCCGATCCGCATTGGGATCATGATCACTGCGAGTTCTGCTGGGCCAAAATCGCCGCCACGTCCATCCCCGATGCGGTGCAAGAGGGTTACGCTACTGCCGATCTGAAGCATTGGGTCTGCCGGCAGTGCTTCGCAGATTTCCAGGAGCAATTTGCATGGGCGTCTCAGGGACTATCGCCTTAGGCGGCGGCTTCTTCGCCGGCATGCTGCTGTGGCCACTCCTGCTCCGTGCCGCGCACCTGCTGTGGACCGCATTCAAACATTCGTCCCGGCCCTACTGGCGCTTCGGCGTACTGCCGCTGTTGCTGATCTTCAATCCGGCACCATGGGTGCTGCTCGCACTGCCCTATCTCACGTTCCAGGCCCTATCCGGCCAGTTGCACCCCTACTACTGGACCTGGTTCCTTGCCGGCATCTATGCCGCCTTCGGGCTGTATACGGCAATCCTGGCCCGCGCGCTGAGCCGCGGGCGCAAGCGCATCACTCCGCCCCAATCCTCGCCGCCAGGCCAGGGTCTACCTGTAAAGGAATAGGATAAGAGCATGATGAACTGGGCCTTGTGGCTGGGTGTGTTTCTGCTTGTCATCAATACTCTGGCTACAGCCGGAGTCGCATTCAGCCGAATCTATGACACGCAACAGAAACTCCTCCAGATCGTGCTCATCTGGGTTATCCCGGTGATCGGCGCCGTCGTCTGCTGGAACATCCTGCGCGAGGAACGGCGGTCGTGGCACCCGCCCGGAGCGGACAGTGGATTGGTAGATGCCGGCAACAGTTACTCCGCGTCGGGGAACTACGACCATGGCCACAATCACAGCCACCACGGAGATGGCGGAGGGCACGATGGCGGGAGTGGGCACTAGCCAGGCTTTTCCCGTACTTTCCGGCGGACGGCTTGAAATCCTCCCGCAAAGCCTGCATTTCGTCTACAGCCTGTAGCGCCGCACTTGCTTTAAATTGCATATAGGCCGGCACCACCCCGACAGCCGATCCATCTCACACCGCGGATCGCCAGAGCCCGAATACTGGATTCACCCAAGATGGAATTCTTCCGCAACCTGGACCGGAAACGGCGCCGCCACGTCGCCTTTCTCGACTTCGTCGAGCGCAGCGAGGATGCGCTGCGTGAACTCGACGCCACCAATGACCGCAACTGGGGCTTCCGCGGTGCCGCTCGCAGCTTCGGCCCACAGCCGGACGTTTTGACCTTCTCCACCCCGGACGGCCGCACCATCAAGGCCCGCGCCCAGATCGCCGGCACCCTGAACACCGTCACCGGCACCTGGCAGTGGGCCTGGGACAGCGCCTCCATCAACCGGGCCCTGACCATCGCCGCCGGCAAGACGCGCGACCACGGCATCGAACAGCGCATGGACCGGCTGACCACGCCCAGGTTCGCCGCCACGCCCATCGAGGCCTGGGGCTATTGCGCGGTGACCTGTGCCATTGCCGGGGCGCAGGGCGCTTTTACCGAAGCGTCGGGGCCGGGGCTGGTGTTCTTTATCTTCGATAACGCTGTCGTCACAAGCGCCAGCTAAACGACGCGAAGGGCTAAAGAAGGCGTAATAAGCGCAGCGCATTGGACCGGGCATCCCCCTTCATTTGACCGATGCGCTACGCTGCTCACGCCCTATTCTGTCTGGTATCCACATAGTGAGTAACGTACAAAACGATCTACTTGAACCCATAGACTGCTTTGTCGGAGTTTTCGACATGCTGGGGTTTAAAGATCTCCGGCAAACGATAGGTACTGCCAGCCTAAATACTCTCTATTCAAGGGGTATTCTCAGTACCATTCATCACGCTGCCGCCGGAAGAGGAAAGCTTGATACCGTGAATGGGATGCATGGATTCTATCCAGACTGGAACGAAAACAGTGTGGATTTTAGATTTTTCTCAGACACCGTATTTTTGTTTACAGAAAACGATTCGATAACATCATTTATCAATCTAATCCGTTCAGCGAACAGTTTGCTTGCCGCAAGTTTAAGTGGCTTCAAATGTCCATTCCGAGGCGCCATAACGAAGGGTGATTTAATCAACAATCCGAACGGCATTTTGATTGGAAAGGCGATCGAAGAAGCATATCTAGCAGAGCAGTCCCAGGCCTGGGCAGGCGTGATGCTAACGGATGAATGCGAGAAATTCATTGAATCAAAGAACTATCTGAGTGCATATAGTCAGGCATTTCTTTATGTCGCAGAAAATGAAAGCGATCCATACAAGAAGGCAAGGGCGAAGAATTTTTCGGCTTTTATTAAGCGATATCCGACTCCCATTCAGAAAAGAGACAACAGCGGGAATAAATCCTATAGCACCAAAGAATCTTATGTCCTTGACTGGACGCTACTAACAACAGCATCTGCTGACAGTGCCTTTCAAGACAAATCAGATTCACATGTGAGTACGTTAAGAGATAACACAATTGCTTTCGAGAAATGGGCTATATCACTTCGAACTAGCGGAACACTTGGAATTTGACAGTAGCTCCATCACAGCTCGCGAACGAGGCCCAATGACCGTGAGCCGGTATTCGTTATGACGCCGTACTTCGTCCGATCAACCCTCTGAAGATCTGAACCCATGGGCTACCACTTCACCACCATCGGCCTCGGCCCTGTCCTGCTGGCGCAAGGCCGCTATGTGCGGCGGGTGACACCGCGCCTGCCGGAGCCGGAGGGGTTGCGCCAGGGTGTCGAAGGGAGCGGGCCGCCGCTGCGCCTGCTGATTCTCGGCGATTCCTCGGCCGCGGGCGTCGGCGTGGCGACGCAGGGCGAGGCGCTTTCCGGCCAGCTCGTTGCCGCGCTCGCCGCCGCGTTCCGCGTGTCGTGGAAGCTCGTCGCCACCAGCGGCCTGACCAGTGCGGAAGTCCTGGCGCGGCTTGAAGCGGAGCCGGAACAGCATTTCGATGTCGTCGTCACCGCCACCGGCGTCAACGACGTCACCGGCAGCACCGGACGGGCGCAATGGCTGGTGGTGCAGCAGCAACTGGTCGAGTTGCTGAAGGGCCGGTTCCGGGCCCGGCACATCCTGCTTTCCAGCCTTCCACCCTTGCATCACTTCCCCGCCCTGCCGCAGCCGCTACGCTGGTACCTGGGCCTGCGCGCCCGGCGGCTCAACCGGGACCTGCGCCACTGGGCGCAGCGCAGCGAAGGCTGCACCTTCGTCCCCATCGACTTCCCGATGGATCTGTCACTGATGGCCTCCGACGGCTTTCATCCCGGGGCGGGCGCCTATGCCCTGTGGGCGAGCCAGTTGGCCGGGATCATCCACCGCAGCCTGGAGCCGGCGGCGATCATGCCGGCGCAGCAATGGACCGGCGACGGACTTCAAGCCTCGTAGGGCACCCTGCGCCGCTCGCTGGGGCATGGCCATTTACGCCCGGCCCGGAAGCGTAAGATCACCAACAAGCCAATCATCCTCGATGCCCCATGTCCACCATCGCAACACCGAAGCAAGTCGCCGCGTCGCTCACCGAATTCTGGTCACCGCGCGTGGTGGCCGAGGTCGATGACGCCTATATCAAGGTGGCCAAGGTTCACGGCTCTCTCGCCTGGCACAGCCACGATAACGAAGACGAGCTGTTCCTGATCCTCAAGGGCCACCTGCGCATCGAGATGGAAGACGGCGCGGTGGAGCTGGACGAGGGCCAGATGTACGTCGTCCCCAAGGGCGTGCGCCACAACCCGGTCGCCGAAGATGAATGCCACATCATGCTGATCGAGCGGAAGACCACCCTACACACTGGCAGCGTGGTCACCGAAAAGACCCGCTCGCTCGACGAGCAGCTCCGCCCACTGTGAGCGCCATCAAAGCCGCCGCATGACACCGCTTGCACTTGGCGGGGGAGCGTTCGGCTTCTTCACCGGCACGCTGCTCTGGTCGCTGCTGTTCCGCAGCGCCGGGATGCTCTGGTATGCCTTCAAGCATTCACCCAAAGCACCCTGGCGTTACGGCGTCATGCCCCTGCTGCTGGTGTTCAATCCGCTGCCATGGCTGCTGATCGGGCTGCCCTATTTCATCAGCCGCGCCTTGTCCGGCCGACTGCCGCCTTTCTGGATCTGCTTCTTCATCGGCGTCTGCATCGCGCTTGCCTTTCTCGCGATCCTCGCGGCAGTACAGCTCAACCGCGTGCGCAAGGCGATGGAGCGGCGGGCCGCGGCGGCGAAAGCCGCTCCCGCCGAAGTACCGCCCGACCACTAAGGCCCATCGCGCATGCTTCAGTTGCTCGATGCCCTGTGGTCGCTGCTCAATCTCTTCGCCCCGCTGGCGCAAGGTATCCGCTGGCTGTTGTCTCCAGCCCATCGCGCCCGCGTGCGCACGCAGTGGGCGCAGTACAGCGCCCTGCAGCGCGTCGGTGAAGCCGGCCTGCTGCTTTGCTACTGGGTGGTGGTGGCGGCAGTGATCGGCATGACTGCATTTCATCTGCTTGCCGCCCCCACCCGACCCTGAGCAGGTCGCACCAGTGCGGCCATACCGTCGACGGCTTGCGCCGCATCCACGGATCGTGTTCTCCTGCCTGGACGGGGCACCGCCGAATCAGGCGGAATTCAAACGCACGCGGGTCGGCGCCCCGAAAATCGGCTGAATCGACCGAAACACCGCAGGAACCGGGGAGTACATACATGATCTACAAAGGCAGCTGTCACTGCGGGCAAATCACCTTCGAAGCCGAAGGCACGCTGGAGCAGGCGATGGAGTGCAACTGCTCGCACTGCAACCGCAAGGGCTACCTGCTGTGGTTCGTGCCGCGCAGCCGCTTCACCCTGCTCAAGCCCGATGCGCAGCTCGCCACCTACACCTTCAACAAGCACGTCATCCAGCACCACTTCTGCCCGAAGTGCGGCTGCGCGCCCTTCGGCTTCGGCAAGGACCGCTCCGGCGCGGAGACGGCGGCGGTCAACGTGCGCTGCCTGGAAGGCGTGGACGTGGCCGCGCTGAAACGGATCGCGGTGGACGGGCGCTCGTTCTGAGGCCGGCACATCAGCCCCCGCCGCAAAGTCTCACCGCAACATCAACCACTGAGCAAGCGCAATGAAACGCATCGCACTGGGTATCGTCTGGTTTTTTGTGATCTGGCTGGGCGTCGGCGCCGGTCTCGGCGGTATTGTCGGCGCAGTGGCCCAGCAGGAAGCGTCGGCCAGGGGTGAAGCAGTCAATAACTATGAGCAAGGCTATTCCGTCGGGCGCGAGGCAGGGCGGCAGTTCGGCCGCAAGTACGGCGGCCTGATCCTGCTCGGCGCGCTGGCGCTGGCCATCTGCGGCACAGCCTTCGGTGTACTGCCGGGCACCAGGCCGGCGAAGAAGGCGGCGCCGGACCAACCGCCGGAACTGCCGCGCCAGGCCCCCGCCCGCAGCGGACCGCCATCGCCGAAAACCGTGATGCTCTACGAAGTCAGCCCCGAGGGCATGGCCAAGGCCTACGAGCATTTCGCGGCGCACCGCGCCCGCATCGACGAATTCCACCGGCGCGGCGTGCTGCTGATGGTCGGCCCATATGCCGATCCGGCGGAAGGCGCCATGGGCATCTTCACCAGCCGCGCCGCCGCCGAGGAATTCGTGCAGGGCGATCCCTTCGTCATCCACGGCGTGGTGGCCCGCAGCACCCTGCGCGACTGGAACGAGGCCCTGGTCTAGCGCCTGGCCTCGACAGGCGGCGCCGGCGCGCGGGAACTGTGCAGTACTTCACACTTTCCCGGCACTCTATTTGCTCTTATCCCGGCTATGCTTGCACACGCCAGCAATGGCCCAGCAATAGCGTTTATCGACCGGGGAAGTCGTGGGGATCAAGGGATCGGGGTATCTGCGCCATGTTGCCTGGCTGGCGCTGTTGTGGTGCGTCGCCGCCCATGCGGCCGGCGGCGCCAAGACTGACTTGTACCGCTTCGCCCCGGCACCCGCCTGGGTGGAAGCGGAGCGGCCGCAATACGACGCACCGAGCCCGCCCGGCGAACTGAACGACGGCGCCTGGTTCCTGCTGTTCGACCGCCAGATCGACGTCACCGCCCAGGGCAGCGACAGCTACATCCATATCGCCACCAAGGTGGTGAACGCCGACGGGGTGAAGGAGCAGTCGCAGTTCACCGTCGATGTCGACCCCAGCTATGAAACCCTGCTGATCCATTCCCTGCGTGTAGTGCGCGGCGGCAAGGTCATCGACCAGCGTGGCAAGGCCCGCCTGACCGCGTTGCCGCAGGAAACGGAGCTGGAGCAGCATATCTACGACGGCGGCTATCGCATCGACGTGCTGCTGTCCGACGTGCGCCCCGGCGACGTGGTCGAGTACGACTACACCGTCCACTCGGTCGAGCGCCTGATGCCCGGCAACTTCGCCCAGCGCCTGATGGTGGGCTGGACCGACCCGGTGCGCTGGCAGCGGGTCCGCGTGCGCTATCCGGCCGACCGGCCGCTGCGCTACCGCTTCAGCAGCGGCGCCATCGAGCCGCGCAGCAGCCGCGGCGGCGACCGAGCCGAGCTGGTCTTCCAATGGGAAAACCTGCCCGGCATCCAGGGCGACAAGGACCGCCCGGCCTGGGTCCAACCCTGGCCGATGCTGGAGCTGAGCGATCTGCCCGACTGGGCCGCGGTGATGCGCCGCCTCAATCCGCTCTACCAACTCGCCGACCGGCCACGCCCGCGCCTGGATGCCGTGGCGGCCGAGTTGAAGAAAGCCTCCGGCAGCCCCGCCGAGAAAGTGATGCTGGCCCTGCGTTGGGTACAGGAGAACATCCGCTACACCAGCATCTCCATCGGCCCCGGCTCCTACACGCCCACCGATCCGGAGACCGTGCTGGAGCGCCGCTTCGGCGACTGCAAGGACAAGTCCCTGCTGCTGGTCAACCTGCTGCGCCGGCTGGACATCGACGCCCGCCCCGCGCTGGCGCACACCAAGCGCGGGCCCGTCCTGTCGCAGGCACTGCCCTCGCCGTACGCTTTCAATCACGCCATCGTCCGCGTGCAACTCGGCGCCGAGGTGTACTGGCTCGACGGCACCTACTACAAGCAGTACTCGCAACTGGCGAAACTGGCGCCGGCGAATTTCGGCTACGCCCTGCCCCTCGCCGCCGGCACCACCGCCCTGGAGCAGATCCCGCGCCCGGCGCCGGACGCCCGCGGCCGCGAAGTGCGCATGGAATTCGATCTGGGCAAGGGCGTGCACCAGCCCGCCGCGCTCGATGTCGTCACCCGCTACAGCGGCGCCGCCGCCGACGGCATGCGCAACACCCTGGAAGGGCAGAGCGAAGCCGAGCGCCAGACCAACTACCTCAACTACTACGCCCGCTACTACCCCGGCATCAAGCCCGCCGCGCCCCTGTCGATCAAGGACGACACCGCCGCCAACGTCCTCGAAACCCACGAGCACTACACGCTGGACAAGACCTTCACCGCCAAGGAAGGCGGCCGCAAGGAGGCCTTCAGCGTCAAGTCCGACGAGCTGTATGGCTACGCCGGCACCCTGAAGAGCAGCGTGCGCAGCACCCCTTACGCCGTCGACTACCCGGACCATGTACGGCAGACCGCTATCGTGCACCTGCCCGAGGACTGGTCGATCACCGACGACGCCACGCACATCGACAACCCGGCCTTCCGCTACCGCTCCAGCGTCAGCCACAGCGGCTACACCGTCACCCTGGACTACGACTACACGGCCCTGGCCGATCACGTCGACGCCGCCGCCATGGCGCAGTACCAGACCGACCGCTCCCGCCTCAACGACGACCTCGACGAGCGCTTCACCTACAACCCGGACAAGGTCGCAACCACCGCCGCGCCCGTACCGCTGGCTCTCGCCCCCGCGCCGCTGTTCGCCGCCCTGGGCTCGCTGTGCCTGGGCATCTGGCTGATGATGCGCTACGTCTACCGCTACGACCCGCCGGCGCGGCCGGCGCCGATGGGAGCGCCGGAGGGCATCAGCGGCTGGCTGCTGCTGCCGGCGCTGCGCTGCATGGCCAGCCCGCTGCTGCTTCTGGTTGCCGCCGGCGAGTTCAGCCGCTTCGTCGAAGCTGACAAATGGGCGGGGCTGCCGCGCACCGTCAAGGCAGAGTACATCGACTGGGCACAGCCGGTGATGCTCGCTCAACTGGTGGCGGGCGGCTTGCTGCTGCCGCTCAGCGTTACCGTGACGCTGCTGTTTTTCCGCAAACGGAGCTCGGCTCCGCAACTATTCGTGGCGCTGCTGGTCATTGCAACGATCTACGGCCTCACCGTGTCCGCCATCGGCTCCGCCTCGGGCATCAAGAACATGACCGAGCCTGTAAAAGTGGTGAGCGAAACGGTCGCCGGTATCGCAGGCTTGCTTGCCTGGTCGCTGTATATGCTCAGATCCAACCGGGTCAAGGCCACCTTCGTCAATCGCCTGGGGCCGCCACCGCTGCCGCCCTCCGTGAGGCTGGCCGCGGCGGAATCGAATGATCAGGAAAACCCCGGCCCTCCCCCAGTGCCGACACTGAACCCGAACCACGCGCAAGAGGAGTAAGGCATGTCGTTTCTGCAAGCCACGGGACCTCGGGGTTATTTTCTCCTACTCACGAAATGGCTGTTTAGCAACTGTCGGCCCGAGTTCCAGATTGCCCTGCTCGTTCTTTACTACACCGTGTTTCAAGGCGGAGCCATCGTTTTAGCGGTATATGTGTTGAAGCTTTTCGGCATGGGTATCACCATCAACTTCGGGCTCATTGGAGCTTTCGTCGGCCCATTGACTCTGGGAGCATTGGCAGCGGGATATATCCGCGCGGCGACACGAACCCTGTCGGAACAAATTCGTAACTGGGCCGTACCGGGAACATTCGGCGGAGTAGCGGCAACCGCCTTCTGGGTCATAGTAGAAATGAAATGGCGAGTGCTCACCTTGCCGGGTTGCGCCATGGCATTTGCTTCCGGCGCGATGCTCTTTGTGCTGCTGAATTGGCTGACGCGTCTGGAAACGAAAGCCCAGGTCAAGCGCACCGGCACCTGATACGAACGCTAGCCCACCCCCACCGCATGCCGCGCGAACTCCCGCGCGATCCAGTCGATGAACACCCGCACCCGCGGCGACAACTGCCGCCGGTGCGGATAGAGCAGCGACACCGGCGTCGCTGACGGCGGCCACTGCGGCAGCACTTCCACCAGCGTGCCCGCCGCGAGATCCGCCGCCAGGTGATAACGCGGCGCCTGGATCAGCCCGAGGCCAAGACGCGCAGCGGCGATGTAGCTCTCCGCCGCGGCGACGCACAGCGTGGACGGCAGGGTCACGTAACGCAGCGCGCCATCCACCATGAACTCCAGCGGCAGCGCGCCGCCGGTGGCGGAGGAGAGAAAGCCGATCGACAAGTGACCGTCCTCGGCCAACGCGTCGATGCTCACCGGCACGCCATGCCGCGCGAGGTAAGACGGCGCGGCACAAGTCACCTCCGGCAGCAGCGCCACGCGCCGGCCGATCATGGCGCTGTCCTGCAAATCGCCCACGCGCAGCACGCAATCGATACCCTCGCGCACCAGGTCCACCAGCCGGTCACCTTCGCTCAGATGCAGTTGCAGGTCCGGGTACTGCGCCAGGAACTCCGGCAGCGCCGGCAACAGGAAGTGCCGTGCCAGGGTGCCGTGCACATCCACCCGCAGCAGGCCGCGCGGCTTGGTGTCCTTGAAGGCGCCCTCGGCTTCCTCGATCTCGCCGAGGATGGCGATGCAGCGCCGGTAGTAGGCCTCGCCGTCGAGCGTGGAGCGCACATGGCGCGTGGTCCGTTGCAGCAGCCGCACGCCGAGCCGCGCTTCCAGTTCCTTGATCGCCTGGGTGGCGGTGGAGCGCGGCAGCTCCAGGTCCTGCGCCGCGAGGGTGAAGCTGTGCCGCTCCACGATCCGCGTGAACAGCCGCATCACTTCCAGCCGGTCCATGAATTGCGCCTTATTGTTCGTTCATATGGAACAGTGTTGGCAATTTTAGCCTGATTATTTATCCAAGGCGAAAGCGCAAAGTGCTCCCACACCGGCAAACGGCCGGCCCACAGGAGAATCCAGATGAACACCCAGACCCAGCAGCAGACCTCCAAAGTAGCCCTGGTCACCGGCGCCTCCCGCGGCATCGGCCAGGCCATCGCCGAGCGCCTGGCGCGCGACGGCTACACCCTCATCGTCAACTACTCCGGCGACGCCGCCCCGGCCGAAGCCCTGGTGCGCAAGATCGAGCAGGCCGGTGGCCGGGCCATCGCGGCCAAGGCCGACATCAGCGACGCCGCCTCCGTGCGCCGCATGTTCGACGCGGCAGAAAGCGCCTTCGGCGGCATCGACGTGCTGGTCAACAACGCCGGCATCATGCAGCTCGCCAACATCGCCGACACCGACGACGACAGCTTCGACCGTCAGATCGCCGTCAACCTCAAGGGCACCTTCAACACCCTGCGCGAAGCCGCCAAGCGCCTGCGCAGCGGCGGCCGCATCGTCAACTTCTCCACCAGCGTGGTGGGCCTGCTGATGCCGACCTACGGCGTCTACGCCGCCACCAAGGCCGCGGTGGAAACCATGACCAGCATCCTGGCCAAGGAACTGCGCGGCCGCAACATCACCGTCAACGCCGTCGCCCCCGGCCCCACCGCCACCGACCTGTTCCTCAAGGGCAAGCCGCAGGAAGTGGTCGACCGCATGGCCAAGATGGCCCCGCTGGAACGCCTCGGCCAACCCGGCGACATCGCCGACGTCGTCGCCTTCCTCGCCGGCCCGGATGCCTCCTGGGTCAACGGCCAGACCCTGCGCGCCAACGGCGGCATCGTCTAAGCCCACCCCCACCGTAGGCACACCCCATCGTAGGGCGGAATAAGCGAAGCGCATTCCGCCTTGCAGGTGAATCAACTCAACACGAAGAACCCAGCCACACCCAACCCTTCAACCTTCAAGGAGCCTCACCATGAACACCCCCACCAAAACCCAAGTCATCGTCATCACCGGCGCTTCCAGCGGCTTCGGCGCCCTCGCCGCCCGCACCCTGGCCCACGCCGGCCACACCGTCTACGCCAGCATGCGCGGCACCACCAGCCGCAACGCGCCGCAGGTGGAAGCGGTGAAGCAATACGCCGCCGAGCACAAGGTCAACCTGCGCACCGTCGAGCTGGATGTCGCCTCGCAGGCCTCCGCCGACGCCGCCATCCAGCAGATCGTTGCCGAGCAGGGCAAGCTCGACGTGGTCATCCACAACGCCGGCCACATGTCCTTCGGCCCGGCCGAAGCCTTCACCCCGGAGCAGTTCGCCGAGCTGTACGACATCAACGTGCTCAGCACCCAGCGCGTCAACCGCGCCGCCCTGCCGCAACTGCGCCAGCAGGGCCGCGGCCTGCTGGTGTGGGTCTCCAGCAGCAGCGCGCGCGGCGGTACTCCGCCGTACCTGTCGCCTTACTTCGCCGCCAAGGCCGCGATGGATTCCCTGGCCGTGAGCTACGCCAGCGAGCTGACCCGCTGGGGCATCGAGACCAGCATCGTCGTGCCGGGCGCCTTCACCAAGGGCACCAACCACTTCGCCCACTCCGGCAAGCCCGCCGACCAAGCCCGCGCCGATGAATACGACAATGGCCCCTACGCCGGCCTGCCCGAGCAGAGCCTGAAGGGTCTGGCCAGCCTGGAACCGGCCGACGCCGACGCCGGCGAAGTCGCCAAGGCCATCGCCGACATCGTCGGCCTGCCCTTCGGCAAGCGCCCCTTCCGCGTCCACATTGACCCCTCGCAGGACGGCGCCGAAATCGTCAACGGCGTCGCCGATCGGGTCCGTGCCGAACTGTTCCGTCGCATCGGCCTGGAAGACCTGCTGCACCCGGTGGTGACGGAGCGGTCGAAGGGCTGAGCCGAACCTGAAACCCGCACCGGCGGCAACGCCGGGCCAGCGCGCCCCGCCCCAAACCGGCGGGGCGCGCCATTTCCAGCCCGTTCAACCATTTGGCGGGATATTCCGAATCCAGTGGAACCCCGCCCACCGCTCCCGGTCTTAATGCTGCAATGCACCATTTTTGACGGAGTTGTGCGGCATGATGCCTGTCCAGCGTGACTACGAATTCGATCTGCCCGCCTCCCGCCTGTCCAGTTGGCACCCGGACGGCACGGCGGTCAGCCACTTCTTCAATGCCCTGTCCCTGTTCTTTCCGCCGGGCGAGCGCTTCTTCATCGGCAGCGTGCGCAACTACCGCGCCTGCGTGAGCGATAACCGCCTGAAGCGCGAAGTCAAAGCCTTCATCGGCCAGGAAGCCATGCACGGCCGCGAGCACGAAGCCTATAACCAGTTGCTTGAAGATACCGGCCTGCCCGCGGCCGAACTCGAACGCCTGGTGAAAAAAGTGCTGGACCTCGTGCAGAAAACAGCGCCGAACGCCTGGCAGTTGTCAGTCACCATCGCCCTGGAACACTTCACCGCCATCCTCGCCGACAACCTGCTCGGCAACG
>JAQGNS010000050.1 GCA_028291705.1 Nevskia sp.
GTGGACCTGCTGCTGGTCGACGATTTCCCGCTGGAGCAGTTGCGCGAGGCGGTGAAGCTGGCGCGGGCGCATCGTGCCGGCGGCGGCAAGACGGTGCTGGAGTATTCCGGCAACACCACGCTGGACAATGTGCGGGCCATCGCCGAGACCGGGGTGGACCGCATCGCCATCGGCGCCATCACCAAGCATGTGCGCGCGGTGGATATTTCGATGCGCTTCGCCGCTTAAGCCCTCTTCACGTCCCCGGCCGGCTTGCGCCGCAGGGCGCGGCCGGCATTCTGGCCATTGAGGAAGCGCAACACGGCAGTGTTGAATGCCTGCGGCGCTTCCAGCGGCACGGCATGGTGCATGCCGGCGAAGATCTTCAGGTGGGCATCGTGCAGGGCCTTGGCGAAGATTTCGGCGTCCCTCACCGGGAAGTAGTCATGCTCGGCGGCGAGCACCAGCACCGGCATGATCAGTTGGTCCAGTTTCTCCAGCACGCTCCAGCCCAATAGCTGCTTCAGGGTTTCCAGGTAGACGCCGCGGTCGTTGGCCATGCCGCCGGCGGTGGCGCGGTCGCGCAGGGCCTGCTGGTGCGGGCCCGGGAACAGCTTGCCGGCGACCGCGCTGGACAGGCGCTGCGGCCCCAGCACGCCCATCATGAGGTAACGGTAGGCGAACAGGATGCGCTTGCCGAAGGTGTTGGTGCGGAAGCTCGGCAAGGTGTCTGCGGCGATCAGCCGCTCGATCCGCAGCGGCCGGTCCACCGCCATCTGCAGGGCCACGGCGCCGCCCATGGAGTGGCCGATGAGGTGGAAGCGCTCGACCTGGAGCTGTTCGAGCAGGTGCCAGATGTCGCCGGCGAAGGTGGCGACACCGTAATTGCCGGAGCGCTCGCTCTGGCCGAAGCCGCGCAGGTCCGGGGCGATGACGCGGTAGTGCCGGGCGAAGGCCGGAATGTTGTATTCCCAGTCCCGGCAGCTGGCGCCGATGCCGTGCAGCAGTACCAGGGGCGGGCCGGCGCCCGCCTCTTCGTAGTGAAGGCGGACGCCGGGCAGCTCGGCGTAGGGCATCGCCCCGCTCTCAGCGGCTCCCGCCCGCCGTGGTGGGCGTGCAGAAGCAGTAGACGTAGGCGTTGTTGGGATCGTTGAAGCGGCTGAACAGCAGGGCGGCGTCCTGCACCGGCTGGGCCAGCAGGCTCACGTGCTGCGGCAGGAAGGCGGCGAGGAACGACAGGTCGGCGTGCGAGCCGCCGAGGATCTTGCCCAGCCACTGCGCCAGCAGGTCGCGCTGCGGCTGCAGTTCGTCGATGCGGTAGCCGCCCGGCTTGAGGTCGGCCAGCTTGGCGGCGGCGGCTTCGGCGTCCTCGATGCCGCCGAGGCTGTCGACCAGGCCCAGGCCCTTGGCGGCGACGCCGCTCCAGACGCGGCCGCGGGCGATGCTGTCGACCTTGTCCACCGGGATGTTGCGCCCTTTCGAAACGCCGGCGATGAACTGGTGGTAGCCGTGCTCGATGTTGGACTGCATGATGGTCTTCATCTCCGGCGACAGCGGCCGGTCCGAACGGAAGGCGCCCGCCAGCGGCGTGGTGCCGACGCCGTCGGTGTGGATGCCGAGCTTGTTCAGCGGCTGGTCGATGGTGGGGATCAGGCCGAAGATGCCGATGGAGCCGGTGATGGTGGACGGCTCGGCCCAGATCTGGTCGGCGGCCATGGAGATCCAGTAGCCGCCGGAGGCGGCCAGGGTGGACATGGACACCACCACCGGTTTGCCGTCGTCCTTCAGCGCCTCGACCGCGCGGCGGATCTTCTCGGAGGCGGTGACGCTGCCGCCGGGGGAGTTGACGCGCAGCAGGACGGCCTTGACGTCGTCGTCATGGCGCGCGTCTTCGAGCAGGCTGGAAATGGTGTCGCCGCCGGCGGTGTCGTTGTCGCTCTCGCCATCGACGATCTCGCCTTCCACCACCACCAGCGCGATGCGGGTGGAGGACTGCGGCTTCTGCTCGTGCCTGGTGGCGCGCAGGTAGCTGGAGAAGTCGATCTGGCGGAAGGTGCCCTTGTCCTTGTCGAAGCCGACCTTGTCGGCCAGGCGCTTGCGGAACTGGGACAGGGTCTCGACGTGGTTCACCAGGTGGGCGTCGAGCGCGTAGGAGGCGGCGTCGCCGGAGCGCTTGAGCAGCTCGGGGGCGAAGTCGCGCGCGTAGGTATCGGCGGCCTTGTCCGGCAGCTTGCGCGCGGCGGAGATCTGCTGGTTGTAGACGTCCCACAGGTCGCCGAGCCAGGCCTGGTTGGCGAGCTTGGCTTCGGGAGACATGTCGTTGCGCAGGAACGGCTCGACGGCGGACTTGTATTCACCGACGCGGAACACGTTGATCTGGACGCCGAGCTTGTCCAGCGCGTCCTTGTAGTAGTTGGTGTACATGCCGTAGCCCTGCAGCATCAGCATGCCCATGGGATCGAGCGAGACTTCATCGGCCTGGGCGGCGATGTAGTACTGGTCCTGGTCGAACGATTCGCCGTAGACGTAGATGGGCTTGCCGGCGGCGCGGAATTTCTTCATCGCCACGCCCAATTCCTGCAGCTGCGGCAGGCCGGCGGATTGGAGGTCGTCGAGGCGCAGCACGGCGAAGGGGATGCGCGGATCGGTGGCGCCCAGCTTGAGGGCGTCGGTGAGGTCGCGCAGCAGGGTTTGCGAGGGGCGCGTCTGACCCAGCTGGCGCAGGACGTTCTGGCCGGTACTGTTGACCTGCTCGACCATGGCGCCGGTGGGGATCAGGGTCAGGGCGATGTTGTTCTCGACATGAACCGGGGTGCCGCCCTGGAAGGCGAACCAGACCAGCATCAGCGTGATCAGCATGCCGATGACGAAGATGGTGCGGTAGATGCCGACGGCAACCCGCCAGATCCAGCCGAAGAAACGCAACACAGGAGATTTGGACTCGCTCATCGAAATGCCGGAAGGAAAATAGGGAAATAAGTGGTGTTCAGGAGTATCGCATGCCCTTGCCGCGGCGCGCCTTTCAACGCCGGCGCAAGAGCCGGGCCGGGGCGGCGCCGGCGGCCCGGAAGGCGGTGCCGGGCTGGCGGGAAAGTGAATGCTTTCCGATAGTTGCCGCCTATACAGGAGTTAAGAACATTTAACTGGTTTTATCGCTTTGGCGTCCTTAGAATGCTGTTCGCGCGTTTGGGCCATGCTTCGACCGTCGCCCCGGGCAAAGTTCAATCCGGGTTGGAGAAGCAGCCGTTCCGAGCGTTGCAAGGCAGCTCTGGCAAAGCGCGATGCCGCCCCTACATTCCCTTGCTACGATCACCCACCCTTACCCTTCGTTCAGGAACAATGAGCAACCATCACCGCCTGATCATCCTCGGCTCCGGCCCCGCGGGCTACACCGCCGCGGTGTATGCCGCGCGCGCCAACCTGAAGCCGGTGCTGATCACCGGCCTGGAACAGGGCGGCCAGCTGATGACCACCACCGAGGTGGACAACTGGCCGGGTGACGTCCATGGCCTGATGGGACCGGACCTGATGGAGCGGATGCGCCAGCATGCCGAGCGCTTCGACACGCAGTTCGTGTTCGACCACATCCATGAGGTAAACCTGAAGCAGCGTCCGTTCAAGCTGCGCGGCGATCAGGGCGAGTACACCTGCGATGCGCTGATCATCGCCACCGGCGCCAGCGCCATGTACCTGGGCCTGGATTCGGAGCAGACCTTCCGCGGCAAGGGCGTTTCCGCCTGCGCCACCTGCGACGGCTTCTTCTACAAGGGCCAGGACGTGATGGTGGTGGGCGGCGGCAATACGGCGGTGGAAGAAGCGCTTTATCTGTCCAACATCGCCAACAAGGTGACCATCGTGCACCGCCGCGACAAGTTCCGCGGCGAGAAGATCCTGCACGACAAGCTGTTCAAGAAGGCGGCGGAAGGCAAGGTGGAGGTGGCTTTCAACACCACGCTGGACGAGGTGCTGGGCGATCCTTCGGGCGTCACCGGCGCGCGCGTCAAGGACAGCGACGGCAAGACCCGCGATATCGCGCTCAAGGGCGTGTTCATCGCCATCGGCCATTCGCCCAACACCGCCATGTTCGAGGGCCAACTGGAGATGCACAACGGCTACCTCAAGGTGCGCAGCGGCAGCAACGGCGGCGCCACCGAGACCAGCGTGCCGGGCGTGTTCGCCGC
>JAQGNS010000071.1 GCA_028291705.1 Nevskia sp.
GCCCCTTTCCCACCGAGGAAGAAATCGACGCCGACCTGATCAACGCCGGCAAACAGACCATCACCACCGTACCCGGCAGCTCTTATTTCAGCAGCGCCGACTCCTTCGGCATGATCCGCGGCGGCCACATCAACCTGTCCATCCTCGGCGCCATGCAGGTGTCCGAGAGCGGCGACCTGGCCAACTGGATGGTGCCGGGCAAGATGGTCAAAGGCATGGGCGGGGCGATGGACCTGGTGGCCGGGGTCAAGCGCGTGGTGGTGCTGATGGAGCACACCGCCAAGGGCAACGAATTCAAGATCCTGTCCAGGTGCAGCCTGCCGCTGACCGGGGTGGGCGTGGTCGACCGCATCATCACCGAGCTGGGCGTGCTGGATGTGACGCCGGAAGGGCTGAAGCTGGTCGAGCTGGCACCTGAGGTCAGCTTCGACGAACTGCGCCGCAAGACCGGCTGTACCGTACGCAACTAAGCACCATGTAGGTGCTCAAGCGCAGCGGAGCCGACCTACAGAACCTTTCTCAGTTGTTTTCCGGATAACCGACATGACTCACAAACTCGTCCTGCTGCGCCACGGCCAGAGCCAGTGGAATCTCGAAAACCGCTTCACCGGCTGGGTCGATGTGGACATCACCGACGTCGGCCGCGCCGAGGCCAAGGCCGCCGGCGCGCTGATGAAGGCCGAGGGCCTGCGTTTCGATGAGGCGCACACCTCGGTGCTGAAGCGCGCCATCCGCACCATGTGGACCGCGCTCGACGTGATGGACCAGGTGTGGGTGCCGGTGAGCAAGACCTGGCGTCTCAACGAGCGGCACTACGGCGCTCTGCAAGGGCTCGACAAGGCCGAGACCACCGACAAGTACGGCGAAGCCCAGGTCAAGGTGTGGCGCCGCAGCTACGATGTGCCGCCGCCGCCGATGCCGGCGGACGACCCCGGACACCCGCGCAACGATCCGCGCTACGCCGGCCTCGATCCGCGCGCCCTGCCGGATACCGAATCGCTGGCCACCACGCTGGACCGCGTGCTGCCGTACTGGCATGACGTCATCGCCCCGCAGATCAAGAACGGCCAGACCGTGCTGGTGACCGCGCACGGCAATTCGCTGCGCGCCTTGTACAAGTACCTCACCGGCATGTCCGAATCGGAAATCGTGGAGATGAACATCCCCACCGGCATTCCGTTGTTGTTCGAACTGGACAAGGGCTTGAAGGCGAAGAGCCATCGCTACCTCGGCGATGCCGAAGCCGCCAAGCGCGCCGCGGAAGCGGTGGCCAACCAGGCCAAGGCGAAGAAGTAGCAAGGCCGCGCCGGCAATAAAAAAACCGCCCGGTCGGGGATGACCGGGCGGCCTGTCGCTGCGTCAGGGGAAACGCAACTGGGGGTTGGTTCGCGCCAGGGATGGAGAACACGAACCGCGGGCGTAGTATCAAGCTGCCCATATGAACCTTAGCTGAACCGGCTTACATCAAGGTTTCAGGCCGCAGTGCGCCTGGCGACTTTCTGCTTGCGCTGTGCCGCGGCGCAGGCGCGCCGTGTGTTCCCGGTTCTTTCGAAAAATGCAGGAAGCGCAGCCGCGTTGATGCGCGACTGCGCTGGTCGTGCCGCTTTACTTCACCGCTTTGCGGATCACGCCCACTACCACCAGCAGCACCACGGCGCCGACCACGGCACCGATGAAGCCGGCCGACTGGCCCGGCTCGTACAGATGCATCGCCTGGCCGGCATAGGTGGCGAGAAAGGCGCCCGCGACGCCCAGCACGGTGGTGAGAATGATGCCCATCTTGTCCTCGCCAGGATGCAGCCAGCGCCCGAGCAGGCCGACGATGAACCCGATGATCAGCGTACCGATGAGACTAAACATGGCCGTCCTCCTTGTCGTTGTGGTTGTTGCGGCGACCCCGGCTCCGGAAGTCGCCGAAATCATCTTACGCCAAGTGACGCCAGGTGCGGCCGCAAATTGTCCTGTTCATCGATCAGCCCGGCACGCTTTAGCCAGGCCCGCGCATCCTCGGCATCGCCCGCGAACCAGGCCTGCGCCGAGCCCAGGATGAAGTTATAGCCCCAGGCATCCATGTCGACGAACAGTTGCGCGCGTGAGTAGCCCGGCAGGCGCGGCGCCAGCAAGGCTTGCAGGTAACAGACCGCATTCTCCTCGGTGTCGGTGCCGCCGGCATCGGTATGCAGGCCGGCGCGGCGCGCTTCGTCCATGCAGATGTAATGGCAACCCTCGTGCAGCGCCGAATGCATCGGCGTATCCATGCGCACGTGCAACACATTACCTACCAGTCCGGCTTCGGGTTCGCCCCAGTAGCTGCCGGGAATCGCCGCGCCCGGCGCGACCAGTTCAACCCGCAATCCGTATTCGCGCAACAGCGCGCGCAGCGGTTCGATGCCGATGTCGGACAGCGGAGTGACTGTGGGCTCAGCAGGCATCGACATCGGCGACGCTGAACAAGGCTTCAATTCCCGCAAGCTCCGGCGCGGCCGGATCGATGTAGCCGCTGCGCAGCAGCCAGTCCAGCGTGACCAGGCTGGCATCGACGGTCATCTCGCCTTCCGCGATCAGCGCCAGTGCTTCGGCGATAGTGACCAGGCGATGCTCGCTGACTTCACCATCCTGAGCCTTCGGTTTGAAATCGGCGGGCAGCGGCAAGTCGTGCACGAAGATCTGCTCGCGCTGCACACCTTCCGGAATCTCCGCGAGCAGGTGGATGGTGCGGCCCGGCGTAGCACGCTCGGCCAGCGCCGCCGCGATGCCGGACTCCTCCCAACATTCCTTCACCAATGTTTCGCCGATGCCGTAACCCCAGCCGATGCCGCCGCCGACCACGTTGTCGAACTTGCCGGGATCGATGAACTTGCTCCGGCTGCGCCGTGCAATCCACAGGCGCGGTGCGCCGTCCCCGCCGGTGACGATGCCATTGGCGTGCACGCCGAAAGTCAGCGTGCCGAAGAAGCGCGCCGCCGCGCGTTCGATCAGCGCCAGCGGCTGATCGGTGAAGCTATTGCGGATGGTATAGCGCTCGTCACGCCAGCCGCGGATATGGCCGGACTCGGCCAGCGCCTTGCAGACCGGATCGAGCGCCGCGGTACGGCGTTCCGTCGAATCCAGCGCCGACGACAGCCGCACCGCCGCGCCGCTGAGTTCGAACACCTCCGGCCAGCGCGCCAGCACGCCGGCATCTTCGGCACGAATCCAGCCGTAGCGTTCAGCACCGACGAGGAAAGGTAGATGGCGGTCGGGGCGGAAATTCCGTCCCGCCTCGATGCAGGGAAAGCGCATGCGTGACGTATCGGTAAGGGCTGCCCCGATTTTATGTCATCGCTCGCCTTGGCACCCGCAGCACTCCCACCACTTGCAGCATTGGTAGGATGTGCTGAGCGGAGCGAAGCGCATCGTTTACCGCGATGGCGCATCACGATTGATGCGCTTCGCTCCGCTCAGCACATCCTACAAAAGATGCTTTCTGCCATCCGCTTACGCCGGCTGCACCCGCAACACCGCCCGCTTGCCGCCAATGGTCATCACCATCAACGCGGCCACCACGCACATGCCGCCGGCGCTGAGATAGGCCATGGTGTAATTGCCGAAGGTCTCGCGCAGCACCCCGGCGCCGTAAGCGGCCACCGCGGCGCCGAGCTGGTGGCCGGCGACCACCCAGCCGAACACCACCGGCGCATCCTCCGCACCGAACACCTGTGTGGTCAGGCGCAGCGTCGGCGGCACCGTGGCGATCCAGTCCAGGCCGTAGAACACCGCGAACAGCAGCAGCCCGGCCGGGGCAAAGCCGGAGTAGGGCAGGTAGAGCAGGGACAACCCGCGCAGGCCGTAGTAGAAGAACAGCAGCAGGCGGTTGTCGTAGCGGTCCGACAGCCAGCCCGAAGCGGTGGTGCCGATCAGGTCGAAGATGCCCATCATCGCCAGCAGGCTGGCGCCTTTCACCGCCGGCAATCCCGCGTCGATGCAGGCCGAGATCAGGTGCGTGCCGATCAGCCCACTGGAGGAAAGGCCGCAGACGAAGAAGCTGGCGAACAGCAACCAGAAGTCGCGTACCCGCACCGCGCGGCCGAGCACGCGGAAGGCGGTCACCACGGGATTGACCTGCGCTCCATCCTGCGTTGCCTCGTCACCCTTGGCGCCATAGGCGCGCTGGCCGATTTCCTTGGGTGATTCCGGTAGCAGCAAGCTGGCCAGCACGACAACGCCTGCCGCCACACCGGCGACGATCCACGCCACCGGCTGCCAGCCGCCACGCTCCACCACCGCCGCCAGCAGCGGCAGGAACACCAGCTGGCCGGTGGCGGTGCTGGCGGTGAGGATGCCCATCACCAGACCGCGGCGCTCGACGAACCAGCGGTTCACCACCGCCGCGGCCAGCACCACCGCCACGCAACCGGAGCCGATGCCGACCAGCACGCCCCACGTCAGCATCAACTGCCAGACGGCGGTCATCTGCGTGCTGGCGGCCACCACCACCGCCAGCAGGGTCAGGGCGCTCAGCACCGTGCGGCGGATGCCGAAGCGCTGCATGCAGGCAGCGGCGAACGGCCCCATCAGCCCGTAGAGGAAGACGTTCACGGCCACCGCCAGGGAAATGGTGGCGCGGCTCCAGCCCAGGCTCTGCTCCAGCGGCACAATCAGCACACCGGGCGTGGCGCGGACGCCGGCAGCCGCCAGCAGGCACAGGAAGGCCAGCCCCATCACCACCCAGCTGTAATGCAGCCGTCCACCCAGTCTGCCCGCAATGCCGCTGTACATGCCGCCTCCGTTGCGACCTGTGTCTGCCCGAAGAACGCGGGAGAGCGCAGGATTGGAAACTTCGAGGCCGGCAAGGTAGCATTGCGCCGCTATAGCGTAAAAGACCAACAACCCTCGTTTCAGGACATTGCCGAATATGTCTGGAAAAACCCGCTCCATCGT
>JAQGNS010000081.1 GCA_028291705.1 Nevskia sp.
GGCGCGAGTAGGAACTGGTCTTGACGCGGATGCCGCGCTCGACGTTGTCGGCGCCCAGATAGGCACCCCAGGTCCACGCGGCGATGATCAGGTGCACCTTGAGGTTGTCGGCGCGCAGGCCCATGCCCTCGGAGCCGTAGAACACCATCGGCCGGATGTAGGCTTCCTTCAGCTTGTTGGCGCGCAGCACTTCCAGCGTGGCTTCGTTGACCTGCTCCGGCGTGAAGGGGATCTTCATGCCGAGGATCTTGGCCGAGTTGAACAGGCGCCGGGTATGTTCTTCCAGGCGGAAGACGGCGGTGCCCTTGGGCGTGGCGTAGGCGCGGACGCCTTCGAAGACGCCGGCGCCGTAATGCAGCGTATAGGTCAGGACGTGGGTGGTGGCATCACGCCAGGGAACCAGTTCGCCGTCATACCAGATGAAACCATCACGGTCGGCCATCGTCGTCATCGCTGAAATCCTCAAAACGGAAAATAAAGGCCGCGTAGGGGCGGCCGTGCGCATTATAGGGGAACCGGATGCATGGGGCCGCGTTCCAAGGCCCCGACAAGCACTTTCAGGGCCGTCCCGGCGCATTTGTGCCGGGACGGCATTCCTCAAATCAATCAGGCACTTCCAATGACAGACCACGGCATGATCGCGATCACCGAAACGCTCCAGGGTTACTACGCCGCCCCACCGCAGGCCAGCGCCGCGCCCGGCATCGTGGTGCTGATGGAGGCTTTCGGCCTGACACCGCACATCCGCCGCGTCTGCGACCGCTTCGCCGATGCCGGCTTCGCCGCGCTGGCACCGGACATTTATTACGGCAAGCAGTTTTCGTATGACAAGCTGGACGAGGCGATGGGCACCCTGAAAGCCCTGCGCGACGACCAGGTGATGGCCGAAATCGGCGCCAGCTTCGACTGCCTGGCCCTGCAGCCCGGCGTGGCGCCGGCGCAACTTGGCGTGGTCGGCTTCTGCATGGGCGGCCGCCTCGCCTTCCTCGCCGCCTGCCGGCACGCGACACGAGTTCGCGCCAGTATCGCCTACTACGGCGGCGCCATCTTCCCGGAGGGCGAGAAAGACCGCTTCGGCCGCACTCCGCCGATCGGCGAGGCCGCTGCGCTGGCGGCGCCGCTGCTGCTGATCTACGGCGGCAAGGACGGCGGCATCGCGCCGGCGGAACACGCACGCATCGCGCAGCGGTTGAGTGAGCTGGACAAGCGTTACGCCCTCAGCCTGCATCCCGGCGCCGGCCATGGCTTCTGCTGCGAGGACCGTCCCAGCTATGCGCCGAAGGCCACCGCAGATGCTCACGCCGAGGCGATCGATTTCCTGAAGCGTTCATTCACCGCCTGAGCCGCCATGTCGGCTCGGCTGCACTCGAGCCGACCTACACCGGCTTCAGTACCGCCGCCAGCACCTGCCCGGGCGTGATCTGCCGCAGGCAATTCAGATGGCCCAGCGGACAGGTCCGCTGGAAGCAGGGGCTGCAATCCAGGTCCAGGTACAGCACCTGCGCATCCCGTGACAGGGGCGGCGTCATCTTCGGCGAGGAGCTGCCGTAGATCGCCACCAGGCGTGTACCCACCGCGGCGGCGACGTGCATCAGGCCCGAATCGTTGCTCACCGCTGCTCCGGCGGCGGCGAGCAGGTCGACCACGTCGGCCAGCTGGGTGCGACCGCTGAGGTCATGGATGTCCGCGCGGCCTTGTGCGATGGCCGCGCCCAGTTCCTTTTCCTTGGCCGAACCCAGCACCCAGACCTGGTAGCCCGCGGCAACGAGCTGGCCCGACAGCTCGGCGAAATATTCCGGCGGCCAGCGCTTGGCGGGACCGTACTCGGCGCCCGGCATCAGGGCCACCGCCGGCTTGTGCGGATCCAACCCGAACTGCTGCCGCAGCACCTCGATGCGCTGGGGCTCGGCGCGCAGCCGAGGCTGCGGGATGGACGGCGCCTGCGTTACCGCGCCCTCTTCCGCCAGGGCCAGGAACTGCTGCACAGTGGTGGGCAGAATGGTTTTGTCCAGCGTACGCAGGTCGTTGAGCAGGCCATAGCGGAACTCGCGGCGGTAACCGGTACGACGCGGAATCCGCGCGAAGTAAGGCGTCAGCGCCGACTTCCACGAACCGGGCAGGACGATGGCCTGCGCGTAAGCCTTGCCGCGCAGACTGTGCCCGATGCGGCGCCGCTCGCCAAAACCGAAGTCGCCATGCCCCAGCGGCAGTTCGATGCCGGTACGCACTTCCGGCATGCGCGCCAGGATCGGCAGCGACCAGCCGGGAGCCAGCACATCGATGGCCGCCTGGGGGTGGCGCTCACGCAGGCGCATGAACAGCGCCTGCGCCATCACCATGTCGCCGACCCAGGATGGGCCGACGACCAGGATGTCCTGGCTCACGCGTTGGTCCGCATCGGCGGGAACAGATGCGCAACGCGCGGCGGCGCAAGCTCTTTCGCCGCCGCATCCAGGCGCAGCATCAAGGCGGTGATTTCGCCATCGCGCAGCTTCTCCAGCAACTGTGCGCGCCCCGCGCGCATCTGCTCCTGTACCCGCCGCGCCAGCGCCGACAAGCCGGCACGTTCGTCGCCGCGCTGTCGTGCCACCGGCCCGAATTCGACCGCATCATCACCCAGCGCCCGCCGGATCAGGGCGCGGTAGCGCGCCGCGCCGGCTTCCGCCGCGGCTTCGCTCAGACTTGCGCCGAGCACTTCGGCATCGTGCATTTCGCCCAGCAGATCCTGCAGGCCACCGAGCTGGCGTACCAGATCCTTGCCATCCGGCAAGGCCGGCGCTACCGGCTCCAGCAGATAACGCGCACGCTTCACCAACAGGCGCGCGGCATGCACGTGGGCCATCTTTTCCTCGTCCTCGCCGATGGCCGCGAAACTGCCGCCGATTTCGGCGACCAGGGGGCCGAGCCGTTCGCCGGTCACCTGGGTGAAACTGATGGGCGTGGCTTCGCTGGGCATGGTCAGGGCGGCGCGCAGCAATGCCCCGAGCGCGGCGAACTCCAGCGGCACCGCCGCGCGGATCGCGGCATAGCCTTGCCGCTGCCGGTCTTCGAGCCGGCGCCGCAACCACTGATAGCCGAGGCGCTGGTTCGGCCGCAAGGCCGCGCGCTGCAGATCCAGCCAGCCCAGCTGTACCTCGCTGTCGCGCGCCGGGCCGGTGCTTTGCACCAGTTCCCGCAAGCGCTTGCGCAGTTTTTTGGGCAAGGCGTCCGCCACCCAGTCGCGATGGGCCTGTTCGATGGAACGGAAGCGCCGCAGGGCCACACGGAAGTCATGCAGGGCATCCGGATCTTCACCGATCGCCAGGCGATGCCCGGCCGCTTCGGCGTTCTTCAACTGCCGCAACAGCAACCTGCGCGCGGCGCGTTCCGGCGCGAGCAGGTGCAGCGGCGTGTCGGCGTCTAGTCCTGGTGTAGCCAATCCAGGTATCTCTTCACGCCCTGCTCCACCGTCAGGAACGGCCGGTCGTAGCCGGCGGCGCGCAGCTTGGCGTGGTCCGCCTCGGTATAGGACTGGTAGCGGCCGACCAGGGCCTCCGGGAACGGCACGTACTTGAGCTTGCCCTTGCCGTGCCAGGCGATGACGGCTTTGGCGATGTCGTTGAAGGGCTGGGCGCGGCCGGTGCCGCAGTTGAAGACGCCGGACTTGGCGGGGTGTTCCCAGAACCACAGGTTCATGGCCACGGCGTCGTCGACGTGGATGAAGTCGCGGCGCTGCTCGCCGGGGCCGTAGCCGTCGCTGCCCTCGAACAGGCGGCACTCGCCGTCCTTCTCGATCTGGTTGTTGAAATGGAAGGCAGTGCTGGCCATGCCGCCCTTGTGCTGCTCGCGCGGGCCGTAGACGTTGAAGTAGCGCAGTCCCACCACCTGCGGCCGCGCAGGCTTGACGCTGCGCTTGGCCACGGCCTTGCCGCGGGGCTTCTTCGGCACCGGCGCGTCGTAGCCGAGGCGGCGCACGTACTGGTCCATCAGGAATTTGGAGTAGGCGTACATGTTGAGCGGCTTCTCGCAGGCGCGATCCTCGCGGAAGCCCTGCTTGCCCATGCCGTAAACCGAGGCCGAGGAGGCGTAGAAGAACGGCACGCGCTTGCCCTGGCACCAGTGCAGCAGGGTCTTGGTGTAGCGGTAATTCACATCCATCATGAAGCGGCCGTTCCACTCGGTGGTGGCGGAGCAGGCGCCCTGGTGGAAGATCGCCTCGATCTTCGGCAGCTCGCCGCGCTCGACCCGGCCGAGGAACTCGTCCTTGTCCATGTAGTCGGCGATTTCCGCCTCGGCCAGGTTACGGAACTTGGTGCCGTCCTGCAGATCGTCCACCGCGATGATGTCGGTGGCGCCCTTGCCATTCAGGCCCAGCACCAGGTTCGCGCCGATGAAGCCGGCTGCGCCAGTCACTACGATCACATCAATCTCCTAAGGGCCTGTAACACCATGTGTTACAGACTCCAACATGATTTGTTGCCACAGCGCCGCCACGGCGGCGCGGTGTTCCTTGAGGTCCGCATCATCGGCCAAAGCATCCTGGCTCTGCAACGAGCGCCGGTGCAGCCAGCCGCGGTAGGCCCGCTCGGCGGCCAGCAAAGCGTCCTTTTGGGGCGCCTCGACCAGGCCGGCCGCGGCCAGGGCCTCGAGCTGGCGCCAGTTGTCGGTGTATTCGACCACGCCGGCATGCCGCGCGGCATGGCGCAGGCACAGGTACTGGGTGATGAACTCGGCGTCGATCAGGCCGCCGCCGCCCTGCTTCACGTCCCAGCGCCCGACCTGGCGCTTTTCCAGGCTGGCGCGCATTTTCGCACGCATCTCCACCACTTCCGCCCGGAGCTTGCCCGGATCACGGGGGCGCATCAGCACCTCGCGGCGGATGGCTTCGACGGCCGCGCACAGCGGTTCGCCGCCGGCGACGCTGCGCGCACGCAGCAGGGCCTGATGCTCCCAGGTCCAGGCGCTCTCGCGCTGGTAGCGGGCGAACCCGGCCAGCCCGGTGACCACCAGGCCGGAATTGCCGCTGGGCCGCAGTTGCAGGTCGATCTCGTAGGCGCGACCGGCGACGGTACGCGCCGACAGCAACTGCACAACACGCTGCACCAGACGCACGAAGTATTCCGAAGCGGCGACACTGCGCGCGCCGCCCCCGGTGCCGGCGTCCGGATCTTCGGCCTGGTAGACGAACACCAGATCGAGGTCGGAACCGTAGCCCAGCTCGATGCTGCCGAACTTGCCGTAGGCGATGAGCGCCAGGTCATCGCCCCTGGCCGGCGGATATCCGAGCTGCGGCGCCAGTTGCTCGCGGGCGTAATCCAGCGCCTGCGCCACGATGGCCTCGGCCAGCCAGGTCAGGCGGTCGCTGACCTGGACCAGTGGCAGAGCGCCGGACAGATCGGCGGCGGCGATGCGCAGGGTCATCTCCTGGCGATAGGCGCGCAGCAGGTCCATCACCGCTTCCGCTTCCGCTGCCGGCACGCCTGCCGCCCGCCGCCGCAACTCCTCGCGCAGGGCGGCGCGGTCCGGCGCCTCATTGGCCAGGCGCGCGTCGAGCAGGGTGTCGAGCAGGGCCGGGGTCTGCGCCAGCAGGTCGACGATCCAGGGGCTGGCGCCGCACAGTTTGAGCAGCTGCCGGCGCGCGCCCAGGCTCTCGGCGAGCAGGGCCAGGTAGGTGCTGCGGCCGATGATGGCGGCGAGTACCCGCAGGGTGCGGATCAGCGCTTCCTCCGGATCGGTCTGGGTGACGGCTTCGTGCACCAGCGCGCCGAGCACGGCTTGCAGGCGCTGCCGCGCGCCGTCCTTGAGGGCGCGCGTCTGGCGCGACTGGCGCAGGTCCTGCAAGCTGCGCGCCACTTCCTGCGGGCGCTGCACGAACCCGAGCCCGCGCAGTGCGGCCTCGAGCTCCTCGTCTTCGAGTTGCCACAGGTCCTCGGCCACGGTGGACGGCGCATGCGCCGTTCCCGCCACGGGCTGGGCGAAGAGGCGCTCGAATTCGGCGCGGACGCGGACCCGCACCGGGTCCAGCCGCAGCAGCAGGCCGGCCCAGCCGTCATCGATGTCCAGCGCCGCGCACAGGGCTTCACGCCCTTCCTGTGTCTGCGGCAAGCGGTGCGTCTGCTCGTCCGCAAACATCTGCACCGCATTCTCGCTGCGGCGCAGGAAGACATAGGCCTGATCCAGTGCGGCCACCGTTTCCGGCGGCAGGTGACCGGCCTCGCCCAGGTAACGCAACACCGGGCGCAGGCGGTTGTCGCGCAGGCGCGCATCCTGGCCGCCGCGGATCAGCTGGAATAGCTGGACAATGAATTCCAGCTCGCGGATGCCGCCGGGCCCCAGCTTCAGATTGTCCTCGGCGCCGCGCTTGTGCGCGTCCTGGTCGATCATCGCCTTCAGTTCACGCAGGGCGCCCAAGGCCCCGAAATCGAGGTAGCGCCGATAGACGAAGGGCCGCAGGTTCCGCAGCAATTCCTGTCCCGCCTCGAGATCGCCGGCGACGGGCCGCGCCTTGATCAGGGCGTAGCGTTCCCATTCGCGGCCATGCTGCTGGTAATACATTTCCATCGCGTCCATCGACACCGCCGGCGCGCCGACGCTGCCGAAGGGACGCAGCAGGGTATCGACCCGGAAGACGAAGCCGTCGGCGGTGCGGGTCGACAGCAGCTTGCCGGTGTCCTGCGCCAGCCGCGCGAAGTATTCGGCGTTGCTCACCGGGCGCGGACCGTCGGTGTCGCCGTTGCCGGTGAAGACGAAGATCAGGTCGATATCGGAAGAGAAATTCAGCTCGCGGCCGCCGAGCTTGCCCATGCCGAGCACAATCGGCCGTGCTTCCGCACCATCCTCGCCACGCGGCACGCCGTGACGGGTCTGCAGCGTGCGGCCGGCGAAACGCAGGGCCGCTTCGCAGCTGGCGTCTGCCAGATCCGACAGGGCACACAGGGTTTCATCCAGATCAGCCCAGCCGGCGGTGTCGCGAACGGCGATGCGCGCCATTTCGCGGTTGCGGAAAGCGCGCAGCTCGCGCATCAGGGCAGCTTCGTCCACCGCGCCGGACAGCGCTGCATCCAGGCGCTCCGCAACCGGTACCGCGGGAAGGCGTTCCAGTTCACCGCCGGCAAGCGCCGCCTTCGCCCAGTCGTGCTGGCGCGCAAAGATGCCGACGACAAAGGGACTGGCACGGAATACGCGCGGCAATAGTGCGGCGATCCCGACCGGGGAAATGGCCTGCAGTTCGGACAAGGTATCCATGGACCGGACCAGTTTACCGGCAGCGAGGCCCCGTGCCTCCGCCGCCGCCCCAAATTGGGGCCTTGCGAAACGGTGCGAACCAGGTCACGCCTGGGTATAAAGGTTCTATTGACCGCCGTGTCCACGCAGAGGACGATCCGCAGCGGGATCAGAGAAATTGCTTTCGTACCGGGCATTCTCGACACAGCATCCATACAATCTCGCTGCACAGGGTCGAGCACCGCCAGCATGTCCGCCATAGCTCCCGGCACCAGCGCAGGGCTGCAACTGCCCGCGCGCTATACCAATCTCGACCACGCCAAGTCCGCTCACGGTTCGCGCATCCACACCTTCGGGCCGGCCCTGATGCAGGGCGATCCGCTGGCCGATGCCCTGGTCGAATACTTTGCCAGCCGGCCCCTGGGTGGCGGCCGCAAGCAGCTGGAACAGGCGCTGAACCACGGCATCGAGTCGGTCAGGAACCCGCACCCGACGCTGGCGGCGCTGTTTGCACAACTCGACCACATTCCGGTGTGGGTCGACTTCGCGCAGCTCGACCTGGGCGGCTCGGTCTACCTGCGGCTGGGCCCGCTGGGGCAGCTGGCGCTGGGATGTGCTGCCCTGCCCCTGGCCTACGGCTCACCGGTCGGCGTGGTGCCGTTGGTATTCACCGGGCGGCTGACGCAGCGCGCATTCCGCCGGCTCATCGAAACCACGCAATTCGTCTTCATGACCTGCAAGCCGGGCGGCCTGCTTCGATACGGCGAAGGCTTCAAGACCACGGTGAGGGTGCGGCTGATGCACGCGCAGATCCGCCGCCTGCTGCGGCAGTCCCCGAAATGGGATACGCAGGCCTGGGGTGTGCCGATTCCACAAGCGGATCTGGCCGGGACCAACCTGAGTTTTTCGGTGGTCGTTCTGGAAAGCCTGCGCCGTATCGGTTGTTCGTTCAGCGCCCGCGAGTCGGAGGCGGTGATGCACCTATGGCGCTATTCCGGCTACCTCATCGGCCTGGAGCCGCAACTGGCCTGCGCCACCGAGGCAGAAGCGCTGCGGCTGGGAGACCTGATCGCCATGACCCAGGCGCCGCCCAACGCCGACTGCGTGGCGCTGACGCAGGCGCTGATGAACGTCACCATGCACATGGCGCAGACACCGGCGCAGCGGAAAATGGCGCAGCAGTGGTGCAAGTTCCTCAACGGGCTGACCCGCTACTTCATCGGCCACGAGCGGGCGGATGCCCTGCAGCTGCCGATGACGCGGCTGCGCTACGCGCTGTATCCGGTGCGGCTCGGGGTGATGGCGTGCGAAACGTTGCGGCGGCTGGTCCCCGGCCTCAACGGGCTGGCCATCCGTCTCGGCGCCAGGGCCTGGAGTACCTCGCTCGAAATCGGCCTTTCCGGCGTCAAGGCCACCTTCGAACTACCCGAACATCCCGCTGCCCGGAGCAACCCGTGAAGCCTGAGCTGCTGGTGTTGCTGACCGACGAGGATTGGCGCCTGATGACCGAGCGCGCGACCATCCGTCACTTCGAAAAGGACGGCGTGGCGCTGCAGGAAGGCACGGAATCGCGCACCCTGAATTTCGTGCAGTCGGGCTATTTGCAGGTGGTGCGCGATTTTCACGGCCTGCAGCTCACGGTGGCCCGGCTCGGGCCCGGCGAGGTGTTCGGCGAAATGTCGTTCCTGGAGCGCGCGCCGGCGATCGCCAGCATCGTCGCCGACGGACCTGCCGAGGTGCTGACGCTGCCGGAACAGGACATCGAGTCGCTGCTCAGTTCGGTGCCGGGCCTGGCCTTGCGCCTGTACCAGTCGCTGGCGATCACCCTGTCGCACCGCCTGCGCCGCGCCGGCGACACCGGCGCCGATTCGATCGGCTCGACGCGCATGGCGCGCACCGGCTTTGCCACCGAGCGCCAGCTGCCGCCGGGCCTGATCCAGACCGTCGACGGCATCAAGCAGGGTCTGCAGCAGATCGAACGCCAGCTGCGCAGCCGCAACCTGCCGGCGGAGCAGGCGGCAGCCGCGGTTGCCGGCGCCTGTGACGCAGTCTGCGCGACGCTGGAACGCTTCACCCAAGATGAGGTGGTGGTGGACGCCGGCATGGCCGACCTGCTCTCGTTCCGCGACAGCGAGGCGGTCCGCGCCGGTATCGGCGCCTACGTCTTCCGCGAGACTTTTTCGGTGCTGATGGCGAGCGCGCTGGTGTCGCGTACCTTCGCCATGCCGCGCGGTTTTCCCGACGACTGGGAGACCATCGCCGCGATCCACGGCAACGAACCCGCCGGCGACGGCCAGCTCGGCCCGCTGGTGGACCGCTGGTTCCTGCAGCGTCCGCTGTGCGCCGCGCGCCGCTCCAGCGCGACCACAGTGACCGGTCTGCTAGCCTCGGGCCTCGGCGACGGCCCTGTCGCCATCACCTGCCTCGCCGCCGGCTCCTGCCATGAAATCCTCGAGCTGCTGGGCAGCGCCCGCTCCGGCAAGCTCAGCGCAACCTGTGTCGATCTCGACGAACGCGCCCTGCTCGCCGCCGCCGAGCGGGCCGAGGATCTGGGCTGCTCCGAGCACATCACCTTCCAGCTCGGCAATGCCGTTCCGGCGGAAAACGGCGAGCAGCTCCTGCTGCCGCCGCAGCACGCGATTTTCGCCGTCGGACTGTTCGAATACCTGGGCGACGATGCGGCCCTGCGCCTGCTCGACTGGACCCACCGGCAGTTGCAATCCGGCGGGCGGGCAATTTTCACCAACCTCGCCGCGGGCAATCCCGACAGCCTGTTCATGGAATACCTGCTGGAATGCAAGGTGCACCACCGCAGCGCGGAAGCTTTCACCGAACTGTTTCGCCGTTCCAGCTTCGGCGGCGCGACGGTGACTGCGGCAGCAGGCGGCGCGGATTTGCTGGCGCTCGCGACGCGGGCCTGACCCAGGCAGCCGGCTTACCTCTCGCCCCGTCGCGGCACCTGATGCCACAATAGGCGGGTGCAACCCACCAAGAGTGAAATCCTGATCCTGGGCGGCGGCGTCATCGGCCTGTCCTGCGCATTGCTGCTGCTGCGGGCCGGACGCGGCGTCACCCTATTGGACAAGGGTGTGGTCGGCCACGGCAGCTCACGCGGCAACTGCGGCACCATCACGCCGAGCCACCTGCCGCTGCACGCACCCGGCACGGTGGGCAAGGCGCTGAAATGGATGCTCAAGCGCGACGCGCCGTTCTACGTCAAGCCGACGCTCGACCCGGAATTGCTCGGCTGGATGCTGAATTTCGCCCGGCGCTGCAACGAGGATGATTTCCGCCGCACCGCGCACATCAAGACCGAATTGCTGCTGCGCTCGCGCGAACGCCTGGGCGCCCTGATCCGCGACGAGCAACTCGACTGCGAATTCGTCGACAGCGGCACGCTTTACGTCTGGCGCACGGAACAAGCACTGGCCAAGGCACACCGCGACTATGAAATGTTGCGCGAGGTGGGCGTGTCGGTGGAGCTGCTTGATGGACCAGCGCTGCGGGCGAAAGAACCCGCCCTGAAGGACGGCATGGCCGGCGGCCACTGGCACTCCGGCGACGCGCGCCTGCGCCCGGATCGCTACATGGCCGAACTGGCGCGCGCGGTGCGCGCCGCCGGCGGCACCATCCTGGAACAGACCGCCGTGCAGGGCTTCCGCCGCAACGGCGAACGTTTGAGCGGCGTCAGCACCACGCAGGGCGAAATCGACGCGGATGAAGTGGTGCTCGCGCTCGGCGCCTGGTCGCCGCAGCTCGGCAAGCAGTTGGGCCTGCATCTGCCGATCCAGCCCGGCAAGGGTTATTCGATCACCTACTCGCGGCCGCAGCGCGGCACGCGGATCCCCCTGGTGCTACAGGAACGCAGCGTCTGCGTCACCGGCTGGGACAGCGGCTACCGCCTCGGCAGCACCATGGAGTTCTCCGGCTACGACACGACACTCAACCAGCGGCGCCTGGACGCGCTCAAACGGGGCGCCGCCGAGTACCTGGAAGAGCCGGAAGGCCCCGCGGTGGAAGAGCAGTGGTACGGCTGGCGGCCGATGACCTACGACGATCTGCCGATCATCGGACGCGCCCCGGGCGTCCCCAATCTGACCCTGGCCACCGGCCACGGCATGCTCGGCGTGAGCCTGTCGGCGATCACCGCGCAACTGGTGATGGAATCGCTGACCGGCCGGGCGCCGAGCCTGGATCCGGCGCCTTACCGGCCTGAACGCTTCGCGCGTTGAGGCGCGAAAGCCTCATTTGACCCTCAACAATTCGGCATAGCGCGATTTGCGCCCGCACACCAGGCAGAGGTAGATGGTGAGGCGGCGCTCCAGCCACCAGGCGCCGAGCAGGAGCAGGCAGAACACGGCGATGCCGACGCTGACGCCGAGCAGTCCCCTGGCCAGCAGGCCGGCACCGACGGCCAGCCATACCACCAGCTCCGGCGCGAAGCTGGCCAGAAAGGCACCGGTAACCGAGCCCCCGGCCACGCGCGTGTCCTGCAGCAGCTCCTGGTGCGGCGCGCGGCATTCGGGACAGCATTTGTTGCGCACCAGCAGGAACATGCTCGACACCCTCACCAGCCGCGGCACGACAAGGGTCAGGCCGGTATGGAGGAAATTTGGAAAGGCGTTCCGTCACCGCGGCGACGCGGCCCTTGTCTCGGACAACTCCGATTCTGGTGCCTGGCCGGCGAGCAATCAAGACGATTGGCAAACCAGGCAGGTACGGTGCGAGCAGCCACTCCAGCAGGAAAACAGGCCCGCCATCGGAACGTTTAAGCACACAAAAAAGCAAGGCCCCGTTACCGGGGCCTTGCGTCACAACTTTACAGCTTTGGCGTTGCGGTGAAGCGGGACTTAGAAGTCGCCGCCCATGCCGCCCATGCCGCCACCGCCGCCCGGCATTGCCGGCTCGTCCTTCTTCGGCAGCTCGGCCACCATGGCTTCGGTGGTGAGCAGCAGGCCGGCCACGGAGGCCGCGTTCTGCAGTGCCAGGCGCGTTACCTTGGCCGGGTCGATGATGCCCAGTTCGAGCAGATCGCCGTAGGTGCCGTTGGCGGCGTTGTAGCCGAACGCATCCTTGCCTTCCAGCACCTTGTTCAGCACCACGGAGGGCTCTTCACCAGCGTTCTTCACGATCTGGCGCAGCGGCTCCTGGATGGCGCGGTGCAGGATGCGGATGCCGACCGTCTGGTCGTCATTGGCGCCCTTCAGCTTCTCCAGCACCTTGGAAGCGCGGACCAGGGCGACACCGCCGCCAGGGACAATGCCTTCCTCGACGGCCGCACGGGTGGCGTGCAGGGCGTCTTCGACGCGGGCCTTCTTTTCCTTCATGGCCACTTCGGTGGCGGCACCGACCTTGATCACGGCTACGCCGCCGGCGAGCTTGGCGATCCTCTCGTCGAGCTTCTCGCGGTCGTAGTCGCTGGTGGCGTCGTCGCGCTGCTGGCGGATTTCCTTGACGCGGGCCTCGATTTCCTTGGTGGCGCCGGCGCCATCAATGATCGTGGTGTTTTCCTTGGTGATCTGCACCTTCTTGGCGGTGCCCAGATCGGCCACGGTGGCCTTTTCCAGGGACAGACCGATTTCCTCGGCGATGACCTGGCCACCGGTGAGGATGGCGATGTCCTTCAGCATTTCCTTGCGGCGGTCGCCGAAGCCCGGGGCCTTGACGGCCGCGACCTTGAGGATGCCACGCAGGTTGTTGACCACCAGGGTGGCCAGCGCTTCGCCTTCGACGTCTTCGGAGATGATCAGCAGCGGACGGCCGGACTTGGCCACGCCTTCCAGCACCGGCAGCAACTCGCGGATGTTGGAGATCTTCTTCTCGTTGATCAGGATCAGCGGGTTTTCCAGCTCGACCTGCTGGCTTTGCGCGTTGTTGATGAAGTACGGGCTGAGGTAGCCGCGGTCGAACTGCATGCCTTCGACCACATCCAGCTCGTTTTCGAGGCCGGAACCGTCTTCGACGGTGATGACGCCTTCCTTGCCGACCTTGTCCATGGCGTTGGCGATGATCTCGCCGATCGCTTCATCGCTGTTGGCCGACACGGTGCCGACCTGGGCAATGGCCTTGCGGTCCTTGCACGGTACGGAGATCTTCTTGATTTCGGCGGTGAGGACTTCCACGGCCTTGTCGATGCCGCGCTTGATGTCCATCGGGTCGACGCCAGCGGCGACCGACTTCAGGCCTTCGGCGAGAATCGCCTGGGCCAGCACGGTGGCGGTGGTGGTGCCGTCGCCGGCGGCGTCGGAAGTCTTGGAGGCGACTTCCTTCACCAGCTGCGCGCCCATATTCTCGAACTTGTCACGCAGTTCGATTTCCTTGGCCACGCTGACGCCGTCCTTGGTGACGGTCGGGGCGCCGTAGGACTTGTCGAGAATGACGTTGCGGCCCTTCGGGCCGAGGGTGACCTTGACTGCGTTCGCTAGGATGTTGACGCCGGCGGCCATGCGGCTGCGCGCGTCATCAGCGAACTTAACTTCTTTAGCTGCCATGTTCTATTCCTCAGAAAGCTGTTGTTCGGGGTCTTACTTGGTGAAGACGGCCATGATGTCGTCTTCGCGCAGGACCACCAGGTCCTCGCCTTCGACGCGGACTTCAGTGCCCGAGTACTTGCCGATCAGGACGTGATCGCCCTTCTTGATATCGGGAGCCTGCAGCTTGCCGTCATCGGTGATCTTGCCGGGGCCGACCGCGACCACTTCAGCCTTCAACGGCTTTTCGGCGGCCTGATCCGGGATGATGATTCCACCAGCGGTTTTCTTCTCTTCTTCCAGACGCTTCACGATCACGCGATCGTGCAAGGGACGTAGCTTCATACAAAAACTCCTCTAAGCAGTTGACTGCGCAGTATTTTTCATAGAACTTCCGCTACAGCCGGCCAGCAGCTGTTAGCACTCTCCCATGAAGGCTGCTAATTCTTGAGGACGGGACGGGAAAGTTCAAGGGGTGGGGAGCGGAAAGCGCTGTTTTTCTTTTTTCGCCCGTTGTGCCTTTGGTCAGCGGCGACGCCCCTTGGGCCGGCTCTTCGGCTCGCTTTTGGCCGCCTGCGCCAGTGCAGGCGCGGGTACAGGGGCTCCCGCCGCCACACTTCGGCGCTGCCGCTGGCGCTGCAGGTGCTCCTTCCAGGCGGCGCTGCGGTCGCGGATGAAGTTGCCGAGTTCCGCCGTCGAGCCGAA
>JAQGNS010000089.1 GCA_028291705.1 Nevskia sp.
ATTAGCTGGCGTCCCCACGGGGATTCGAACCCCGGTTCTCACCGTGAAAGGGTGGTGTCCTAGGCCTCTAGACGATGGGGACGAACATCATGAAAACGTACAGCAACAAAAATTTGGTGGAGCCAGACGGGATCGAACCGTCGACCTCTTGCATGCCATGCAAGCGCTCTCCCAGCTGAGCTATGGCCCCGAGTCAAGGCGCGAAATTATACACGCGCCCGCCCTCAAGTCCAGCTATTGGAACATAAATATTTCAACCTGTCTCGCCATGTGCCCGAATCCTCTGAAGACCCCACTGCGGGCGGCATCGCGGCTGTCCGGCAATTCGGCTTCCGTTATGATGCGCACTTCGTCTTCACGCACCTAGAAAGCACATTCCAATGGCGACCGTCAGCACTAATGAAATGAAGTCCGGGACCAAGGTCCTGATCGATGGCGAACCGTACGCCGTCGTCGAGAACGAGTACCGCAAGCCCGGCAAGGGGCAGGCGACCAACTCCATCAAGATCCGCAACCTGAAGAACGGCCGCGTCATCGAGCGCACGCTCAGGTCCGGCGATTCCTGGGAACTGGCGGACGTGGAAACGGTGGAAATGCAGTACCTCTACAGCGACAGCGAGTTCTGGACCTTCATGGACCCGAAGACGTTCGAGCAGATCCAGGCCGGCTCCGCAGCCATGGAAGAGGCCAAGATGTACCTGAAGGGCGAGGAAACCTGCACGGTGATGCTCTGGAATGGCGTACCGCTGTCGGTGGCCGCGCCCAATTTTGTGCTGCTGAAGATCACCGAGACCGATCCCGGTCTGCGTGGTGACACTTCCGGCGGCGGCGGCAAGCCCGCAACGCTCGAAACCGGCGCAGTGGTGCGCGTGCCGTTGTTCGTGCAGCAGGGTGAAGTGGTCAAGGTCGACACGCGCACCGGCGAATATCTAGGACGGGTAGGAAAGTAAATGGCTAAGGCTTCAGCGGCAGCAAAGGAGACGGTTTCCATGGACGACAATCGGCGCAAGGCGTTGGATGCGGCCCTGGGGCAGATCGAGCGCCAGTTCGGCAAGGGCGCCATCATGCGCATGGGCGCCGACGATCCGGCGCGTGATATCGACGTCGTCTCCACCGGCTCGCTGGCGCTGGACGTGGCCCTCGGCATCGGCGGTCTGCCGCGCGGCCGCGTGGTCGAGATCTACGGCCCTGAATCCTCCGGCAAGACCACCCTGTGTCTGCAGGTGGTGGCGGAGATGCAGAAGCTCGGTGGCGTGGCTGCTTACATCGACGCTGAAAACGCGCTCGATCCGGCCTATGCCGAGAAGCTTGGTGTCAACGTCGCCGATATGCTGATCTCGCAGCCGGATACCGGCGAGCAGGGTCTGGAAATCGCCGACATGCTGGTGCGTTCCAACAGCGTCGACATCATCGTCGTGGACTCCGTCGCGGCGCTGGTGCCGAAATCGGAAATCGAAGGCGAGATGGGCGAAGCCCAGGTCGGCGTGCAGGCCCGCCTGATGTCGCAGGCGCTGCGCAAGCTGACCTCCAGCATCAAGCGCGCCAATGCCCTGGTGATCTTCATCAACCAGATCCGCATGAAGATCGGCGTGATGTACGGCAGCCCGGAAACCACCACCGGCGGCAACGCGCTCAAGTTCTACGCCTCGGTGCGCCTCGACATCCGCCGCACCGGCGCGATCAAGAAGGGCGAGGAAGTGGTCGGCAACGAAACCCGCGTCAAGGTGGTGAAGAACAAGATGGCGCCGCCGTTCCGCGAAGCACACTTCGAGATTCTCTACAACGAGGGCATTTCCAAGCTGGGCGAACTGATCGACCTCGGCGCGGAACATGGCCTGGTGGAGAAGTCCGGCGCCTGGTACGCCTACAAGGGCGACAAGATCGGCCAGGGCAAGGACAACGCCCGCACCTATTTGAAAGAGCATCCGGAAATCGCCGACGAGATCGAGACCGCCCTGCGCCTCAAGTTGATGCCGACGGCGCGCACCACCCGGGTCACGCCTGAAGAAGATTGAAGAAGAGCAAGGACCCGCAAGACCCCACGGTCGCCCGCGCGCGTGCCCTGCGCCTGCTGGCGCGCCGCGAGCACGGCGCGAAGGAATTGCAGCACAAGCTGGCGGTGCGCGGGATCGCCCAGGAACGCGCCGCTGATGTAGTCGGCGAACTGGCCCGTTCCGGCTGGCAAAGCGATACTCGTTATGTCCAATCCCTGGTGCGAACTCGTGTCGCCCAGGGCTTCGGTCCGCTGCGTATCGAATCCGAACTGGAAGGGGCGGGCGTTGCCGACACCCTGATTCGCGAGACCTTGACGGCAGTGGACGCAGACTGGAAGGCGCTGGCGGTGGAAGTCCATGCGCGCAAGTTCGGACAGCCTCCCCAGACCGGCCCGGAATGGCAGAAGCAGTACCGCCATCTCGCCGGCCGCGGTTTCGAGTCGGAGCAGATTTACGCCGCCCTGAAGCGGGAGCCGCCGACGGAAGAGTAGGTCATCTGGCCAGGGCACCCCTATGGCGCGGGGTCTACCAGCTCTCCCACACGTGGCGAGGGTAGGGGCTAAAGCGTTACCATTCGGCCCTTTCCAGGGGCCTGTCCACGGTTATTTGATCGCTGCGACGGCTTCTGTTTTCGCTCAGCGCAAGGAAAGAGGAGCGATGTGTACTGGAAGTACATGAGCGACGATTGACGCCGCGATGAGCGAAAACAGAAGCCGGCCCTCCGGGTTGCGCCCAAAATCGCGCCATGCCGCGTTGCTCGTCGCTCATTTAGAATGACTAAACTTCGCTCCTCGCGCCTTGCCTGGCGCGATTTTGGACTGCAACGCAGTGATCAAATAACCGTGGACAGGCCCCACTTTGCCCCATGAACAGCAACGAACTCCGCTCGCGCTTCCTGGAGTATTTCCGCAGCCAGGGCCATACCGTCGTGCCGTCCAGCCCGCTGGTGCCCGGCAACGACCCGACGCTGCTGTTCACCAACGCCGGCATGGTGCAGTTCAAGGACGTCTTCACCGGTCGCGAAACGCGCAGCTACAAGCGCGCTACCAGCAGTCAGAAATGCCTGCGCGCCGGCGGCAAGCATAACGATCTCGAGAACGTGGGCTACACCGCCCGTCATCACACCTTTTTCGAGATGTTGGGCAACTTCAGCTTCGGCGACTATTTCAAGGAAGATGCGATCCGCTTCGCCTGGGAATTCATCACCGGCAAGGACTGGCTCAACCTGCCCAAGAGTCGCCTGCTGGTCACCGTGTACCACAGCGACGACGAAGCCTACGAGCTGTGGAACAAGAAGATCGGCATGCCGGCCGAGCGCATCGTGCGCATCGGCGACAAGCCGGGCGGCGGCTCCGACAATTTCTGGCAGATGGGTGACACCGGCCCCTGCGGCCCCTGCACCGAAATCTTCTACGACCACGATCCGGACGGCAGCAAGGGCATTGCCGGCGGCCCGCCGGGCTCGCCCGAGGAAGACGGCGACCGCTGGATCGAAATCTGGAACCTGGTGTTCATGCAGTTCGACCGGGCGCCGGACGGCACCCTGAGCAAGCTGCCCGCGCCCTCGGTCGATACCGGCATGGGCCTGGAGCGCGTCGCCGCCGTCATGCAGGGCGTGCACAACAACTACGACATCGACCTGTTCAAGACCCTGATCGGCGCCGTGGCCAAGCTGGCGAACGTCGCCCCCGACTTCAGTCCCTCGCTGAAAGTCATCGCCGACCACATCCGCGCCACCAGCTTTCTCATCTGCGACGGCGTGGTGCCGTCCAACGAAGGCCGCGGCTACGTCCTGCGCCGCATCATGCGCCGCGCCATCCGCCATGGTTACAAGTTGGGCCTGAACGAGCCCTTCTTTTACAAACTGGTCGCCCCCCTGGGCGAGGTGATGGGTGGAGCCTATGCCGACCTGGTGGAGAAGCGCGCCGTGCTGGAGCGCGTGATCAAGCAGGAAGAGGAAGCTTTCGCCGCTACCCTGGACAAGGGCATGCGCCTGCTCGAAGACGCCATCGCCAAGTCCGGCGGCGGCGCCACTGGTGGAGTGATCCCCGGTGATGTGGCATTCAAGCTGTACGATACCTACGGCTTCCCGCTGGACCTCACCGCCGACATCGCGCGCGAGCGCGGCCTGACCCTGGATACGGAAGGCTACGAGCGCGAGATGAAGGCGCAGCAGGATCGCAGCCGCGCCGGTGGCAACTTCACCGCCGACTATTCGCAGGGCGCGGTAAGCAATGTCCTTGGCGACGCCAAGACCGAATTCACCGGCTATGAGCACGAGGCGGGTGCGGCCAAGGTGATGGCGATCATCAGGAACGGCCAGGCGGTCGAGCGCATCGAGGCCGGCGATGAGGCGGTGGTATTCCTCGACCGCACGCCGTTCTACGCCGAGTCCGGAGGTCAGGTTGGCGATACCGGCACGCTGACTGCGCCGGGTACGCGTTTCGCGGTGAGCGACACGCAGGCGCTGAATCCGAATGCGCGCGGCCACATCGGCAAGCTGGAGAGCGGCGTCCTGCGCACCGGCGACAATCTCAAGGCCGAGGTCGACAGCGCGCGGCGCGATGCCATTCGACGCAACCATTCCGCTACCCACCTGCTGCATGCGGCGCTGCGCAGCGTGCTCGGCGCCCACGTGGCGCAGAAGGGCTCGCTGGTTTCGCCCGAGCGCCTGCGTTTCGACTTCTCGCACGACCGCGCCATGACGGC
>JAQGNS010000092.1 GCA_028291705.1 Nevskia sp.
GCCCAGGCCGTGCAGCCAGATCACGGCCGCGTTGGCCGGGCCGTCCGGTTCCAGCTGCACCGCTTCCGCGGATTCGATGACTTTCATAGCGTCCATGTGGGGGTCGTCGGGGCCGATTGTGCCGAGAGCCCTGCTCCAAGGGCAACCGCTGTTAAACTGAACCACCGGATTTCCCGGGCCCGTACCCTCCCACCGGAACGAGACGATGAAACGCTGCATCCTCTGCCTGGCCGTGCTGTTGCTGGCCGCCTGCGGCGCTTCCGGCCCGCTGTACCTGCCGGGCACGCAGCCGCACAAGGGCGCCCTGAAGAAGGAACACCACAAGACCGACGGCACCCCCGCCCCGGAGGATGCGCCGCCCGACGCCGCGGACCAGCCCGAGGCCCCGCCGGCGCCCGCCGCCCCGGAATCCACGCCGAACCCGCCGCCCGCCGCACCGCAACCGTAAATGGATCACTTCAACTACAAGAACGGCGAACTCCACGCCGAAGACGTCCCGCTGTCCGCCATCGCCGCCAAGTACGGCACGCCGGCCTACGTCTATTCCCGCGCCACCCTGAGCCGCCACTACCGGGCCTTCGACGAGGCCCTGGCCGGCATCGACCACCGCATCTGCTACGCGGTGAAAGCCAACTCCACCCTGGCCGTACTGCAGGTGCTGGCGCGCCTCGGCGCCGGTTTCGACATCGTCTCCGGCGGCGAGCTGCAGCGCGTGCTGCGCGCCGGCGGTGACGCGGCCAAGGTCGTGTTCTCCGGCGTCGGCAAGAGCGCCGCGGAAATCGTCCAGGCCCTGGACGCGAAGATCTACTGCTTCAACGTCGAATCCGAAACCGAGCTGCAGCGCCTGAGCGCCATCGCCACCCAGCGCGGAATGCGCGCGCACATCGCCCTGCGCGTCAACCCGGACGTCGACGCCCGCACCCATCCCTACATCTCCACCGGCCTCAAGGAAAACAAGTTCGGCGTGGATATCGGCGAGGCCGAGCGGCTCTATGCCTTGGCGCAAGGCCTGCCTGGCATCGAAGTGCACGGCGTCGCCTGCCACATCGGCTCACAGCTGCTCGAGCTATCGCCCTTCCTCGACGCGCTCGACCGCGTGCTGGCCCTGATCGACCGCCTCGCCGCCAACGGCATCCGTCTGCAGCACATCGACGTCGGCGGCGGCCTCGGCGTGCGCTATCACGACGAAACCCCGCCCGAGCCGGCGCAGTGGGCGCGCGCCCTGCGGCCCAAGCTGGAAGGCCGTGGCCTCACCGTGATGACCGAGCCGGGCCGCGCCATCGCCGGCAACGCCGGCATCCTGCTGACCCGGGTCGAGCTGCTCAAGCCCACCGCGCACAAGAACTTCGCCGTGATCGACGCGGCCATGAACGACCTGATCCGCCCCTCTTTCTACGACGCCTGGCATGAAGTGCTGCCAGTGCGGGAAAAGGCGACGACGCAGGCGCAGACCTGGGACCTCGTCGGCCCGGTCTGCGAAAGCGGCGACTGGCTGGCGCGCGACCGTTCCCTGGCCCTGGCCGAGGGCGACCTGCTGGCTTTCCGCACCGCCGGGGCTTACGGTTTCGTCATGAGCTCCAACTACAACTCGCGGCCGCGCGCCGCCGAAGTGCTGGTCGACGGCGGGCAGATGCACCTGGCCCGCGCCCGCGAGACCATCGACGACCTGCTGCGCGGCGAAGCCCTGCTGCCGTGAACGCATCCACGAGCCAGCCCGTCCGCCCGCTGATCCTGATCGATGCATCGGGCTGGCTGTTCCGCGCCTACCACGCGCTGCCGCCGCTCACCACCGCGCGCGGCGAGCACACCGGCGGCGTGCTGGGCATGGCCAATATGCTGCGGCGCCTGCTCAAGGAATACACCCCGGAAGAAATTGCCGTGGTGTTCGACGCGCCCGGCAAGACCTTTCGCGACGAGATCTACCCCGAGTACAAGGCCAACCGTGACGCCACGCCGGAAGACCTCAGCGCCCAGTTCCCGATGATCGCCGAGCTGGTGCAGGCCATGGGCCTGCCGCTGCTGGCCATCGTCGGCGTGGAGGCGGATGACGTCATCGGCACCCTGGCCAGCCAGGCCGACGCGGCCGGCAAGGACGTGCTGATCGTCACCAGCGACAAGGATCTCGCGCAGCTGGTCAACGAGCGCATCAGCCTGCTCGACACCATGAAGAACCGGCGCATGGATCCGGCCGGCGTGGTGGAGAAATTCGGCGTGCCGCCGAAGTGCATCATCGACTACCTGGCCCTGGTCGGCGACACCAGCGACAACATTCCCGGCGTGCCCCTGGTCGGCCCCAAAACCGCCGCCAAGTGGCTGGTCGAGCACGGCTCGCTCGACGCCATCATCGAACATGCCGCCGAGATCAAGGGCAAGGCCGGCGAGAACCTGCGCGCCTCCCTGCCGCAGATTCCGATGGCGCGCCAGCTCGCCACCATCCGCTGCGACGTCGAGCTGCCGTTGCGCTTCGACCAGTTGCACCCGGCGGCGCCGGACGTGGACAAGCTCGCCGGCCTCTACCGCCGCTTCGAATTCCGCCGTCTGCTGGAAGAGCTGGAAGCCGGCGCGCCGCCGGCGCCCGCTGTGGAAACCGCTGCATCCGCCGTTGTCGTCGGGGAAGTACCAGCCGCTGAAGCGCCCGCCGCCGCTCCCGCGGTCAGCG
>JAQGNS010000479.1 GCA_028291705.1 Nevskia sp.
GACCTGGCAGTACGCGCCGGCCGCGTCGACCGCTTCGACTTCCCCGGGCTGCGCGAGGACCGCCGGCCGGTGTTCGCCGGCGGCATCGCGGTGCTGGCCGGGGTGTTCGACAGCCTTGGCCTGAAGAAGATGGAGACCTCGGAGCGCGCCCTGCGCGAGGGCGTGATCTACGATCTGCTCGGTCGCCTCTCCGACCGCGACGTGCGCAGCCGCTCGGTGGAAGCCACGGCGGAGCGCTACGGCGTCGACCGCGCCCACGCGCGCGAGATCGAGCGTTCGGCGCTGAAACTGCTGGAACAAGTGGCGCCGTCATGGAACCTGCAGGGCGGCGAAGCGCCGCGCCTGCTGGCCTGGGCGGCCCTGCTGCACGAGATCGGCCTGGTCGTTGCCCATGACGGCTCGCACCGCCACGGCGAATACATCCTGCGCCACGCCGAGATGTTCGGCTTCTCCCTCACCGATCAGAAGCTGCTGGCGGCGCTGGTGCGGCTGCAGCGCGGCAAGTTCGCCCAGGGCGCTCTGGAAGACCTGCCGGAGGCCTGGAAGCCGCTGGTGCAGAAGTTGGCCATCCTGTTCCGGCTGGCGGTGCTGCTGCACCGCTCACGCGCCCCCGGGCTGCGCATCCCCTTGCAGATAGAAGCTTCGGCGCGGACCGTGCGCCTGCAGTTCCGGCCGGGCTGGCTGGACCGGCATCCGCTGACGCGGGAGGACCTGGAGCTGGAGGCGAAGTACCTGGTGGCGGCGGATTACCGGCTGCGCTTCGAGTAGCTGCGCCGCTTGCGTAGGGCGGCCTATGGCCGCCTATGGCCGCCGGGTGCGCGGCTCAAGTCGAGGGAGCATGGCGGGCATGGCCCGCCCTACGGGTGATCCAGGATGGTGGAGCCGATGTTGCGCCGAAGCGTCGGTTCCGCCCGCTGCGCGGGCTTGAACCGACCTACGGATTAATACCTTTACGCGCTGCCGAGGATCTCTTCCAGCAGCTTCACCTGCACGCCCTTGGCACCCGGTTCGCTGGGTGCGCGCTGGTAGGTGCCGTCCGGCTGCAGCAGCCAGCTCGAGGCGGTGTCGTCGAGGTAGGCCTGCAGCTGGTCGATGACGCGCTCGCGGATCTTCTTGTCCAGCACCGGGAAGGCGACTTCGACGCGGCGGAACAGGTTGCGCTCCATCCAGTCGGCGCTGGACAGCCACAGCTCGTGGTCGCCGCCGTTGGCGAAGTAGAACACGCGCGGGTGCTCGAGGAAGCGGCCGACGATGGAGCGCACGCGGATGTTCTCGGACAGGCCGGGCACGCCGGGCCGCAGCGAGCACATGCTGCGCACGATCAGGTCGATCTGCACGCCGGCCTGCGAGGCCTGGTACAGGGCCTGGATCATCTCCGGCTCCACCAGCGCGTTCATCTTGGCGATGATGTGCGCCTTCTTGCCCTTGGCGGCGTGGCCGATCTCGCGCTCGATGCGGTCGCGCATGCCCTTGGCCAGGGTGAAGGGCGACTGCAGCAGGCGATTGAGCTTGCTCACCTTGCCCAGGCTGGTCAGCTGCAGGAACACGCCGTGCACGTCCTTGCAGATCGCCGGGTCGGCGGTGAGCAGGCCGTAGTCGGTATACAGGCGCGCGGTCTTGGGATGGTAGTTGCCGGTGCCCAGGTGCGCGTACTGGCGCAGCACGCCTTCCTCGCGGCGCACGATCAGCATCATCTTGGCGTGGGTCTTGTAGCCGACCACGCCATAGACGACGTGGGCGCCGACTTCCTGCAGCGCTTCCGCCAGTGAGATGTTGTCGGCCTCGTCGAAGCGGGCGCGCAGCTCCACCACCACCGTCACTTCCTTGCCGGCGCGGGCGGCCTGGATCAGCGCCTCTGCCACCGGCGACTTGGCGCCGGTGCGGTACAGCGTCTGCTTGATCGCCAGCACGTTGGGATCCTTGGCGGCATTGCGCAGCAGGTCCAGCACCGGGCCGAAGGAGTCGTAGGGATGCTGCAGCAGGTGGTCGTGTTTGCGCATCGCCGCGAACATGTCGCCGGCCAGGGCCTTGGGCACGCGCGGCACGAAGGGGGTGTACTTCAGCTCCGGCCGGTCGATCAGGTCGGGCAGGGCCATCAGGCGCATCAGGTTCACCGGGCCCTGGCACTGGTACAGGTCGGCCGGGCCCAGGCTCAGCTCTTCCATCAGGTACAGCGACATGTGCTCGGGGCAGTTGTGCGCCACTTCCAGGCGCACGGTGTCGCCCCACTGGCGCTGCGACAGCTCGCCTTCCAGCGCTTCCAGCAGGTCTTCCGCTTCGTTCTCGTCGACCAGCAGGTCGGAGTTGCGGGTGACGCGGAACTGGTAGCAGCCGTTGGCCTGCATGCCGAGGAACAGCTCGTCGACGTAGGCGTGGATCACCGAGGACAGGAAAACGAAGTCGCACGGCCCGGTGCCGGCCACTTCCTTGGGCATGCGGATCAGGCGCGGCAGCGCCCGCGGCGCCTGCACGATGGCGTAGCCGATGTTGCGGCCGAAGGCGTCCTTGCCGGTCAGGGAGACGATGAAGTTGAGCGACTTGTTGAGGATGCGCGGGAACGGGTGCGCCGGGTCCAGCCCGATCGGCGACAGCACCGGCAGCAGCTCGTTCTGGAAGTAGCTGCGCAGCCAGGCGTCCTGCTCCGGCGTCCACTCGCTGCGGCGTACGAAGCGGATCTTTTCCTTTTCCAGCGCCGGGATCATCACCTCGTTGAGCACCCGGTACTGCTCGTCCACCAGGGTGTGGGTGCGGGTGTTGACTTCGGCGAACAGCTCGGTCGGCGTGATGCCGTCCTGGCCCACCAGCGGCGTGCCCAGCTTGATCATCTGCTTCAGGCCGGCGACGCGGATCTCGAAGAACTCGTCGAGGTTGGAGCAGGAGATGCAGAGGAACTTGAGGCGCTCCAGCAGGGGCACGCTCTCGTCCTTGGCCTGCTCCAGCACCCGCCGGTTGAATTCGAGCAGCGACAGTTCGCGGTTGACGAAATGCTGGATCACATGGGGGGCGGACGAGGTCATGGCTGTCGGGGCGTCGAGCGCTTTGGGGGATTCAGACGCTAGTAGATTCATCCGTGATGACCGTTGCATGACATGCTGGCCGGATAGCCTAGCACCCGCAGGGGTTTTAATCCGTGAACGGGATATCAGCCGGGCCTGTCGGTTCCGGGCGCTGCGCGCCCTTGAACCGACCTACAAGGGCTTTCAGCGCTGCAGCATGCTCTTGGCGGCATCCACCACCGCGGCCGGCGCGGAGTCGCCCGGCACCGCCAGCCCGCGTTGCACCGCCGGGCGCTCACGGATGCGGTTGCGCCAGGCCTGTACATTGGGCAGGTCGTCGATCGACACGCCCGACCAGGAATGGATGTTGACCCAGGTGAAGTTGGCGATGTCGGCGATGCCGTATTCGTCGCACAGGTAGTCGCGGCCTTGCAGGCGCTTTTCCAGCACGCCGTAGAGGCGCTTGGTTTCGTTCTGGTAGCGGTCGATGGCCGGCTGGTATTTCTCGTGCCAGTAGCGGTGGAAGACGTTGGCCTGGCCCTGCATCGGGCCGATGCCGCCCATCTGGAACATCAGCCACTGGATCGCGGTGGAGCGGCCCTTGACGTCGGCGGGCAGGAAGCGGCCGTACTTTTCCGCGAGGTAGATCAGGATGGCGCCGGATTCGAACACCGCGAAGTCGTCATTGTCGCGGTCGACGATGGTCGGGATGCGGCCGTTGGGGTTGATCTTGAGGTATTCCGGCGTCTTCTGGTGACCGCGCGACAGGTCGAGGTGGTGCACCGTGTACGGCACGCCCAGCTCCTCCAGCATGATCGAAGCCTTGTGGCCGTTGGGGGTGGCGGCGGTGTAGAGGTCGATCAAGGCGGGCTCCGGGGAAGGGATGTGGATGATGAGGTGTTTGGGGCCGGGCGCAGCAAATCAAGTCGGAGTAGGTCGGGTCAAGTGCAGCGGACCCGACGGCGCGGCGTTGGCCATGTCGGATCCGCTGCGCTTGATCCGACCTGCATACGCATCATGTCTTGCTGAACTTCAATGCCCGGTCCGGGTAATCGGTGAATACTCCGTCCACGCCCAATGCTCGCAGCGCGCGCATCTCGGCGGGATCGTTGACGGTGTAGACGTAGACCTTGCAATCGTGGGCCTTGGCGTCCGCCACCAGGCGCGGGTCGACGAACTCGGAGGAGAGGTTCACCGACGCCGCCTGCAATTCGGTGGCGCAGCCGGCCCAGTCCAGCGGCACGCCGCCGAGCAGCACGCCCACCGGGATTTCCGGCGCCGCCTGGTGGAATTCCCACAGCTCCGGCAGGTGGAAGGAAGAAACCAGGAAGCGCTCTGCCGGCCAACCGGCGTCGAGGTACTGGCGCAGCACGCCCGCCACCGCTTCGCCGGTGCCGTCGGCCGTCTTCAGCTCGATGTTCACGCCGACGCGCTGTTCGATCAGGTCCAGCGCCTCTTCCAGCGTGGGGATCTGCTGGCCCTGGCCGGCGTCGAGTCCGCGCAGGGTGGCGAAGTCGCATTGCTGCAAGAGGCCCTTGCCGTCGGTGGTGCGGTCCAGGGTCAGGTCATGGAACACCAGCAGCGCGCCTTCCGGATGCAGCTGCACGTCGAACTCGACCCAGTGCGCGCCGAGCAGGATGCCGGTGTCCAGCGCCAGCAGGGTGTTCTCCGGCGCGTGCCCGCGCGCGCCGCGATGGCCGATGACGAGGAAGTCGCTGTTGCCTGCGCCCATGTTTCGTTCCTCCGGTATTGCCCCTTCCGTGGGGATGCGCTGCGCGGCTGCGCGGCGCCTGGCAGCTACACGGTAACAATCTTCATCGAATTCGTCCCGCCGGGGCCGGTGAAGTCGCCCTTGGTCACCAGTACGCGGTCGCCGGGGCTCAGCACCTTGCGGTAGACCAGGCAGTCGATCGCCTCGGCCACCGGCTTGAGCGTCTCCAGCGTGCTCGGCTGGAATGCCACCGGGTAGACGCCGCGGCACAGCGCCATGCGCCGGCGCGTGCGCTCGTGCTGGGTCAGGGCGTAAATTGGAATCTGCGTCTCGGCGCGCGACATCATCAGCGCGGTGCTGCCGGATTCGGTGAGCGAGACGATGGCGGTGGCGTGCATGTGCCGCGCGGTCCAGGTGGTGGCCATGGCGATGGCCTCATCGGTGCGCTCGAAATGACGGTCGAGGCGCTCGGCGGCGCGCTCGCGCGGCGGCATCGCGCTTTCCGCGGCGATGCAGACGCGGGCCATCGCCTCCACCACCTTCACCGGCCAGCGGCCGGTGGCGGTCTCGGCGGAAAGCATCACCGCGTCGGTGCCGTCCATCACCGCGTTGGCCACGTCGGAGACCTCGGCGCGGGTCGGCAGCGCGCTGGTGATCATCGACTCCATCATCTGCGTGGCGGTGATGACCATGCGGTTCATCTCGCGCGAGGTGGCGATGATGCGCTTCTGCCAGCCCGGCAGTTCGGCGTCGCCGATCTCCACGCCCAGGTCGCCGCGCGCCACCATCACCGCGTCCGAGGCGGCGACGATCTCGTCCAGCTTGGGCAGCGCCTCGGCGCGCTCGATCTTCGACACCAGCGCGGCACTGCCGCCGGCGGCCTGCACCAGCTGGCGCGCCTCTTCCATGTCCGCCGCGTTGCGCGGGAAGGAGATGGCGAGGAAGTCGGCCTCGATCGAGACGGCGTGGCGCAGGTCCTCGCGGTCCTTGTCGGTCAGCGCCGCCGCGGAGAGGCCGCCGCCCTGCTTGTTGATGCCCTTGCGGTTGGACAGGGTGCCGCCGATCTGCACCACCGTGTCGATGCGCGTGCCTTCGGCCTGCTCCACCCGCAGCGAGATGGCGCCGTCGTTGAGCAGCAGCACGTCGCCCGGCTTCACGTCGCGCGGCAGTTCGGCGTAGGCGCAGCCGACGATGTGCTGGTCGCCGGCATTGGCGCCCAGCGCGGTGTCGAGCGCAAACGGCTGGCCTTCGACCAGTTCCACCGGGCCGGCGGCGAAGCTCTCGATGCGGATCTTGGGGCCCTGCAGGTCGGCCAGGATGGCGATGTCCAGACCCATTTCCAGCGCCGTCTTGCGCACCGCGGCGGCGCGGCGGGCATGGTCCTCGGCCTTGCCGTGGGAGTAGTTGAGGCGGACCACGTCGACGCCGGCGATGAGGATGCGCTGTAGCACGGCGGGGTCGTCGGTGGCGGGGCCGAGGGTGGCTACGATCTTGGTGCGGCGGGTCATCGGATGGCGATTGGCGGTTTTTTGAGCGGGGGAGTGTGCTTTGCGCGCGTGACAGTGCGGGCAGCACAATATCGGACCTCCATTGTCCTCCTGTGCCAAACCGATGACCACCCTTGGAACCCCGCTTTCACCCGCTGCCACCCGCGTCCTGCTGCTCGGTTCCGGCGAACTGGGCAAGGAAGTGGTGATCGAGTTGCAGCGGCTCGGCGTCGAGACCATCGCCGTGGACCGTTATGCCGATGCGCCGGCGATGCAGGTGGCGCACCGCAGCCACGTCATCAGCATGCTCGACGGCGCCGCCATCCGCCGCATCGTCGAACTGGAGAAGCCGCACCTGATCGTGCCGGAGATCGAGGCGATCCACAC
>JAQGNS010000178.1 GCA_028291705.1 Nevskia sp.
GAGCCCAAGGACTGGTCGGCACAATGGATCTCCGGCCGCCTCAATGCCGATCACGACTGGCACGATGCCCGCATCGGCTTCGATTTCACCTTGAACGGCAACGCGCTCGGCTTCCTCTTTCGCGCCCGTCCGGTCGGCAAGACCTACGGCGAAGCCTACCTGTGGAAGATCAGCACCGACGGCGGCCAGGTGCGCCTGCTGGAGCAGGTGCGGCGCTACGCCGGCGGCAGCAGTTCCCGCGTCAACATCCAGACCCTGCGCACCATCAGCCTGTCCGCCACGGTGGCGGAGTGGAAGGCGCAGAAGCATGTGCTGCAGATCGACACGCACGGCACCAGCCTGGTTACCTCGGTTGACGGTGCCACGGTGGACACGCTGAGCGACGCCGCGCAGACCAGCGGCACCATCGGCATGATTGCGTCCGCGGCGGACGCCGCCGTGATCCACTCGGTGTCGGTGCAGGCCGGCGGCGAGCAGGACTTCCACGCCGACTTTGCCGGCGGCGCCAATCCCTTTACCGGCGGCACCGTGGCTGCCGACGGCCTGCTGGTCGCTGCCGGCGTGCCGGACAAGGATCTGGTGCTGCCGATCGGCACGCCCGCACCGCTGCTGCGCAAGGCTTTCGACCTGCCGGGCCGCGTCGCATCAGCCCGGCTCTACGTTGCCGGCGGCGGCCTGCCCCGCGTCAGCCTCAACGGCCGCGCCGTCGGCGAGGCCTTGCAGGACGGCTATACCGACTACGGCAAGCGCGTGCTGTACCGCAGCTTCGATGTCACGGCCCTGTTGACGCAAGGCAGCAACGTCCTCGGCGCCGAACTCGGCCACGGCTGGTACGGCGCGATCGAGCCAAGCGAATGGTACTGGCACATGGCGCCCTGGCATGCGGCGCCGGCGCTGCTGGCGCAACTCGAAGTGCGCCTCGAAGACGGCCGCCTGCTTACCGTCGCCAGCGACGGCAGTTGGCGCAGCGTCGATGGTCCCACCCGTTACGATTCGGTATTCGGCGGCGAGCACTACGATGCGCGCCTGCTGCCGGCGGGCTGGCAGGCCACCGGTTTCGACGACAGCCGTTGGACCGTGGCCAACGTGGTCGCTGGCCCGAAGGGTGTGTTGCATGCCGCCGCGCAGGAACCGGTCGGTGTGGTCGGCAAGATCCGTCCCGTATCGGTCAGCCAGCCCAGTCCCGGCATCTACGTCTTCGACTTCGGCCGCATCTTCGCCGGCCGCCTGCGCCTTTCCGCCAGCGGCCCGAAAGGCAGCAACATCACCCTGGTGCAGACCGAGAAGCTCAATACCGACGGCACCGTGGCCATCGCCAGCGGCCTGGTCGACACCCAGTTGCAGACCGACCAGTACGTGCTCGCCGGCGGCGGCCCGGAAAGCTGGACGCCGTCCTTCAGCTACAAGGGCTTCCGCTATGTGCAGCTCAGCGGCTACCCCGGCGTGCCGACGCTGGACGCGCTGGAAGGCGAGGTGATGCACTCCACCGTGCGCTCCAACGCCTCGTTCGAAAGCTCCAACGAACTGCTCAACCGCATCCAGGCTTCGGCGCGCGCCACCATCCTCAACAACATGTACGGCAATCAGACCGACACGCCGACCTACGAGAAGAACGGCTGGACCGGCGACGCCCAGGCTTCGGCGCTGGCCTCGGTCATCAACTTCGACGTGGCGCGGGTCTGGACCAAGTGGCTCGGCGATTTCCGCGACGCGCAATCGCCGAAGGGCGAGATCCCCAAGATCGTGCCGTCCACGCCGTACTACAGCTACGAAAACTCGCCGGGCTGGAACATGATCTGGGGCGCGGTGCCATCCTGGGACGCGGCCACCCTGGTGCTGCCCTGGGAAATGTACCTGGCCTACGGCGACCGCCGGATCCTGGCGCAGATGTACGACACGCAGAAGAAGCTGCTCGACTACACCGCCGCCTACTTCACGCCCGACAGCCTGGCCTACAACAATCCCAACAATCCCTTCCTCGGCGAATACGCCGCGGTGCTGCCGCCGGGCGGTCTGATGGAAGCGGCCATGCGCCAGCCCAGCGGCCCGGTCGACGCCACCGCCACGGCCTACTACTACCACATGCTGGACCTGCTCTCGCGCAGCGCCGGCCTGCTCGGCAAGAGCGAAGACCAGGCGCGCTACAGCGCCCTGGCCGCGCGCGTGCGCGCAGCCTACAACACGCGCTACTGGGACGGCGTGGCACACCTGTATCGCAACAAGAGCGCCAGCGGTGAAATCCGCCCCTACGCCGAAACACCCAACGTGCTGGCGGTCGCCTTTGGTCTGGTGCCGGCCGGCGAGGAAGCTGCGGTGGTTGGCCATGTCAACGAGGACATCGTGTCGCGCGGCTATCACCTCGGCACCGGCGTCTACGCCGGCCGCTACGTCATGACCATGCTCGGCGACTACGGCCACGCCGACACCGCTTACGCCGTCGCCACCAGCACCACCATGCCGAGCTGGGGCTTCTGGCTGGAGAGCGGTCTCTCCACCATGGCCGAAGGCTGGGAGCTGTCCTCGCGCTCCTACGACCATCACTACTGGGGTTCGGTCAGCTCGTACTTCTACCAGAGCCTCGCCGGCATTCGCGCCGGCGAGCCAGGCTACGCCAAGGTTCTCATCAAGCCCAATCCGCCCGCCGGGCTCGAGTGGGTGCGGGGCATCGTGCGCGCACCGCAGGGCAATATCGAGTCGTACTGGAAGCGCGAAGCGGGCAAGCTGCTGCTCGAAGCGCGCATTCCGCAGGGATGCAGCGCCGAAATCTGGCTGCCCGCCGCAGGCGTGCGGCCCGCCGCGCAACCCGAAGGCGTGGAATTCCTGCGCCTCGACGGCCAGTACGCGGTGTATCGCGCCGGCCCCGGTAGCTACCGCTTCGAAGGCCGCGACAACAGCGCAGCCGTTGCCGCTCCCTCGCCCTGAAACCGCGCGTGCCTGAAGGCGCGCGCGGATAGCAGGGCCGTCCCGCAACGCCGCCACGGCGGCGTCGATCGCGTGCGCCGCGTCGAAATCCCCTTCGAGCAACCTCCACGGCAGCAAGCAATCTTGCGCAAGACCGCGCGCATTTTTTGCGGCAGATCCCTTGACTCATATTATCCCATTATATAAACTATTATCCCATAATATGAAATAATGTGGTGACCGACCTTCAGATGTCGGCGCCTGATTTTCGCGGACCGATTGCCACCTGCGCTGATCGGCCCCGTGGAGGAGACGAGGTCATGCAGTTGGGTCAGCGCCAGGACCAGAGTCAACGCGCCGCCGGCATCGGCTTCG
>JAQGNS010000197.1 GCA_028291705.1 Nevskia sp.
CCCAAGGCGGTCCGTCGCCGCTTCCAGGCGCTTGCGTTCGCCCTTGAGCCGGCGCTTGTCGCCGCGCGGAAAGTCCTGGCTGATGCCGACGGAGAACATGGTGAAGTTGTCGTCGCGGACGCTGAAGGCCTCACCGCGGTCCACCGGCAAATCCTTGATCCCGGCTATGAGCCTGGGGTCCGGCAGCTGCGCCGCCGACACCGCGAGTTGTTCCTCGGCGTCGATCGAGGCTTCGCGTCCACTCAGGATCGGCTGATCGGTCAGCGCCAGCGCTGCCGCATCCGCAATCGATAGCGGCGCGCCGGAAGCGGCCGTGGCGAAATCGAACGGGTGCGCGTGGGCGGGAGGAATAGCGCCGGCAACCGGCTCCTCCGCAAGAACAGGGAATACGGCATACAGCAATGCAGTTGCGGCTACACAGCCGGCGAATCGAAGCTTGGACACGGCAATCTCCCCAACAAGGCGGACAGCGGAGGCAGGTACAGCCGGCCCGAACCAACCGGGCCGGTTGCGTCGAGGCCAGGCCTCAGCAGGCTGTGTCGCAGCCGCGCCGTCCTGAAGATCCGCCGTCACCGGCGGCGAGCGAACCCGGCGCGGGCGGCGCGTCGCCGGAGGCGCTATCGCCAGCGGCCGGATGCGGACCAAAGCGGGAAGGGTCTTTTACCGCCAAGAGGGCGGCAATCGATCCCGTCGCGGGCGCCAGGTAAGAAGACGGAACATTGGCCGCGGCCAGGTATGGACCAAAGTGGGACGGGTCCTTCGCTGCGGCGATTGCGGCGATTGAACCCGGCACCGGCGCCCGGTAGGTGGACGGCAGATCGGCCGCCGGCAGGTGCGGCCCGAAGTGCGCGGGGTCCTTGGCCGCCATGACGGCGACAAAGTTTGCCGCCCGGGGCTGATCGCCGTCGGCGCGGGCTGCGACGGACACGAAGGAGCTGATGCCGACAACGGCTGCGAGCAGCGTGCGCTGCGCGGAATATTGCTGAAACACGATGAGTACCTCTCTACAAGTTCGATGGTCTGGATTGGCCGTGGGGGCCGGTTACAGAAACAGCAGTGCAGGCAGCTCCACTCGGGAGCCGCGAGACCATCGAGCTACAGGCGCAGGCGCGCCGTCAGGAGGTACAGCGGAAGAACCCGGCGCCGGCTGGCATCGAGTTGCGGGGACAGGTAGTGTTTATCGCCGGCATCGAACGAGACCGGCAGCAGATACGATTCCACTGCGGCAACCGGCGGCGGATCGATCGGATGGATCCGGGCGTGCTGATCGTCATGGGCGCCAACCACGGCATGGCCCAGCGGGGCGTCGGCCGGCGCGACCAACTCGCAGCAGTGATTTGCATGAGATGAGGGCGGGCAGTGATCCCGGTCTTCGCCCGGGCAGCAACATGCCGCCAGCGTGGCACCCGGCATCATGGCGCAGGCGAACGCGGTCCTGGCCTGAGCCGAGAGGCTCAGCAGAAGCATGATCGCTACGATGAATTGCCGGATGCGCATGACTGACTGTTTGACTCGCCTCGTTGCCGCGTTTTTGAAGCCCGTTCCGATCGGGTATGGACGCTATCCTGAACTGCTCCAGCCCGTATGTCTCTGCCGGAATATCCGCCGGATATGTCCGATCATCCGGCCGGGATGCACTCCAGCGACGGTACTCTAATCCCTGGAGCTGGGTCCAGAGTCAAGCGCGCACTATCCCCTCCGGATCCCGCCCTCACGCCGCGGCTGGATCGCCCCGGAGCCGCTGCCCGGGCGCCTTGCGCGCGATCTCCGCTCCGGCCGTCCAGCGCACGCTCCCCCGGAAAGCACTACAGTGGACTATTGAGGCACCCGGCGGCAGCCATGCAGATCAGGCGGCCGCGGGACCTTTCGCCTTCCTCAGCCAGGACGCAGTCCATGAACAAAAAACAGTCCGCCCCGGTCAAGCCGCCGCCCTCCACCGACCGCATCCTCGAAAAAGTCCGCGGCGCGGGCCTGCCGGAAAAAGAGCTGGTCGCCCTCCACCACAACGCCCTCAGGCTGCAGGCACTGGACGTGGTCGAAGCGGTCGAGATCCGGCTGCGCGCCGACTTTCCGCGCGCGGCGAAGAAGCTGTACGGCGACAAGAAGCCGGCCGTGGCCGCGCCATCCGCCATCGCGCCGGTGGATGCCGTGCTTGCCGCGCCCGTCGCGGAAGCCGGGCACTAGGCGCGCGGCCTGAAGATGCTCCGGGCCGTTCCCGGCATCTGAAAGCTTCAATGAAAAAGGCCGCTCACAGCGGCCTTTTTCTATTTCCGTGTTCCGACAGCGGTGCCGGGCTTCAACCCATCACGTCCGGCAGCGGTTCCGACGTCGCCGGCTCCGGCTCGGGAGCCAGGCGCTGCAACTCTTCCAGCTCGCTGCGGAACGCTTCCAGCAGCCCGCGCGGATTGGGCAGGCGCGCCAGGTCGGTGGAAACGCCGAAGCTGAGCTGGCCGGCGTAGCTGAAGAAGCTCAGGCCGATGCCGATACCGCCCGATTGCGGCGGCCAGAACACCAGGTTGCGCATGCGCGCGCCGCCGATGTGCACATGGCGGCGCGGCCCGGGCAGGCTGGACACCACCGCCACCGACTTGGCGCCGATGCGGTCTACCAGCTTGCGCTCCAGCGGCACCGGCAGGTGGCCGGCGGCGGCCAGGCCGAGCATGGTGGCGCGGGCCTGCGGCGATTCCTTCAGCGCGGTCATGCGCTGCGCCACCAGTTGCAGGCGCGTGCGCGGGCTGCGCACCCCCACCGGCAGGTCCAGCAGCACCAGGCCGAAATGGTTGCCGAGCGAGCGGCCCTTGCCGCTGCGCAGGTTCACCGGCACCGAGATGCGCAGGTTCTGGTCCTCGGCCAGTTCCGCGCTGGTGTGCTGCAGCTGACGGTTGAAGGCGCCGGCCAGCGCGGTCATCAGCAGGTCGTTGACGCGCACGCCCAGCGCCTTGGCCTGGCGGCGGATCGGTTCCAGCGGAATCTCGTCGGCCCAGGCCACGCCGCGGTGGCCGGACAGCGGCTTGTGCAGGAACGGCGGATTGTTTTCCGGCAGGGTCAGCACATGCCGCACCGCCGCCACCGCATCGCGCCCCTCGTTGAACTGGGTCAGGAGCCGTGAGCGCCCGGCGCGGCTGCGTACCATCGCCCCCACTTTGATCAGCCCGTGATTGAGCAGCTCCAGGGTATCGATCAGACCGCCCAGCGGCCCGGGGCGGATCATCGGCACGGCCGTGGCCTGCGGCTCCGGCGCCCGCTGGAAGCCGCGGTCGGTGCTGTCGATCAGCAGCGTCACCAGGGCGATGCCGTCGGCCAGGGCGTGGTGGGCGCGGAACAGCACTGTCACCGGGCCGCTGGGGCAGGGGTAGAGCAGCAGCCGCCACAGCGGCCGGTGGTGGTCCAGTTCGCGCGACACTTCGGCCGAAATGGCCTTGCGCAGCTCACGCTGGTTGGCGCCGTGCGGCAGCCGCCGCACATGCACATGCTGACGGAAATCGAGATTCTTGTCGGTGACCCAGCGCGGTGCGCCCTGGCTGCGGTCGACACGCTGGCGGAAACGCGGATAGCGCAGCAGGCGCTCGACCATCACCTTCTGCAGGTTGGCTGCGTCCACCGGCCCCTCGAGCTGGAAGATGGCGCTGATCACCATCGGGTTGCAGGGGTCGTCCATATCGAGCCAGGCGCGATCCACCGCGCTCATCGGCTCGCTCATCGCATGCTCGGTCATGGCAGTCTTCCGTGTGGCCGTTGAAGTCTTGCAAGGATCGGGCCGTCCGTGGCCCTGCGCCGTCGCGGCCATCACGCCGTGCCGCCTCCGTGCAGTCCCCGCAAGGGATACGAATTCACTATACAGGCCTGGTCGCAGATGACTGTGAAGCGACCGTGAAAGTTCCATGAATAGAATGCCGCCGCGACAGCCTGTGCCGTCCCCGCAACGGCTGTCGCGCTACTCCGTTTGTGTGAGATGCAGCGGGCGCGCTTGCCGCAAGATGGGCCGTGGAAAGCGCAGCCCATGGATGCCTCCGGCGTCCGGGTTTTCCGGGCCGTTCCGCGACCAATAAACCGATGAGGGGGAGCATGATGGTTTCCGAGACTTGGGATGTCACCACCGACGTGCTGGTGGTGGGATCGGGCGCCGGCGGGCAGACCGCGGCGATCGCGGCGGCCGACCAGGGCGCCCAGGTGGTGGTGATCGAGAAGAGCAGGCACTACGGCGGCACCTCGGCCATGTCCGGCGGCGCCATCTGGATTCCGGTCAGCAGCCAGGCCCGCGAGGCCGGCGCCCAGGACAGCCCCGAGGAAGCCTTCCAGTACATCCGCGCCCTGGCCGCCCCG
>JAQGNS010000217.1 GCA_028291705.1 Nevskia sp.
AGCCGCCGACCGGCTTGGGGCTGGCGACGTAGTGCGGGTTGAGTCTGTGCAGCGGCTCGGCCAGGTCGCCGATCAGGCGCAGGAAGGGCTGGCGCAGGTGGTTCTCGTAGTCCTGCTTGTGCGCGGCGAACCACTCGCGGTTGTTGTTGCGCGCCAGCCCGCGCATGAATTTGAAGCTGGCCGGTGTAAAGTAGACGGTGTTCTGCTGCGCCATGCGAAATCCCCAAGACGGATTGCGGTGCGCTAGCTTACAACCACAGGGAAGGGGCCGGTCATGACACCGACGTTCGAGTCCTGGCGCGAGAGCGGCCGGCGCTTTACGCATCGCGGCCATTCCATCTTCTGGCAGGCCGGCGGTAGCGGCGAGGGCGAGCGCACGCTGGTCTGCATCCATGGCTTTCCCACCGCCTCCTGGGACTGGCAGGCGCTGTGGCCGCAGTTGTGCCGCGACTTCAGTCGGGTCATCGCGCCGGACATGATCGGTTTCGGCTGGTCGGACAAGCCGCGCTTTTACCGTTACTCGATTTTCGATCAGGCCGACCTGCACGAGGCCTTGCTGCGCGCCGAGGGCGTGCGCCGCTATCACATCCTGGCCCACGACTACGGCGACACCGTGGCGCAGGAGCTGCTGGCGCGGCATGAGGAGCGGCTTGCCGCCGGCGATGACAGCCTGGTGGTGCAATCGGTGTGCCTGCTCAATGGCGGCCTGTTCCCCGAGACGCATCGCGCGGCACGGGTGCAGAAGCTTCTGCTCACACCGCTGGGGCCGCTGCTCGGCTTGCTGATGAACGAGCGCAGTTTCGCCCGCAGCTTCGCCGCGGTATTCGGCAAGGAAACGCGGCCGGATGCGGCCGAGCTACACCAGTTCTGGCAATTGCTGGCGCACCGGGGCGGCAACCGTATCACCCACAAACTGATCCGCTACATCCCGGAGCGGCGCGCCAACCGCGAGCGCTGGGTCGGCGCGCTGCGGAAGACGGCGGTGCCGCTGCGGGTGATCGACGGGCCGGTGGACCCGATCTCCGGCGCCCACATGGTGGAGCGCTACCGTGAACTGGTGCCGAACCCGGACACGGTGCTGCTGCCGGGCATCGGCCACTACCCGCAGGTGGAAGATCCGCAGGGCACGCTGCGCGCTTTCCTGGCTTTCCACCGGCGCCTGGCAAAGACCGCTTGATGCGGTGGGGGCTGATGCGGCGGGGCGCTTTGCGTACACTGGGCGCATGAGCGTCCAGCCCGTCGAAGAACCGGTCACTTTCAGGCGTTGGTACGAGCGCGGCCAGCACTATGCGCATCGCGGCCATACCGTGTTCTATCAGACCGGCGGCACTGGCGGCGACGGCCCGGTGCTGTTGCTGCTGCATGGCTCGCCGACGTCCTCCTGGGATTGGCACCATCAATGGCCGGCGCTGTGCCGGCACTTCTCGCGGGTGGTCGCCGCCGACATGATCGGCTTCGGCTATTCGGCCAAGCCGCGCGACTACGACTACACCATCGCCGACCAGGCCGATTTGCAGCAGGGCCTGCTCGCTTCGCTAGGCGTGAAGCGTTGTCATGTCATCGGTCATGGCTATGGCGATACGGTGGCGCAGGAACTGCTGGCGCGGCAGGAAGAGCGCCCACGCGGTTCCCGTTCCGGTCTGAAGCTCGATTCCGTCTGTCTGCTCAACGGCGGTCTGTTCCCGGAATCGTTCCGGCCGACCTTCCTGCAGAAGCTGCTGCTGTCGCGCGTCGGCATGCTGGTCAGCAAGCTGATGACCGAGCACGGCTTCCGCACCAGCTTCAGCGGCGTGTTCGGGCCCAATACCCAGCCGACCTTCGACGAGCTGGCGGAGTTCTGGCAGCTCATCGCCTACAACGGCGGCGCTGACTTGGCCTACAAGCAGATGCGCTACCTGAGGGAGCGCGAGCTGCACCGCGAGCGCTGGGTCGAGGCGCTGCAACGGACCAAGGTGCCGTTGCGCTTCATCTGCGGCAAGCTCGATCCGGTGACGGGGCCGCGCATGGTCGAGCGTTACCGCCAACTGGTGCCCAATCCGGATGTGGTGGTGTTGCAGGGCGTTGGTCATTACCCGCAGCTCGAAGCGCCAACCGAATTGCTCCAGGCCTACATGGAATTCCAGCAACGGGTCAGCGGCCGCGGCTGAGTGCTGGTACAGAACGACAGGGAGTAGGGGATGAGCAGTCAGTTTGGCCTGCTGAAGCAGCGCCGTTTCGCGCCGTTCTTCGTAACGCAGTTGCTTGGCGCGTTCAACGACAACGTGTTCAAGAACGCGCTGGGTGTGCTGGTCACCTTCGGCGCCATGAACCTGAGTTCGTCGCAGGTCGATTTCTACCAGAACATCGCCGGCGTGGTGTTCATCCTGCCGTTCTTCCTGTTCTCGGCGACTTCCGGCCAGATCGCGGAAAAATACGAGAAGTCGCGGCTGATCCGCGGCATCAAGCTGCTTGAAGTCGCTATTGCCATTACCGCCGCTATCGGCCTGTACCTGCGCAGCATGCCGTTCCTGCTGGCGGTGTTGTTCGGTCTGGGTCTGCAGGCCACCCTGTTCGGGCCGGTGAAATATTCGATCCTGCCGCAGACCTTGCGCCAGGACGAACTGGTCGGCGGCAACGCCCTGGTGGAGAGCGCCACCTCTCTGGCCATCCTGCTCGGCCTGATGGTCGGCGGCATCCTCATGAGCCTGCACGCCGGCACCACCCTGGTCAGCGTCGCGGTGCTGCTGGCGGCCGGGCTCGGCTACCTGGTGTCGCGCGCCATTCCGGCGGCCCCGCCGAGTTCGCCGGATCTGAAGGTCAACTGGAATCCCTTCACCGAAACCTGGCGCAACATCCAGTTCATGCGCGGCAACCGCACCGTGTTCCTGTCGGTGCTGGGCATCTCCTGGTTCTGGTTCTACGGCGCCACCTTCATCACCCAGTTGCCGCACTACACCCAGGCCTACC